>JANNUB010000016.1:0-17622 GCA_031394795.1 Ignavibacteriota bacterium | reverse complement strand
GTAGCGAAGGCGCCAGCGTATCTTCTCTCCCTTCATCTCACCCCCGAACAGATATTTCGCGCTCAACGTCCCGCGCATGGTATCGCCGACGATGTAACTCTTCTCCCGCATCCTCGACGTCACTTCGAATTCGCTCACGCGATACGCTTCCACGCGAAACGTCTCGCTCGCAAGCGCTCGTTCCTCACCGCCATATTTCTTTTCTTTTTTGAGAATCGCTTCGATACGATAGTAGCCTAAATGCGCCTCATCGGAAAGATGAAGCGAGGATGCGACCGACCCGTACTCGTTCAGGCGCAGCGAGTCGAACATCACCTGCTCGTTCCGCGAATCGTAGATGCGCAGGTACACTTCTCCGCGTCTCACCGACCAGTCGCCGCCGCTCCGATTTCTGAAAACTCCTTTGAACGAGACTTCCTCCCCCGGACGATAGATTCCCCTGTCGGTGAAAAGCATCCCCTGCCACGGCTCGTATTCGGGATTCCAATCATAGTTGATGTTGAAGCGATACGGCTCGATGCCTTCCCGCCAATCCGAGGATGTATATGCGATGTCATCTTCCCTCGAAACGATAACCCAGACGCGCGGGCGCGACCATTCATCGCGGGCAGTCAACCCGAGTTTTCCCCAGCCGGGCGCTTTGGCAAATCCATCCGCGTCGGTCGTTCCCTGCCAGCGAACGTTGTTCGCGTCGTCGCGCAGCTCAACGCTCGCGTTTGCAACAGGCGATGCATCGCGCAACTTCGTTACCCAGACGAGGACGTCTTCGGGAGAGTATTTTGCCGTCAGTCCCATTTCTGTAACCTGCACATCGGCTCGCAAGAAGACATTTTCACGCGCAACTTGCAGCAACAGCGCCCCGCGCTTGTTTGGGCTGAGGGCTTCATCAAGTTTCAGTCCAACAGTTGTTTGCTCGTTTCGTTTCGCTGGGGGCGTCCACTGCTTCGCAACATCAACGATCACTCCCTGAAAAGGATTCTGAGTATAGTAATAGCTTTCCTTCGAGAGAATCGGGACAAGCGTTTCGCGGGTAAGCTTAAGCATCGCGATGTCGAGGGAATTGACGTTCACAACATTGATGGGATACATCCGCTCACCGTACGCCTCAAGTATCCCGTGTCCCGTGGTCATGTGAAACGCCGGGTCAAATGAGCGTGTCGTCAATGTGAACTCAATATCCTTGCCGAGAGTCTGGCCGAACTGGTCTTTCATATCGCGGCTGATGCGGACAACGTATTTCTTTTCAGGCTCGAGGCGAACGCTGAAGTTCGGCGCGTCCGTATTCCAATCGTACTCTTCGTACCCGGTGAGTTTGTATTCAGGCGAGAACTTCATGTGCTGGACGAGTTCCTTCACCGCAACAGGGTTGCTGAATCGAAGGAGAAGCGATTCGTTGGGTCTTCGGTCGGTCGGATTGTCCACGGCAACGAATTTGAAATCGCCATAGGTATCAAAAGAAAAAGACGTTTCGCGTTCCGAGCCGAGCTTTCCATGCGCGGCGGGAATTCCCTTTGCGACAATGACAACGTATTGCTTTCCTTTTGCGAGAGCGCGTCCGGGGCGAACCACAAGCGCGTTCATCGTGTCCGGCCAATAGACGTGCGCCTTCGTGATTTCATCTGAGGTGGCGGAGGAAACGGTGAACGGCACCGAAGCGCCTTCACGTTTCCCCTCCCTTAGTTGAATGAACGAAGCCGCGCGCGCGGCGTCCATTGGCAAAGTGTACCGGAGATAAATTCTCTGTTGTGTCTCGATCCACTTTTGGCCGTGTCCCGGAAACGATGCAACGAGCGCCGGGCGCTGAGTCGTGAACGACCATGAGAATTCTTTTTCGAGCGCTGAACCATCAACCGCCTTTGTGCCGGCAGGGAACGTGATCCTGTATTCGGTTGCAAGTTCCAATGGCATCGCCGGTGTAAATGAGAGTGCGCTCACGCCGACCCATCGGTATTTTCCCTTGATTGCGGGCGAGATCTTCAACGGACCCGTTCCGTCTCCTTCCGGCAATTCCTGCAACGGAACCATCGGCTTGTTGAATGTTACCACGATGGTTTGCGTTTGATTCGTTGCCTGCGTCTGCCCTTTGGGAAATGTGGAGATAATTGTGAGGGGCCCTTTTGTTTGGGCAATTGATGTTGAGATGCAGAAAAAGAGAACTAGTGACAGAGAGGTTCTTGCAAACATTTGAATTCTCCAGTGTAGGAATATTTGCTTTGGAGCAATATATCGGAATGGAGAGAAAAAAGCTGTAGGGTGTTTGGACCCCCGCTCACAAGCCGGACGAAACGAGCGAGCGATTGAGAACAGGAATTCTGTCCGACAACTCCGAAACGGTGACGCCGGTGATGATCAGCGCACCGCCGAGAACTCCCAACCAGCCCAGTTGCTCATCCAGTATGAAATACGCCAAGCTTGACGCCCATACCGGCTCGATCGTAAAGATGATAGCGGCGCGAGTCGGCGTCGTGTCTTTTTGGAATTTTGTTTGCATGAATGTCGTGAGAATCGTTGCAAACAACGTAAGATAACCCACGGCGAGGAACATTGAGGATGTTGGATTGAAAAGAATTGTCTCGAATCCAAACGCCGCCACAAGCCCTAATGATGCGGTCGAAGCAGATTGAAGGAACGTCAATTGCACCGGACTCATCGCCTTTGACGCAACATCGAGATAGACGATGTAGACAGCAAACAGAATCGCGCACACCAGAGTAAGAGCGTCACCGATGTTGAATTCGGATCCTGACGGTGATGTCAGCTGCCATAAGCCGGCAACAACAATGCTGATGCCGAGCGCGTTGCCGACTGTCGGCGAGCGGCGAGCGATGATGAATTGGAGGAATGGAACGAGAACCACCATGAGGCTTGTGATGAACGCCGACTTCGAGATGCTCGTGTAGTTCAGTCCGATGTTCTGCGCGGTGGCGCCGAGAAAGAGAAACACTCCAAGCGCGATTCCCTTGAAGAGGGCGCCCTTCGGCAAAGGAAAGATCTTCCTGGAAAAAAACAGGAGGAAGAACAATGACGTGATCGCGAAGCGTGCAGCGGTCATCAAGATCGGCGAGAAGTCGCGGAAACCGATCTTCATCGCGACAAATGTGCTGCCCCAGATGAAGGTCAAAAAAAAGAGAACAGTTTCAGCTTTGGATTGTTTGGTCAAGCGAAAAGAGGACTTTCTGGGAATTGGAACAACACAACATTTCCAGATACTTAATGCTGCGGTACCTTCATCGTATCTTCTTTGTTCCTCAAGGAATAATAATCAAGAGACATTTTTTAGCTGAAGATCTCAGAAAGACACTGCACAATCCTTCTTTGAGTCGTAGGACTGACGCGACCTATACGTCTTGCGAGACGAGTTTTATCAACTGCTCTGATTTGGTCGAGAGCGACTTCGCCATCCTTCTCCTGGAAACTCAGCGGGACTCTTGAGGGATAGTTGCGTTGCCTTGTCGTCATCGGAGCAACAATAACAGTGGCAATGTGACGATTCATCTCGTTGGGAGAAACGACAACGGCGGGACGAGTCTTTTTGATTTCACTTCCAACTGTAGGGTCGAGCGCCACAAGAAACACATCGAAACGGCGAATTACCATTGCCATTCAGATTTATCCCACGATGAAGTCGTGCCCAATGAGAAATCTATCAACGCGTCATCTCCTCGTTCATGCATCAAGCGAAACCTCTCTTCCCAACCTTCTCTCAGTTTTTTGGTGCGCTTGATGAACAACTGTCCGCCGTGTACGCTGCCTTCGACGATTGAACCAGAAGCAAGTTCTTTCAGCAAAGATTTCGGAAGTTTGAAACTGAACATCTCTGGTGAAACGTTTCTTGTCTTGTATTTAGCTTTCATGCGTGTCTCCTTCTTCGCTTCACAACAACATCGACTTTCTATATTCGAGAATAGGAGTTTTCTGGTACTACTTCTCGCGACTCATATTGCTCAAACATCTTCCCCCACTCCGTCGTCTTCTTCCAATTATCGAAGACGTCTCGATCCTTCAGAGGCCAGCGGTAGTAATCGTGGTAGGCTTCGGAGCCGAAGATGAAAAAATGTACCAATGGCGTGCGGAAAAAGAGCTTCTGCATGCCTCGCAGCGGACCGAACCAGGCAAGATTGCCGAATAGGCTTACGCCGTTATTCCCAACATGAAATCCCCACGACTCGCGCGAAATATCCGCGCCCACAATTTCAATATCACGAACGTCTCCGACGCCGAGTTTGTCTTCATGCGCGACGCGAATGTACTCGATACTCAACGGGTCGAAGCCCATCATCTTTGCGGCGACCGCATCTATGGCAACCTGGTCTGCGCTCGCGAGGATGTAATCTTTCACGACGGGAAACATCGTGCGGGGTCCGGGACCGTTGCCGACAGTTGTTCCATCCATCATCGCAAAAATGCCTGAGTGAATTTCTTTTTGAATCGCTAGAAGGTCAACGAGCGTTCGGTGAATCCATGAGTGTGTGTAGTGCCGTTTCGTGTTCAACAATCCGCCGAACGCGTTCTTCATCGCGCCCGTCGTCGTCGTGTAGATGTGGCATTTGACAGTCGGCAGATGGATGATATTTTTGCCGAAGAAGTAATCGGGGATGGTAATCCCTTCGGGGTAAATCATATTGAGTACATGCATCTTCGCTTTCGGGGTGAAGACGCTCCACTTCATATCCTCAGGCTTAAAGTTGAAGAGAACAGGAATGTTGTACTTCTTGAAGATAGGAACGTAGTTGTTCAAGTCCTCACCCTTGAACGCATCAGTCACGACGGTTTTATTTTGCACACAACTAATGTCGTTCAACCCTGACTTCTTCAACGCAAGAATCGTCCCTTCCATTTGCCACGGCGTTGTGTTCGCGGCGGGAAAAGGGAAGTGCCAGGAAATATTATCCTTCAGAATCGTCGTTGAGCTTTTGCTTAAGACGTTTTGCATTCCCGCCAATTCAGCGAGGCGCTGGTAATCTTCGAGGATTGTTTCGGGTTTTGTTTTGAGAACTGCTACTTTGGATTTGGTCATTAGAATTTTTCAAATTCAACTTGGTGATATACTTCCTTCAATTCCAATGCGCAATCAATCGATGAAATCTTTATTGTCCCGTCCAGATTTGTCTCTTTCGCATAAAGCCACATCTCTCCATCCTGCCTTCTGAATATTTCAATTTGTGTTCTATCCTGCGACACCAAAACATATTCCCTTAACGAAGGAATACTCTGATAGTTCATGAACTTTGTCCCACGGTCATATTTCTCGGTTGACTCAGACAACACCTCAATCAAAACTTCAGGATTGAGTAACACATCAGTGACCTCATCAGAGAATTCCCTCTTGCCGCACACTACAGCCAAATCCGGATATGCGTACAAGCCAGTGTTGGTTACAAATACCTTTGTGTTGCCTACATAAATTCGACACGGACGCTTTCGCAGTTGCAATCCCAAGACGAAATCCAGATTGTGGATGATGGCTTCGTGATTGTCACTTGCTCCCGCCATCGCGAACATTTCGCCGCTGTGATATTCAGATTTGAACTCTGCCTTTCGTTCAATTGCCAAATATTCTTGAGGCGATATGTATCGTTTGGGTTGAGTCGCCATGGTTACTTCAACTCGACAAGATAATATATCTCTGACAACGGCAATTCTATACCGACATCTGGAAATGCGACACTCTCATTGAGAGAAGTAAAAACAGAAAGCAACCAATCGCCAGATGGTTGTCGTTTGTAACGCTCAACCCGATACGTATCCTGAGCGACAAGAAGGTATTCCTTCAACGAATCAAGAGACTGATACCGCTCGAACTTCTTGCCGCGGTCATAGCTTTCAGTTGACGGAGAGAGAACTTCAAATACAATCGTCGGATTCTGAAGCGTGTCTTTGTCAATCGGCGAATGGCGTGGCTCTGAACAGAGAACAATCACATCAGGATAGATGTACAATTCTGCTCCAGGGATGTTCACGCGTTTATCAATCGCCGAAACCCTGCACCGTTTACCTTTGAGCCTCTGGCGCATTTCGCCCGCGATGTTCGTAGTAATCTGAGCGTGGTCATCGCTTCCCCCTGCCATCGCAAACATCTCGCCATCGAAATATTCCGATCTGAAATCGGCTTTACGCTCAATCTCAAGATATTCTTGAGGCGATATGTATCGTTTCGGTTGAGTTGCCATAGTCAAAACACCGCAATCTCCTCATGCTCGCCAAATACTTCTTTCAAACTTCCACACATCTCGCCAAGCGTGACGTATGCGTTCGTGCAATCAATCAGCTTCGGCATCAAGTTCACTCCGTCGCTCGCGGCGCAATTCAACTCGGTGAGCGTTCGTTCGACTTCGGATTGGTTTCGCGATTGTCGCACATCGGCGAGACGTTTCCGTTGCTTCACTTCTACTTCGGGAGAGACTGTGAGAATCGGAATATCAATCTGCTCGCCTTCTTCAACATAGTCATTCACACCGACGATAATTTTTTCTTTCTTGTCGAGTTCAAGTTGATAGCGGTACGCTGCTTCCGCAATTTCACGTTGGAAAAATCCTGCTTCAATTGCAGGTATTACTCCGCCGAGCGCTTCGATTTTTTCGAAGTAGGCTTCCGCTTCTTTCTCCATTTTGTCCGTCAACGCTTCGACAAAATAACTCCCGCCAAGCGGGTCAACAGTATTCGTTACGCCAATCTCAGACGCGATAATCTGCTGAGTGCGCAATGCAATCTTCACCGCTTTCTCCGACGGCAGCGCCAGCGTTTCGTCCATTGAATTTGTGTGAAGCGATTGCGTTCCGCCGAGAACACCTGCAAGAGCTTCAAACGCCGTACGAATGATATTATTTTCCGGCTGTTGCGCGGTTAACGTGCAGCCGGCGGTTTGCGTGTGGAACCGAAGCGTCCACGACTTCGGATTCTTCGCGCCATATTTGTCACGCATCCGCTTCGCGTAAATCCTCCGCGCCGCTCTGAACTTTGCAATCTCTTCAAAGAAATCCAAATGCGAGTTGAAGAAATATGAAATGCGCGGAGCGAAATCATCAACATCCAACCCGCGCTCAAGACAGTGCTCAACGTACGCGAAACCGTCAGCGAGCGTGAACGCCAACTCTTGCGCGGCAGTCGAACCCGCTTCGCGAATATGATACCCGCTGACTGAGATTGGATTCCACCAGGGCATTTCTCGCGAACAAAACTCTATCATGTCGGTCACGATGCGCATCGAAGGATGCGGCGGGTAAATCCATTCCTTTTGCGCAATGTATTCTTTGAGAATGTCGGTTTGAATTGTTCCGCGCAAGTCTTTTCGTTTCGTACCTTGCCGCTCCGCGACTGCAACGTAAAACGCGAGCATCATCGCGGCGGGCGAGTTAATCGTCATCGAAGTGGAGATGTCTTTGAGTTGAATTCCCTTGAACAGAATTTCCATATCGGCAAGCGAGCTAATCGCAACGCCGCAAATCCCGACTTCGCCTTCCGACATAGCATCGTCGGCGTCGCGCCCCATCAGCGTCGGCAAATCGAACGCGACCGAAAGTCCGTCCTGTCCATGGTCGAGCAAGTAGTGATAGCGCTCGTTCGTATCTTCGGGCGAGCCGAAGCCCGCGAACTGACGCATCGTCCAGACTTTGCCGCGATACATGTTGTGGTGGATGCCCCGCGTGTACGGGAACTCGCCGGGGAAACCGACGTCGTGGAGGTAATTGACGTGGGCAATGTCTTCGGGTGTGTAGAGCAATTCAATCGGCTCGCCGCTCACCGTTGTGAACTTCAGCGGCAGCGTACGCGTCTTCGCGGCTTTCGCAGCCCATTGTGCTTTTGCTTTCTTGGATTGCTCCGCGCCATTGGTGTTCATGCGTATTCCCCGATTGTTGTGTAGGTGCGAAAGAATTGTTTTCGTTCGCGGAAGAAATTAACGAAGAAACGAGGTGAAGTTCAATACGATGTTGATTCGCCATCGCTTCATGCGTATATTTTTCCATGCACGATGAACTGAACACCGACGATGAGTGGCAAGAGTGGTATCGCTTGACGCCACAACAACGCTGGAACGAGACCGAAAAGCTCTGGTCATTCTACTTATCCGTAGGAGGCTCGCTTGATCCCGAACCCGATTCGCAAAGTCCTTTCGACTCTTTCTACGGAGAACGTACGCGCCCTGTTGATGGGGGGCCAGGCGTGCGTGTTGTACGGCGCGGCGGAGTTTAGCCGCGATACCAACCTCGCGATTCTCGCTTCGACGCTAATCTTCAGTCACTCCGACTCACGTCCTTCCGAACCTTCTATCCAGCTCCTCAATCGAAATCTTCAGGACAACAGGTCGCCCGTGCGGACAGACGTAAGGCATTTTTGTTTGAAACAACTGCCCGAGCAGTGAACGCATCTCTTCTCCGTTCAACGCATCGCCAGCTTTGATTGCTGCTTTGCAGGAAAACGACTTTGCAAGATTGTCTCTCGCATCGCTTTGCCCGCGTTGCGAGTATTCTTTGTAGAGCGCCAGAATGTCTTCAACGATTTTTTGCTCCGAGCCGGAGCGCAAATCGGGCGGCACGCCGTCAATCGCAATCGTATTCTTGCTGAACATTTTGATTCCGAAACCCATCTGCTCGAAGTGCGGCAGCAGTTCTTTCACCAACGAGTAATCGCCAGGAGTGAGAACAACGGTGTGAGGAAAAAGAAGCTGCTGAGAAACTGGGACCTCATTTTCAAATCTCCGAAGAATCTGCTCGTACAAAATTCGTTCGTGCGCAACGTGTTGATCAACTATCATCAATCCGTTTTCAATCGGCAGCAGTATGTATTTGTTGTGAAGTTGCCAGATTTTCGATTCTGACACTGAACGGTCTACGACCTCGTAGAGGAGCGAAGGGGAAGAATCTCCACCCTCCTTGGCTTGATCGTCATCGGAAAGAATACGCTCAGGTGATGAACCCGGAGCAAAAAGCTTCTCAACCACCTCTCTTCCATTCATCGGCGAATGAGGAAATTCAAATCGGCGCTGCTCGACAAATGGCTCTCGTTGCTCAGGAAAAATCTCTCCCGTCGAACGGTCAACCGTTTCTCCAGACCACGCGTGCTGACGATTCGTGAACCGCAAACCGATTGCAGATGCATCGCCGCTACCCGGCGATGACGACATTGCGGGAATGAGATCATTCGCCCTCAGCCCCATCGGGGCGAGCGTTCGGCGCACCACGTGAGAAACAAAGCGGTAGATGCTCTGCTCATCCTCGAACTTCGCTTCCATTTTTGAAGGATGAACATTCACGTCAACTTTCCGCGGGTCAATCGTGATGAAAAGGAGAAAGAATGGGAACGTCCCCTTGATGAGAAGATTTTCGTAGGCCGTATACACCGAATGCGCGATGTTCCTGTTGGTGATGTAACGCTTGTTCAGAAACAGAAACTGGTTCGCTCTCGACTTTTGCCCGAATGTCGGTTTGCCAATGTAGCCCGACAGTGAAATGTACTCTGTTCGTTCCTCCGTCCACACCATTCCTTCAACTTGTCGCTGGCCGAAAACATCGAGCATCCGAGCCTGCAAATCGCTCGACTTCACATCGAGAATCGTTTCATTCTCTGAGATGAACTTGAGAGAGATTTCTGGATGGCTCAGTGCAGCGCGTTGCACAGTCTCGGCGATGTGACGATACTCGGTCTGATTACTCTTGAGAAATTTTCTTCGGGCAGGGACGTTGTAGAAAAGATTCTGAACTATGATAGAAGTGCCGACTTCTCTTCCTTCATGCGAAACTTTCGGTTTACTTCCCCCGTCAATCTGAACAACGACCGCGGCATCATCTTCAATGCGTCGCGTCTTCATTGTCACCTGAGCAACTGCCGCCACCGATGCGAGCGCCTCACCGCGAAATCCATACGTCGCAATCCCTTCCAAATCCTCCAGCGTAGAAATCTTGCTCGTCGCATGACGAAGGAACGATGCAATCGCGTCCTGCTCATCCATCCCAACGCCGTCGTCAACAATTTGAATCAGCTTCTTCCCCGCGTCTTTGACGATGACGGAAATATTCTTCGCGCCGGCATCAAGCGAGTTTTCCAACAACTCCTTTACAACGGACTCGGGACGTTGGATTACCTCGCCAGCGGCGATTTGATTGGCGAGGTGGTCGGGAAGGATTTGTATTTTTCGATGAGTCAATTGAAAGCTCAGATTATTTCATCATTGAAGCATTTCAAGATTTCATCATTCGATGGTTTCAAGAAATGATTCGCAATGGTGCAATGTTCAAATGATGTAATGTTGAAATTTTATTGCTCAAACAGCGCTTCAACAAACGCCTTGCGGTCAAACGGCTGAAGGTCATCAATCTTTTCGCCGACGCCGATGAACTTGATTGGGAGATTCATCTCTTTGGAAATTGCGAGAACGATGCCGCCTTTTGCCGTGCCGTCGAGTTTCGTGAGCACCAAACCCGTGATGCCCGCGGCGGCGCTGAATTGTTTCGCTTGCTGCAATGCGTTCTGCCCTGTCGATGCGTCAATCACGAGCAGCACTTCGTGCGGAAACGCTTCGTTCTGTTTCGCAATCACGCGGCGAATTTTTTTCAACTCCTCCATCAAATTTACTTTCGTGTGAAGTCGTCCTGCCGTATCAATGATGACAACGTCGGCGCCGCTTGCAGTTGCAGACTTCACGGCATCGAAGGCAACTGCCGCTGGGTCAGAGCCGTGCTGTTGCTGGATTATTTCTGCGCCAGCGCGCTTCGCCCAAATCTCAAGCTGCTCGTTCGCCGCCGCGCGGAACGTATCCGCCGAGCCGATGACGACTCGCTTTCCACTCTTCACATAAATGCTCGCGAGCTTCCCAATCGTCGTCGTCTTCCCGACGCCGTTGATGCCGACAACCATCATGACGTGCGGTTTGTGTGAGGGCAGTTGAAACGCCTCACCGTTCTCCGAAGGACTCCTTACGGAGGACGGCTCACCGGCAAATTGTTTTTGAATTTCATCGCGCAAGAGATTGTTCAGTTCACTCGCGTCGCCGTAGCGTTCTTCCTTCACCCGCTTGCGAATCGCTTCGATAATGTTCATGCTCGCATCAACGCCAACATCTGCCCCGATGAGAATCTCTTCGAGTTGTTCGAGCGTTCCGTCGTCAATCTTCGACTTCGTCGTAATGAGCCGCGCAACTTTCCCGACGATTCCTTCGCGGGTTTTGGTTAATCCTTCTTTGAGTTTGGTGAAGCCGAGTTTGTCGAGAAAGCCCATTGTGTTGATTTCGGATTTCGGATTGTGGATTGTGGATTGCGAACTGGTTTCAGGTTCAGGGTTCAGGGTTTTGGGTTCAGGTTTTGGTTCATCACTTGCAAGAACCGTTGTACGTAAAGAACAAGCGACCCCGCCAGCATCGCAACACTCACCCACAAAAAAACATCAGCCGCGACACCCCACCGCATCATAGCAAAAAACATCGCGAGCGCAATCACGCCAATCGTCCACTTGCCGAGTTGATTGGATTGAAGCACGACGCCTTTCTTCTTCTTCAGATACATTCCGCCGGCAAGAATCAGCAAGTCCCGCGAAATCATTATTACGACAAACCAGAGCGGAATCAAATTCAACATCACAAGCGTAATCGCGACGACAGCAATTCCAACCTTGTCCGCTACGGGGTCCAGAATTTTTCCCCACTCGGTCACTTGGTTGAACTTGCGCGCAAATACTCCGTCGAGCTTGTCCGTCAACGCGGCGAGCGCAAGAATGACAATTCCCCACAATGTCGAGTTGTCCGAAGGACTCCTTGCGGAGGGGGAATCAGAAAGCATCACGAGCGCGAAAGGAATTGCGAGAATTGCGCGTGAGATGCTGAGAAGATTTGAAATAGTGAAGAACCGATTCGACTGCAAATGTCTAATGACCACTGACTAATGACATTGTTCCCTCACGCCTCGTTCTCTTCCTTCTTCTGGTGCTCATCAATCGGCACGGGATATTTTCCGCTGAAGCACGCAGTGCAATAGTTCGCTCCGTTCTCATGTGGCACAGATTCAAGCAAGACATCAAGCTCAAGATATTCTAAGCTGTCAACGCCGAGCTGCTCGCCAATCTTCTTCACGTCGCCATTCAGTTCATGAGCAATCAGCTCCTTTTGCGTAGGAAAATCCATTCCGTAATGACACGGAAAACGAATCGGCGGCGCCGTGACGCGGAAGTGCACTTCCTTCGGTCCCGCTTGTTTCACGAGCTGCACAAGTTGCTTCGACGTCGTTCCGCGGACAATCGAATCATCAACGATGACGACCACTTTATCCTTCAGCACACCCTTCACGGTGTTGAACTTCGTCTTCACTTTGTTCTCGCGAACATCCTGCCTCGGCTGAATGAACGTTCGTCCGATGTAGTGCGAGCGAATCAAACCGATTTCCAACTTCGCGGTGTTCTCCCATATCTTGTTCGTCTCCTGCACGAAACCCATCGTTGCGGTGTTGCTCGAATCCGGAACGTTGATAACGACGAGCTTGTCGTTCCAATCTCGCTGGTCAACGGGTTTCGTTCGCGCCAAGTTCTTCCCAAGCTTTCGCCGCACTTTGTCAACGCTGTGTCCGAAGATTTGACTATCAGGTCGGGCGAAATAAATGTACTCGAAGATGCAGTGATGGGGCGTCTCCCTCCCTTCGTGAATCCGAAGTGACTTCACTGTCCCTTTCGCCCTTGCTTCTTCATCAATGATGATGATTTCTCCCGGCTCGACATCACGAACATACTCGGCGTCAATGATGTCGAACGCGACAGTCTCCGACGCGACGAAAAAGGCGTCGCCCTTTTTTCCCAGCGCCAACGGACGAAAGCCATACGGGTCCCTCGCGGCAATCAACTTGTCGTCCGTCAGAATGAGCAGTGAGAAAGCTCCCTCAATCTGCTTCAGCGCCTCTTTGATTTGCTCCATCTGATTGCTCTGCTTGCTGCGAGCAATGAGATGGAGAATCACTTCCGTGTCCGAGGTTGTCTGAAAAATCGTCCCGTCGTCGTGCAGCCGCTTACGGATGGATTTGAAGTTCGTGAGATTGCCGTTATGCGCGACTGCGAGATTTCCATTTTTATAAATGACCGTGAGCGGTTGAATGTTCAGCTTGTTATCCGCTGAGCCTGCAGTCGAATATCGGTTATGTCCAATGGCAATGTTGCCCCGAAGTTCTTGCGTCAGGAGTTTCTCATCACGATAAATCTCCGTGACGAGTCCGAAATCCTTGTGAACGTGGAAGCGATGACGATTGAGCTTTTCGTCGAACTCCGTCGTCACGATGCCGCTCCCCTCCTGACCGCGGTGCTGTTGCGCGAGCAAGCCGTAATACGTAAACTGTGCCGCCGAAGAATGTCCGAAGACGCCGAAGACTGCGCAGTGGCAGCGGGGTTTGTCTAGTTCGTCTGAAATCATCAAAGCATCGTTGTTTCGATTTGAAAATTCTAAATCAATATACGGGAAGTTCGTGCGCGTATCAATCTATTGACCAAAGCCACTCACGTTACGAGGCAATCGTGTCCGCCAAAAATTCTTTATCGTTTCGCTCGCGGTAATCCGTCGTTTGATGCAAGCCGCGGCTTTCGCGTCGTTTCATCGCGCATTGCACAATCAGCATCGCGACTTGCGCGAGGTTGCGAAGCTCGATGAGTCCTTCAGACACTTTTGTTTTTTTGTAGAATGCTTCCGTCTCATTGTTTATCAACTCCAGGCGGCGCAATGCCCGCTCGAGGCGTAGATTTGAGCGCACGATCCCAACGTAATCCCACATGATTTGCTGAATCTCTTTTCGGTTGTGGGAAATCAACACCCACTCTTCACTGTTGAACGTGCCGCTGTCATCCCAATCCTTCATTTGTGGAGTTGATGATGAATACGATTTCAAAAATCGCTCTGCATCATCCGCAGCTCGGTTGGAAAACACCAATCCCTCGAGCAGCGAATTACTCGCGAGACGATTCGCGCCGTGCACGCCCGTCATACTCACTTCGCCTGAAGCATACAAGCCATGAATCATCGTCCGCCCGAAAGTGTCTGTAACAACGCCGCCGCAAGAGTAGTGCGCGGCGGGTACCACAGGAATCGGTTCCTTTGTAATGTCGAGTTTGTATTTTTCGAAACATGTCTTGGAGATGTGCGGGAAGTGCGTCATCACATCGCGGGAATCAAGATGCCGAACATCCAGAAGAACATAATCTTCACCGCGGCGTTTCAGTTCATTGTCAATCGCCTGTGCGACAACATCGCGCGGTGCAAGCGACTTTCGCTCATCATACTTCTGCATGAATTCATTGCCGTCTTTCGTTTTCAAAATGCCGCCGTGTCCGCGCACCGCTTCCGAAATCAAAAACGAAGGACTCCCCGAGTTATACAGGGTCGTCGGATGAAATTGAATGAACTCCATGTTCGCAATCTTCGCCCCGGCTCGGTACGCCATTGCAATTCCATCGCCGGTGGCAATCGGCGGGTTTGTTGTGTGGAGATAGACGTGTCCACATCCCCCGGTCGCGAGCAGAGTTACCTTGGCAAGAAAAGTATCAACGAGATTGCTCTTCTCATCGAGGGCGTACGCACCCCAGCAGTGAATATCTTTTTTATCAATGACGAGCCTTTCCGTTGAGTGATGTTCGGTGAGAAGCTCGATGCCGATGTGATTCTCGAAAACTCTGATATGCGGATGCGATGCAATCTGTGCAACGAGCGCCCGCTCGATTTCTCTCCCGGTCAAATCGTGGGCGTGCACGATGCGATTCATCGAATGCCCACCCTCGCGCCCCAAATCCAGCTCGCCGCTGTTCTTGCGCGTAAATTCTACTCCCAGTGCAATCAATTCTCGCATGTGCTCCGGCGCGTCTCTCACCAATATCTCCACCGCGTCGCGATGAGAAAGCCCGCCGCCCGTCGAGAGAGTGTCCTGAATATGCAAGTCAAACGAGTCGAGCTGCGACATTACTGCCGCGACGCCGCCTTGCGCGTAGTTCGTGTTGGACTCGGCTCGCTCTTTTTTTGTAATGATACCGACCGTCCCGAGGCGTGCTACTTTCAGCGCGTACGAAAGCCCGGCGATGCCGGAACCGAGAACGAGGAAGTCGAAGCGATGAGTCATCAGTTACTCAATCCCCTCTGTCGGTCGTGTTGAACTCATCATGATGAGCAGTTTGTCAATGAACGACACGCGCTCAATCAGATCCGCTTCTGTGCCGTCGTTGTGAATGACAAAATCCGCAAGCTCGACTTTTTCGTTGACTTCCATTTGTGATTTGATGCGGGCAAGGACTTCCTTTCGCGTCACGTCGTCGCGCTCAATCACGCGGTCAATGCGCCTCTCTTCTTTCGCGTCAACGACGATGACGTAGTTCAAATCGTCATCCATTCTGCTTTCGTACACCAGCGCCGCTTCGATGATGATGTATGGTTCGCATTCGTCCGGCGTGAGTGCAGCGACTTGGCGTTCAATCTCTTCGAAGACAAGCGGATGGATGATGGCATTCAGCTTTTCTTTCGATTCCTCGTCATTGAAGACAATTTCGGCGAGAGCCTTACGATTGAGCGAACCGTCGGGAAGAAACACTTCGTCGCCGAATACCTGTCTGATTGCCGATTTGATGTCGGCGTTAGTTTCGGTAAGCTTGCGAGCAATGTCATCGGCCGAAAGGACTTTGCGACCGAGTTGCGCGAAAACTTTCGACACAGTGGATTTGCCGCTTCCGATGCCGCCGGTTAAGCCGACACGGAGCAGATGTTGTTCTTTATTCAAATGCGGTAAACCTCTGATGAGGTTATCAGTTTATTGGTAGGTAAAATGCCAGCGATGTCGCGGCCATGTGGGTTGAACGAGTTTTACTTCGCCAACGCGACGGAACGGAACTCCCGGATCACCGTCACCTTAATTTGTCCCGGATACTCCATCTCATGCTCGATCTTCGCTGCAATGTCATGAGCGAGTTGGTCGGCAAGGGCGTCGTCAACCTTCTCCGGCTCGACGATGACGCGAATCTCGCGTCCGGCCTGAATAGCGTACGTCTTCGCAACGCCCTGGAATGCCTGTGCGAATGTTTCGAGCTTCTCCAATCTCTTCGTGTATCCTTCGACGGATTCGCGGCGCGCGCCCGGACGTGCCCCGCTGATCGCGTCGGCAGCCTGCACGAGCGCGGCGATGGGGGATTCCATGGGAATATCGTCGTGGTGAGAGCCGATCGCGTTGACAACAAGCGGATGCTCTCCAAATTTCTTGGCAAACTCGTAGCCCAGCAGCGCATGCGGTCCTTCAACCGATTTATCAACACACTTTCCGATATCGTGCATCAAGCCGGCACGTTTCGCCAGCTGCGCATCGAGTCCGATCTCCGACGCCATCATTCCCGTGAGAAAGGCAACCTCGACGCTGTGCTGAAGCATATTCTGCCCGTAGCTCGAACGGTATTTCATTCGCCCGATGAGCTTGAGAATTTCCTTATGCGCCCCGTGCAATCCGACTTCAAGAAATGTATTCTCGCCGGTCTTGACGATATCTTCTTCAAGCTCCAGTCGGGTTTTTTCCACGACCTCCTCGATCCGCGCAGGGTGAATTCTGCCGTCGGCAATCAGCTTCTCGAGCGCGACGCGCGCAACCTCGCGTCGGAACGGATCGAACCCGGAGAGAATGATTGCTTCAGGAGTGTCGTCAACGATCACGTCAATTCCCGTCGCCGCTTCGAATGCGCGAATGTTGCGCCCTTCGCGGCCGATGATGCGTCCCTTCATTTCATCCCCTTGAATATTCAACACGCTCACTGTCGTCTCAACGGAGTGGTCGGCTGCAGTACGTTGGATGGCATGAACGATGAGCTTCTGCGCTTCTTTCTTCGCTTCGTCTTTTGCTTTGTCGCGAATCTCCTTCAGCGTCTGCGCGGCATCGGCTTTGGCTTCGTGAATGAGATTCTCGATCAGGATGCGTTTCGCTTCCTCGCGTGAGAGGCCCGAAGCACGCTCCAAGCGGACATTCTCTTCCTGGATGAGCCGGTCAATCTCGGTTTGCTTCGCCAGCGAAGTTCTTTCCCGCTCGTCGAGCTGGCGCTTGAGCTGGCTTTGGTCGCGTTCCTTCCTATTGAGCAGCTCGACTTTGCGGTCAATGTTTTCTTCGCGGGCATCGAGCGCTTTCTCTTGCGCCTGCGATTTGCTCCGTTTGCTCTGAACGTCGGAGTCGAAATCCTTTTTCTTCGCGTACCATTCATCTTTCACTTCAAGAAGTTTCTCGCGCTTGAGCGTCTCAGATTCTTTCCCCGCGGCGTCAAGGATCTTGCGTGCGCGTTCTTCTGCGGATGCAATCTTGTTCTGGCCGCTCTTGGAGTTCAAGAACCATCCGATAAAAAAGCTGACCGGACCGACCAGCACGATGAGCAGTATATTTATCAAATCCATCAGAGTCTCCTAGTTCAAACAACGTAACAGCTCGAAAAAAAAGTCCGCACTACATCAACCGTAACAAATAGATGAGTAAAGAACCTCATTCCAACACTGCGGGTGCTCGCCTGGGCGCCTTTTGCTTCCGCACACTCGCTCGTCCCGCCGTGGCGGAATGTCATCGCAAGAATCCCGCCAAGGCGGGATGCGGCATGCAATCAACGCTCTATGAGTCGAGCTCCCTATAAAGTTAGTGTTGGTTCTTTATATCGTGTTTG
>JANNUB010000012.1:0-12659 GCA_031394795.1 Ignavibacteriota bacterium | reverse complement strand
AGTCGTTTTCAGAAGTTCGCACGCAAGGGTCGCTCTCCGTTCCGGTTCTTCCTGAGGACTTTGCACGGGACTTTGCAGTGAAGGTTTCTGAACCGTTACGGCTTCATATTCAAGGAAACACGTTTCGAGGAAACACGTTTCAAGGAAACACGTCGGAAGTACGTGTTGTTTTGAAGCCGGAATCGCTCGGTGAGCTTTCCATTCGTGTCGCGATGGAGAACGGGAAGATTACGGCGCATATGATTGTGCAAGAACCCCTGGTGAAGGCAGCGTTGGAAGCGCAGATTCCCCAACTGCGCGAGACGCTTGCCTCGCAGGGGATTGATGTCAATCGCTTCGAGATCGTTTCGGGCAATGGTGGGATGCAATTCAATAACTCGGATGAGGGAAAAACATTTCATCCCCGACTTCGTCGGGGGCATACGGATGTGGATGCAGTCGAGGAGTATGAAACAGCGCGGAGTCTCGGCTACAACACAATAGAATACATTATCTAATAACAAAAAGGAAAGGAGAAAAAATGCCGATATATCAATCAACGGCAGTAGGGCCGTCGCAGATTGGTGGAGCGAGCACAAGCAAGTCCATTCTCGGGAAGGACGCTTTCTTGAAGCTGCTCGTCCAGCAATTGAAGGCGCAAGATCCGTTGAACCCGAAGCAGGGAGCGGAGTTCGCTTCGCAACTTGCGCAGTTCAGTTCTGTCGAACAACTGAACAACATCAGCAGCTCGCTCGAAGCCAGCATCAATGCGAATTACGTGTTGACGCAGGCGATCAACAACGGACTCTCGGCGGGATTTGTGGGGAAGGAAGTGCGGGCGACGGGCGATGCATTCAGATTAGGTGAAGCCGGCGACGGTCTGCGACAGGTGAAACTCGGCTACACACTTGGATCGGCAGCCAATACGGTCGAAGTGAAAATCAAGAATGAACGGGGCGAGGTTGTGCGGACATTGCGAACGACAGGAACAAGCAAAGGCGATAACACATTCACGTGGGACGGAAAGAACGACTCGGGCGCCGATGTTCCTGCGGGGAAGTACACGTTTGCCGTTGACGCAAAAGATCCGAACAGAAATTCCATCGCTCTCTCGCAGTACATGTTCGGAAGAGTTGCAGCTGTGAGGTTCACATCCGATGGGACAAAATTCGTGATCAACGGCGAAGAAATCCTGTTGGGAAACATTTTAGAAATCTTGGAAGGATAACATGGCGGAGACAACAATCAACGGCGTAACCGTCAACGGTGTAACCGTTCCATTCCTCCCCGTCGGAGGAGTTGACGGGTTGAAGCAGAAGCCGGCGCTTCCGGGACCGGAGCTTCCGGGAGAACAATCGTTCGACGTCGTTCTCCAGAAGGTCCGTCGGGACTCTCTTGGGGAACTGAACGAGGTCAAGTTCTCCAAGCACGCGCAAGAACGTTTAGAGGAGCGAAACATCAGGCTGGATCACGACGACATCACCAATCTCAACAATGCTGTTTCGCTCGCTGAGAAGAAGGGCGCCAATGATTCGCTGGTGTTCTTGCGCGATATGGCGTTCATCGTGAGCGTAAAGAACAAAACAGTTGTAACGGCAATGCAGGGTGAAAGCATGAAAGCCAATGTTTTCACGAACATCGATAGCGCCGTAGTAGCAGGCTAAATAAACAGGCGGGCTGGTCCTCATACGAGGAAGCCTCCCGATCGAGCCGACTGACAGAAGCTCGATCACAATCACAACCAACATACAGGAGGTACATTTATGTCACTCACCAGATCACTCTTTGCCGGTGTGACCGGCTTGCGCAATCACCAGGTGATGCTGGACGTCATCGGGAATAATATTTCCAACATCAACACGATCGGTTTCAAGGGATCGCGCGCGACATTTTCGGAAATGTTTTCCCAGACGCGGCTCAGCGGGTTTCGCCCATCGGGCGAGAACGGCGGCATCAATCCGCAGCAAATCGGGCTCGGCGCTTCGGTCGGCTCGATTGATGCAATGTTTACGCAGGGCAATCTCGAAGCATCCGGCTCGGCGACGGACCTCGGCATTACCGGAAACGGGTTTTTCATCCTGCAACAGGACGGACAACGCTTCTTCACGCGCGTCGGCAACTTCACGTTCGATGCGGCAGGCAACATGGTTCTTCCCGGGAACGGCGCCGTGCTGCAAGGCAAGCTCGCCGCCGCCGACGGAACCATCCCGGTGAACGCGGTGATTACGAATCTGAAACTCGCACTCGACCAGAAAGCTCCGGCTAAAGCAACAACCAACGTGAAACTCGCGGGAAATCTCGATAGCGGCGCTCCGGTGTACGTAGGTCCGCCGTTGCCGACTCCGCCCGGTTCGGAGGTGCAATCAACGTTCCAGGTGTATGATTCACTTGGAAATCAGCACTCCATTACCATGACGTACAGAAAAACGGGAGCAAACAACTGGAGCTGGAATGCCACACTCGCAGGCTCACCGGCCTCCATCGGAGCCGGTGCGATGACGTTTGACGGCACCGGCACTCTAACGACGAACACTGGTGGACCGATTGCATTCACGCCGACAACGGGCGCAAATGCGATGAGCATTACGTTTAACGCCGGACAGATCGGTCAGTTTGCCGGCATTACGCAAACTTCGGGCAACTCACTCGTGAACCTGCGCGACCAGGACGGCTATAAATCAGGAACGCTTGAAAACATTGCCATCGAGAAGAACGGAAAAATTCAAGGAAAATTCTCGAACGGGACGATCATCACGCTCGGACAAATTGTGCTTGCAGAGTTCAACAATCCTGTTGGCTTGAACCGCACCACTGAGGGTATGTTCAGTGCATCGGGGAACTCCGGCACCGCGGCGTATGTCATAGCGGGTGAAGGCTCGAATTCCCAAATCAACGGCGGCGCGCTTGAGCAGTCGAACGTTGATCTCGCGGAGGAGTTCACGCGGATGATCATCGCTCAGCGCGGTTATCAAGCAAACGCGAGAATCATCACGACAACTGATGAGATCCTGCAAGAGACCGTGAACTTGAAGCGATAATCGTAATCTGAAAACGGGAGGCGGTTCCCCGTGAACTGCCTCCTGTTGTCCGAAGGACTCCTTCGGAGGATGAGCGGAGGAGTGGATTGTTGGATGAGTGGATTGATGGATGAATGGATTGTTGGATTGCGCGATTCCATTGCTATCCACTTGTCCATCAATCCATTGATCCATCAATCCACTTGTCCATCAATCCACTTGTCCATCAATCCATCAATCCATTCATCCATCAATCCATTCATCCATTCATCCATTCATCCATCAATCCAATCGCTTGCATCTTGCGCGTGACGGCACTTGGTTGATATTAGCCACCAAGTCTCCCGCCACGTCAAAAGCCCCCAATAAAATCAAGCCTTTTTCCGCCTTCCTCTCAAGAATTCCTGCAAGCGGTTGATGGCATACGCTTTGACCTCTCTCATCTGAAAACCATAACAACAAGTCGGGAGAACCATGGCTGAGGAAGCACCAAAGAAAGAACAAGAAGAGAAGAAGGAGGAGCCGAAAAGCAGCGGCTTGATGAAGAAGTTGCTCATTTTCGGCGTGCCTGCATTTCTCGTCCAGCTTGTGCTAATCTATTTTCTCACGGCGAAGTTCGTCGTTCCGATGACTGTGCAAAGCCATATCGGTAAGGTCGAGAAGCACGAAACCTCCGACGCCCACGGCGAGGAGGGGTCGGGCGATGAGGAAAAAAGCGATGGAGAAATCAAGCCCCAACACATTCACATCATCAAGGATTTGATACTCAACCCGGCAGGGACAAACGGCCAGCGCTATCTTCTCACGACCATCGCATTCAATGTGAGCAGCGAGGAGGCGTTGAAAGAACTTGAAGCAAACGAAATTGCGGTACGAGACGTTCTGAATTCGGTCCTCACAAGCAAAACCATGGACCAGCTGATTGACGTGACCCAGCGTGAATCTCTTCGCGAGGAAATTCAGAAAAAGGCCGGAGGACTTATGAGTCATGGCAAAATCAAAAGCGTGTACTT
This sequence comes from Ignavibacteriota bacterium, assembly GCA_031394795.1. Lineage (GTDB taxonomy): Bacteria > Bacteroidota > Ignavibacteria > UBA10030 > UBA6906 > CAADGV01. The sequence continues at coordinate 8,650 of JANNUB010000012.1, read as the reverse complement.
CAGCAAGTACATTGTGCAGTAGGAAAATCTATGGCGGAACTGCTTTCACAACAGGAGATTGACAGTCTGCTCTCGGGCGCATCGGTGCCCGAAGCGACCGCGACGGATACACCGCACCGGGAGATCGTCCGTTTCGATTTTCGGCTGCCGCATCGTCTATCGAAGCGTCAGCTGCAGACGTTGCACGCCGTTCACGACAGTTTTGCGGAATCATACAGCTCGCATCTTGTCGCGCGGCTGCAGACCACGGTAACGATGAGTGTCGTTTCTGTGGACCAGATTTTCTACTCGGAATATGTTCTCTCGACGGCGAAGCCGAGCTGCTTGTATGTTTTCCGCGTCGGCGATACGGACGCGATGGCGGTGATGGAATTAAGCCCCCCGCTCGTGCTGGCGATTATCGCCCGCCTTCTGGGAGGGACAAGTGAGGGAAAAGTGCAGTCGCGTTCCATCACGAGGATTGAGCAGAATATCATTAAAGGGGTGGTGTTGCGCGCGTTGACCGACCTCGCAAAAGCCTGGCAGACTATCACGGAGACGAAGTTCAAACTTGAGCGATACGAAACAGAAGGTGATTTCATTCAGGTCGCTCCAACGAGCGAGATTGTGCTCGTCGTATCTTTTGAGATCACGATCGGTGAGCAGAAGCACCTCATGAATGTCTGTTTCCCCACGTTTGCCCTCGAAGATGTGCTGGCAAAACTGAACGTGCAAAATTACGGAAACGTCGCCAAGACGGCGGAGCATGCGGAGTGGGGGGAAGCCCTGCTCAGGAGAATCCATGCGACAACCATTCCGGCGGCATGCATTCTTGGAGAGACGAAGCTGACACTCCAACAACTTATGGAGCTTGAAGTGGGAGACGTTTTGCTCACCAACACGCCCATAACGGGAGAATTAAGAATTCTTGTCGGCGACAAAGAGCGGGCAAAAGGACGCCCCGGCGTCTCCTCGGGTAAGAAGGCAGTAAGAATCACAGACATCACTGCAACAGAGAAAGACCATGGCTGAAGTAGAAAAGATCAAGGAAGAAGACATACTGAAGTTTTCGGCTCAACGTCGGCAAGAACCGGAAGAGGCGAAAAACGCGGAAGAGGCTCTCATAGAAGCACAGATGCTCGCGGAATTGCAAATGCAATCGGCGCAATTTCAGAATCTTAGTCCAACACCCGCACAAGCGCCGGAGCGAGACAAGAAGCTCGATATGCTGATGGGGCTGAGTTTGCCGATTTCCATCGAGTTGGGGCGTACCAATATTGAGATTCGCAGCATACTCGATCTGAAGCGCGGCTCGATCATCGAGTTCGACAAAATGGCGAGCGAGCCGGTGGACATTGTCGTGAACGGAAAGAAAATGGCGGAAGGCGAAGTCGTCGTTATCGATAAACATTTTGCCATTCGTGTCACGAGCCTGGTTGATACGTCTGAACGGATCAAGGGGTTGAGTAAATAATGGAATGGATTATCTTGAAAACATTGCTCTCGCTTGCCGCGGTGATCGCGCTGATGGTGGCGGTCGTGCTTGTGATGAGGAAGTTCATGTACGGCCAGCAAGCAGCCACGTCCGCCATTATCGACATGAAGGTCATCGGCACGATGATGCTGCAGCCGAAGCGATCCGTGTCACTCGTGAAGGTGATGAACAAGGTGCTCATCATCGGGATCACGGAAGACGGGATGCGAACTCTCGGTGAGATTGCCGATGCTGAGAGCCTGCAACAGATCGAGGAAAAACTTGCCGAGCAGCCGGCGCGGACAACTTGGTTCGCAAAAAAGCGATCAGACAAGGGAAAGATATCCTTTGCCGATGCGTTGGGTCTGCAGCTCGGCAAACTCACGGCGAAAGGGTCGTGATGAATCGAAAAGTTCTCCTGATTGTTCTCGGCGTGATGCTGGCGTCGGCGTCGGTGTTTGCGCAGAGCAAAACAGCCATCCCTTTTCCAAAAATCTCCGTGGAGGTCGGGAAGGCGGCGAGCCCCGAAGACGTCTCGGTCACGCTTCAGATTCTTTTTCTCATGACGGTGCTCTCGCTGGCGCCGGCGATTTTGATTTTGACGACGGCATTCACCCGCATCATCGTTGTATTCCATTTCCTGAAACAGGCTATGGGGACGACGCAGATGCCTCCGTCGCAGATCCTTGTCGGGCTTGCTATGTTTCTCACAGTCTTCGTCATGGCGCCGACGTGGAGCAAAGTGAACGACACGGCGTTGCAGCCCTATCTCGCCAAGAAGCTGAGTCTTCAGGAAGCCTACGACCGCGGCGTGGAGCCGATGCGCGAGTTCATGTTCCGCCAGGCGCGGGAGGAGGACCTCGGCTTGTTCATGAAGCTCGCGAACATCACGAAGCCCCAGAATCGCAACGAGGTGCCGACGTACGTGCTCGTGCCGGCATACGCGATCAGCGAGCTCCGGATCGGATTTCAAATCGGGTTCGTGTTGTTCATTCCTTTTGTCATCATTGACATGGTGGTGGCGAGCATCCTGATGAGCATGGGGATGATGATGCTGCCGCCGATGATGATTTCGCTGCCGTTCAAGATTCTCTTGTTTGTTCTCGTGGATGGATGGCATCTCGTGATCAATTCTCTCATGGAAAGTTTTAGGTGAGCAATGAATACCGATTTCGTCGTCCATCTGTTTCGTGAGGCGTTCTATACGGCGATGCTCGTCTCCGCGCCGGTCCTCGTCGTTTCACTGCTCGTGGGCTTGCTGATTTCCGTTCTGCAGGCGGCAACGTCAATACAGGAATTCACACTGTCGTTCGTCCCGAAACTCATCGCGATCGCGATGGCGCTGGTTTTGACGTTGCCGTGGATGATTGACACGATGCTTTCGTTTACGACAAACTTGTTTCAGCAGATTCCATCTTTAGTACACTAAGGCGCATGGAAATCTACGCTTCACAATTTCTGATCTTCTTCATGCTCTTTGCGAGAAGCACCGCGATGGTTGTTGTCGCGCCGGTCGTAGGGCATCAGGCTATTCCTGTTCAAGTGAAAGTCGCGATGGGCGGGTTTCTCGCCTTTGTCATGTACCCGCTGACGGCGGGGAAAGCGGACGCCGTCAATGCAGAGTTCGTCTCCATCGTGCTGATGGCGCTGAAAGAAATCGGCATTGGTCTTGTCATGGGTTTTGCGGCGGGCGTTATTTTTGCGGGCGTGCGCTATGCCGGCGAGCTGATATCGTTGGACACGGGCCTTTCGATGGCGGCAATGTTCGATCCGGAACAAAATGCGCAAACTTCCGTGATCACGGAATTCCTGTATCTCTTCATGCTCATGATCTTCCTCCTTGTCAACGGGCACCATTTTGTGCTGGAAGCGCTGCAGCTCAGCTACGCAGCAGTGCCGATTGGCGGATTCACAGTCAACGCCGGGGTATCGGCAAGCCTGATCAATCTCACCGGGCTGATGTTCGTCATCGGGGTGAAACTCGCCGCGCCGATCGTTGTTTCCATGTTCTTGATCAATGTTGCGCTTTCGGTTCTCTCGCGCGTCATGCCGCAGATGAACATTTTTGCAGTCGCTTTCCCGGTAAAAATCGCCGCGGGATTCGGCGTGATTATGGTGTCGGCGCCATTGCTGGTGTTTGTATTCAAAAAACTGTTGGCAGGTTTTGAAGGGAATATTCTCGAACTGGTGAAGGCGTTCTAATGGCGAACGAAACGTCGACAGAAGAAAGAACCGAACCCGCGTCGGCGAAAAAACGAGGCGATGCGCGCCGAAGAGGGAGCGTGGCGAAATCGCTCGATGTGAACAGCGCCGCGGTTCTCATGTTCGGTTTGCTGATTCTTTATGTCGGCGGGGCGGCGCTTGCAGCCAAGTGCAGCGAAATCGCGCAAACGGTGTTTTCGAATCTCTCGCACGTGGAACTCAATGCAGCAAACGTGCATCACTCCATGCGTGAAGCCATCTTCGCATTTGCGACGATCATTCTGCCTGTGCTCGCGGGACTGATGCTCGTCGGTGTTATCGCAAGCATCGCGCAGGTTGGGTTCATGTGGACGTTTGAGCCGCTGCAGCCGAAGTTCTCGAAGCTCAATCCGTTGAGCGGGATCAAAAGGGTGCTCGTGTCAAAGCACATGATGGTTGAAGTGGTGAAGGGTTTGGTGAAAGTGGTCATTGTGGCGATTGTTGCATACAACGCGACGCATGATGTACTCTCTGAGGCGGTCACTCTTGCAGACGGCGATGTAGCAGGGATACTTCAGTTCATGGCAACAGCATCGCTCGTGATAGGACTCAAGGTCGGACTTGCGTATTTCGTTCTTGCGGCAGCCGACTACATGTACCAGCGCTTCGAGTATGAAAAACAGCTCCGCATGACAAAACAAGAAGTGAAAGATGAAGCGAAAGAGGCTGAAGGCGATCCTCTCATCAAAGGGCGGATACGCACCGTGCAGCGTCAGATCGCCTACCGGCGCATGATGCAAGACGTTCCCAAAGCCGACGTTGTCGTCACGAACCCGACGCACTTTGCCGTTGCCATAAAGTACGAATCGGGAAGGATGGGCGCGCCGAAAGTCGTCGCAAAGGGTGCGGACCTCATCGCGCAGCGCATCAAGGAAGTTGCCAAAGAGCATAACGTGCCGATAGTCGAAGACAAGCCGCTCGCTCAAATGTTGTACAAAGCAGTCGAAATCGGCGATGAGATTCCGCAAAAACTCTTCCAGGCTGTTGCGCAGGTTCTTGCTTACGTGTATCGTTTGCGCGACCAGCGGAAAGCGAGTGCAGTGTAAAGATGGATGCAGCGCTCACAAATAACGCACGCAGAATTCTCCACTCGGCGCCGTTCAAGATGCTGAGCAAGAACGGCGACGTTCTCCTTGCGGGGGGCGTCATCTCCATCCTCGCGTTGATGATCGTACCGTTGCCGGCGGTTGTGCTCGACGTGCTGCTGGCGGCAAACATCACCATCGCGATTCTGCTGCTTACGGTTTCGATGTACATCACGCATCCGCTCGAGCTTTCGGTGTTTCCCGGACTGCTTCTCATTCTGACAATCTTCCGGCTCTCGCTCAATGTCGCGTCCACACGTTTGGTCTTAGGCGAGGGATACGCGGGCGAAGTAATCCAGGCATTTGGCGCGTTCGTTGTCGAAGGAAATTACGTCGTCGGGTTCATCATCTTCATCATTCTGATCATCATCCAGTTCGTGGTGATTGTGAAAGGCGCGGGGCGCATTGCGGAAGTCGCTGCGCGTTTCACGTTGGACGCGATGCCGGGAAAGCAGATGGCAATTGATGCGGACATGAATGCGGGGCTTATCACGGAACAACAAGCGCGGGACCGGCGCCGCGAAATTGCGCGTGAAGCGGAGTTCCACGGCGCGATGGATGGCGCCAGCAAATTCGTTCGCGGCGACGCGATCGCCGGACTTCTTATCAACATCGTAAACATTGTCGGCGGGTTCATCATCGGAGTTGCGCAACGAGGAATGTCGTTTACCGATGCATTGAAGAACTACACGCTCCTCACTGTAGGCGACGGCCTCGTGACGCAGATCCCGGCGCTCATCATTGCCGTCTCTGCAGGTATGATCGTTACGCGGAGCGGTTCGGGGAACGCACTTGACAAAGAAATGCGCGCGCAGCTACTTGGCAAACCCAAGGCTCTGATCGTTGCGGCTGCAACATTAGGATTGTTTGCCGTCGTGCCCGGGCTCCCGACCATTCCGTTCCTGATCCTTGCAGGACTCACCGGTACCGTGGGGTTTGTGACGTTCAAGGATGAGAAGATCGCCGAAAAAGTAAAAAGCGAAACTCCTGCCGCTGCGCAAGCGGCCGGGCCCAAGCCTGAGCAAATCGAGGATTACCTGCACGTTGATCCGTTAGAAGTGGAAATAGGCTACGGGCTGATTTCGCTTGTTGACGAAGCGCAAGGGGGCGATCTGTTCCAACGCATCACGAATCTTCGCAAGCAGCTCGCGATGGATCTCGGCATCATGATCCCGTCCGTTCGCGTGCGGGACAATCTCCAGCTGGATCCCAATCAATACGTTATCAAGATCCGCGGCAACGTTGTTGCGACAAACACACTCTTGGTTGACCGTCTGCTTGCGATGAATCCCGGCATCGCAGACGCGGGGCTGAAAGGCATCGCGGCAAAGGAGCCAGCCTTCGGACTTCCTGCGCTCTGGATTGCGTTGAGTGAGCGTGAACGCGCTGAGCTTGCCGGATTCACTGTTGTGGAGTCTGCTGCAGTTCTCTCGACGCACTTGCAGGAGGTTCTGAGACGCAATTGCGACAAGATTCTCGGCAGGCAAGAAACGAAAAAGCTCATCGAAAACTTGAAAAAGGATTATCCTGCAGTTGTCGAAGAAATCTCTCCGGAGGCGCTTCCTTTCGGAACAATTCAGAAGGTTCTTCAGAATCTCCTGAGGGAGGGAATTCCCATCCGCGACCTCGTGACGATTCTCGAATCGCTTTCCGATTATTCGAAGGTCACGAAGAATGTTGATGTGCTGACGGAGTATGTCCGACATTCGCTTTCGGAAACCATTGCGCGCTTGTACAAAGATGCAAAAGGAGCCATTCACGGAATTGCAATGGACCCACGCCTTGAACAGGTTATCACCAATGCTTTGCAAAATCAACGGGAAAGCAGTCCGAGCCTCGGGCTTCCTCCGGAGACGATCGAAGCAATTCAGAGAAGTTTGACAATGAATCTTGAAACGGCAATGGCGAACGGCTATCAGCCGGTCGTCGTATGTGTCGCGACAGTGCGTCCCTATTTTTACCGGCTGATTCGCACGTCGTTCCCGAATGTTGCGGTGCTCTCGTTCACGGAGTTGCCGCCGGAAACCGAAATCGAATTCATGGGAAGATTGGAGCTCGACAATGCGAATTAAAAAATTTACGGGTGCAACGCTGAAAGAAGCAACCGACGTGATGAAAGAAGAACTTGGCTCGGATGCGATCATCCTCAACACGCGCAAAGTACACAAGAGCGGTCTGCTGAATTTTCTTGGAAAAGAGGCGTTTGAGATCACTGCTGCCATTGACGAGCAGGCTGTGACGGCAAACCGCGAAAAGGTGTTTGCGAAAGAACTTGCGCTCGCAGGAGTCGCGCAGGCTCCGGTCGCAGCCGGCAACGAAGCCCTCTCCGGCTTACAAAAAATGGCGGAGAAGTTCGAACACCGAATCAACCCTTCAGCTCCGTCGCTGCACAATACCGCCGGGTATCTTGAATTGAAAAACGAAGTGGAGAGTTTGAAGTCCATTATGCACGAGGTCGCGTCGCATCTCAAATATGCGAAGATGCCGTCACTGCCGGAGCATTTGAAGCACGCGTACATGTCATTGATCGAGCAGGACGTTGAAGAAGGATTCGCCGCAGAGCTGACCCAGCGTGTCTATCGAAAGCTGGGTGAAGACTTCATCAACAACAGGCAAAAAGTGACCGAGTGTTTGCTCAACGAGATGTCCGCTCTGTTCAAACAGATGCCGTCGGATTCGTCGCGAAAGAAGCAGAAGGTCGTTGCGCTTGTCGGACCTACAGGAGTCGGGAAAACGACAACCATCGCAAAGCTCGCCGCGATCTCGAAGCTCATGGAGAAGAAAGAGGTTGCGTTGATTTCTGCCGACACGTACCGCATCGGCGCAATCGAGCAGCTCAGAACGTTCGCTGCGATCGCGGATATCCCGATGGAGATTGTGTATCAACCGCGTGAAATGAAAACTGCTCTTGCAAAATTCAAGAGCCGGGATATCGTCTTCATTGATACGGTGGGCAGAAGCCCGCGTGCGAAGAAGGAGATCGCCGAGCTTGCGCGATTCATCGGCGAAGCCAACCCGCAGGAGGTCCATCTCGTGCTGAGCGCATCTATGAACAATCGCGCTCTGAAGGAAGTGACGGAGAATTTCAGAGTCACCGCGCCGAACCGCATCATCTTTTCCAAGATGGATGAGGCGGTGACATTTGGTCAGGTGCTGAATATTGCTCATGCCACCGGGTTGCCGGTGTCGTTTTTGACGACGGGGCAAAGCGTTCCCGATGATATTTCTGTGGCAAGCAATATGCAGTTAGCAAGAATGGTTTACACCGGGGAAGTGCATGATTGACCAGGCAACGCGATTGCGAGAAATAGCGGAACAATACTGCGAGCGTCCGATAGGAGCGAAGCCGTACGTCATCACCGTCACGAGCGGCAAGGGGGGCGTCGGCAAGAGCACTGTTGCGTTGAACCTCGCTGTGCGGTTTGCCGAGCTTGGCAACGCAACGCTGCTGTTCGACGCCGATGAGAATCTCGGCACTCTTGACGTGATGGCCGGAATCTCTCCGACGCTGCGGCTTGCGAACGTGCTGCGACGGGAAGCAGACATTCAGGATGTGCTCGTCTCGCCTATGCGCAACTTGCACATCCTGCCCGGCAACTCGGGCGATGCGGATTACCCTCACATGAGCGTGGCGAAGCAGAGAGAGCTATTGAACGACGTGAATGACCTCGATGTGAGTTTCGACTATGTCGTGATTGATACAGCGGCGGGGATTGGACAGGATGTTATCGGGTACGCCGTGCAATCGCATGAGACGATCGTTGTCACGATACCGGAACCGACGGCGATCATGGACGCGTATGCAATCATCAAGATGATATCTCGTGCGGATGCGTTGGTTCCCATGAACGTGGTCGTCAATGCCGCGCGT
>JANNUB010000614.1:0-7124 GCA_031394795.1 Ignavibacteriota bacterium | reverse complement strand
ATCACTGAGTTCTTTTTTGAATTCCTTGATGTCACGCGTCGTCAGCGTGATCGCAGTAATATCGGTGAGGTCACTGCACGCATCGTTGACGTTACTGCTCGCGTAGTACAACGGACGGCTGTCCAATCCGCGCGCAAGCTTCACCATCGGCTCGACGAAGGCCCGCGCGCCTTCCGACCATGTCTCGAATTCATCGCCCAGGCCCCACGCCAGCACGGAAGGATGATTCCTATCGCGCACAATCATCTCGCGCAGTGCATTGCCGGCAGTTTCAATGTAATGCTCGTGCGCAAGAATCGACGCGGGAACATTCCTCAAGGGAAGCTCAATCAGAGCCAGGATTCCGTACCGGTCGCAAAGGTCCAGCATGTACGGATGCGGCGGGTGATGTCCTAACCGCAGGGCGTTTGCACCGAGCTGGCGAACAAGCGCCATATCCTTTTCCATCGCTTCGTAACTCAAGGCAGACCCGTATTGCTCGTGGTCTTCCAGCCAGACCAGTCCTTTCAGCAAGACTTTTTCTCCGTTCAACAGAATGTTTCTCCCCGCAACCTCGATTTTTCTCACACCACACGTTGTGCGGTATTCGTCCAACTTCGCCGACGAAGCTGCATCCACAAGGTACGTCTTCACATAGTACAAGTCGGGGTGCTCGGTGCTCCAGAGGCGGGGCGCCGTCACCACCATATCCACCGATGCAGTGTTCCACTCCTTCCCCCGGCGCGCAACCGGAACAGAATTGCTCGTTGCAACCAATGCATCACTCTGTTTCTCGTACAGCTCTGCGAAGAGCTGGTAGCTCTCGGAACCCATCTTCTCATTAGGCTCCTCACCTATCGTGGCGCTTGCAGTAATCTTTGCCACCGTGAAATCTCCACTGACACTCGACGTCACGGCGACGTCGGCGATGTACACAACCGGCGTTGCCAAAACAAAGACGTCGCGCAGAATTCCACCGTAGTTCTTCCAACCCCAGACCTGATTGCGCAGAGGTATCGTCCGGGCGGCATCGAGCGTATTGTCCGTGTTGATTCTGATGATGTTCTGGCTTCCGGGCTGCAATGCTGTCGAAGGAAGCGGTATAGTGAAACTTGTGTACCCTCCCAGGTGTTGCGCGACGAAATCCGAGTTTACGCGCACTTCGGTATTGTAATTCGAACCATACATCACCAAATGAAATTGATACTTCGACAGGTCCTCCAAGCGCAGTTCAAAGGTCCGTTGAAACGCAACTTGACCAACAAAGTCGTACGCGCTTGGAACCTTCACAGCCCCGCTTGTTCCCCCCGCAATTTGGTAATTCCACAGCCCTGCAAGGTCTATCTTCTTGCGCGTCGGGGAATCCGCTACCCAACCGACATCTAATCCACGGCGCGTTGGATTGCCGTTTTCGAGGAAGTGGTTTTGCGGTACTGCTGTTTCCGTGGGGATTAAGAAAAGAAGCGTGGCGAGAGCAAGGAATTTGGGAGATTTAGCCAATTATTGTACCAAAGCGATGAATTCTGCTCAAATATACTCAAAAACACGGGGGGATGCAATGCGAAATACGGTGTGTGATAGAGTGCTTCAAACGGCTTTCTTGTGACTTGGAGAGGCATGAACGATCCCTGCGAACGAATCTGCCTTCAGACATGCGCCGCCCACCAACGCGCCGTCGATATCATCCTGTGCGAGCAGCTCCGCCGCGTTCTCGGGCTTCACGCTTCCACCGTATTGAATCACTAAACCTTCTGCTATGTGCCAGCTGTACATTTGGGCGACGAGTTTGCGGATATTTTTGTGAACCTCCTGCGCTTGCAGTGGCGATGCAGTCTTTCCAGTACCAATCGCCCAAACAGGTTCGTACGCGATGATGACGTTCTTCAACTCGTCGGAAGAAATTCCCGCCAGCACGCCATTGACTTGCGTCGAAATAATTTTGTCCGTCACACCCTTCTCGCGCTCATCGAGCTTTTCTCCGACGCAAATGATCGGCTTCAATCCATTCGCAAGAGCTTTCTTCGCTTTCAAATTGATAAGTTCATTCGACTCGCCGAAATACTGACGCCGCTCGGAGTGTCCGAGAATAACATACTCACATCCTGTGGACTTCAACATCTTCCAGGACACTTCGCCCGTGTACGCGCCTTCGTCGTGCTCGCTCATGTTCTGCGCACCGAGAGAGATGTTGGAACCTTTTAGCAAGTTCGCCGCGATTGCAAGCGAAGTGAACGGCGGACAGATGATGACGCCGACGTTTGGTTTCAGGTTCGCATGCCCGCTCGGAGAGTCGAGTCGGCGACCGTCTGTTTGGCGGGAGGTGAGAGGTTTGAGAGCATTGATAAGTTCTGCAGACTCTTCGAGAGTCTTGTACATTTTCCAGTTGCCGGCGATGATGGTTTTGCGCATAATGTAATTGTCGTTTTAGTTTTTTAGGATAACGCAATCGGAGTGAGTTGAACTTTGCCAGACTTGACCGCGTGTATTTGCAGTAAGAACCCTTGAATCAAACTCATGCCGAGGAGAGAGGTATCGGCGGGGCGAACTTCATGAGCTTACGCAGAGTTGGGCTACCGATACGGATTGAAAGTGGTTGAGCATCTGGGCGCTTTTGGAAGAGTCGCTCAGAGGCAGCTAGAGCATTATCAGCCACCTCAAATTCTTCCGTCTCAATATCTATCGCAACGACTTTGCCTTTGTGAACTGGCTCCACCAACTGACGAACACGGCGCTCATAGATTTCCTTTCCGCGTCGCGCGAACTCTTCTTTCGGGTACCGTGGTCCTCGCATAAGTCCTCCAATTTCTCTGGATTCAAGCTAATGAAATCAAGGGGCATTGGCAATGACAGCCTGTTTTCGATTCGCCCTGTGGCTTCAGATTTCGGATTTTGCATTCAATCCGCACTCAACAATCCGCAATCCGCAATCACCTTCGAGGCTTCGACAGTTTCGATTTCAAGATTTCATTCACCAACTTCGGATTTCCCTTCCCCTTCATCCTCTTCATCGTCTCGCCGACAAAGAACCCGAACACTTTCTCGTTTCCGCCGAGATATTGTTCGACTTGTTTTTGGTTTGTTGCAATCACTTCATCAATCGCCTGCTCGATTGCTGAAGTGTCCGAGACTTGAACCCAGCCTTTCTTCTCGACGATTGCTTTCGGTTCGTCGCCGTTCGTGAGCATCTCCTCAAACAAATCCTTCGCAATCTTCCCACTGATAGTTCCATCTTGAATCAACCCAATCATCGAAGCAAGCCGACGCGGCTCAATCGGAAAGTCACCAATCCCAAATCCCTTATCACTAATCACTCTCATTACATCCGTCATCACCCAATTGCTAACGGGTTTCGCGTTTTCTTTTTCCGATTTTTTGTTGAGAGATGTCAACGTCGAAAGCGAATCCTCAAAATAGTCCGCTGTCTCTTTTTCCGTCGTCAAGACATCAGCATCGTAACGCGGCAACGCAAGCGCATCAACGTAACGATTGCGGCGAGCAGTCGGAAGTTCGGGAAGATGCGTCCGAACTTCGTTCTTCCACTTCTCATCAACAAGCACAGGAACCAAATCAGGGTCGGGAAAATAACGATAGTCGTGCGCTTCTTCTTTGCTTCTCATCGAGAACGTTACGCTCTGATTGGAATCCCACAGCCGCGTTTCTTGCACAACCTTCTCGCCATTCTCAAGCAAATCTATGTGACGATTGATTTCAAATTCTAATGCCTTCTCCAAGAAACGGAGCGAGTTCAAGTTCTTCACTTCCGCCTTCGTTCCGAACTTCTTTTCGCCTTCCCGTCGCACAGATACATTCGCATCGCAACGCAAACTTCCCTCTTCCATATTCCCATCGCAGATGCCGAGATACATGACAAGCTGGCGAATTTGGTAAAGATACAAATACGCTTCACGCGGCGAACGAATATCCGGCTCGCTCACGATTTCAATCAGCGGAACGCCGCAGCGATTCACGTCAACGAGAGTATCCGCGCCAACATCGTGAATGGATTTGCCCGCGTCTTCTTCCATGTGAATGCGCGCAATGCCGATGCGCTTTCGCGTGCCGCCTTCTAAATCAATCTCAACTAAGCCATTCTCGCAAATCGGCTCCTCGTACTGCGAGATTTGATAACCCTTCGGCAAGTCGGGATAGAAGTAATTCTTCCGAGCAAAAATGGACTTCGGCGCAATCATGCAGTTCGTCGCCAAACCCATCTTGATGATGAACTCGACAAGATTCTTGTTCAGCACAGGAAGCGCGCCTGGCATGCCCAAACAAATCGGACAAACATTCGTGTTCGGCTCGCTGCCGAACGTGGTCGGGCAGCCGCAGAATGCTTTCGTCTTCGTCAGCAGCTGCGCGTGGACTTCGAGTCCGATGACGGGTTCGTATTTCTCGTGTGCAATCTTCAGTCGCTACACTCCACCTTGTTGCTCGCGCGCTACTCGACGAATTTTGCCGCGCAATGTATGTGCTTGCTGGTTGAAGTCAACGTTTGTCAATTCAACGGTTGACCCAACTTCAAAGTCGGAAAGCCTTTCTGCAATCGTCGTCACGACATTGACAAGTTTTTCCACGTTGTTGACAAGAACCAATTGCGTAGCTTGTTGTTGCTTCGCAGTTGTTTTCAAATCAACGACTCCCTCCGTGAGAATATCCAGACGTTTGTTGACATCATCGAAATATTGTGCAAAATCCCCGTTGGTGTTCATAGCTCCTCCGAGATTATTTTCGTTTCTTCTTGAAAAATTTTCGGATCGCCTCGATTTGATTCAGGTGGTTGATGTCGTGTCCCGCGTAGAGTTGCGCGATGCGCTCAACTGTTTCTTTCCCCCGCTCTTCATGCATTCCAAAACGTTGCCACTGTTCGTCGGAAAGTGATTTCAAAATTGCAAGATGCCGTCGCCTAACAGTGCGGAACAGGTTGAATTGTTCACCAACGTCCGCGTTTTCGTAATCCAAAGCCGATGCCCACTTATCCTGGTCCTGCGCCTGCAACGCCGAGCCTGATTGCGCAAGCGCCATTCGGTATCTCCACGCCAGCACAAGTTCTGAATCCGCCAAGTGGTTAATGATTTGAGCTATTGACCACTTGCCCGCCGCGGGCTGATAGCGAAGTTGTTTCTTCTTCAATCCCTTCACAAGTTTTCTCAAACGCTTCGGCGTGAGAGCCAACACCTTCATCGGATCTTTGCCGATAACGAAGGAGAGAATTCGTTTGACGTAGGGATTGGTGATGTCGTCAACGCTTTGGACTTTTTTCATTTCTTCTTCCTTCCATATTTAACTTTCTTCTCACGAACGATTCCCGTCAGTGTGTGAGCAACCTCGTCATAGCGCACTTCTTTTAGTTCAAGCGGCTTGCCCGATTCGAGGCCTCTGATGTCGGTAACCATTTTGATGAGTCCGTCAATGCCGTTTTCAACTCTCGTCAATCGTTGCTCGATTCTCTCCGACCTTTCTTCAAGACGCCCAACGCGACCCTCCAAACTGATTACTCGCTCATCCAAGCGCTTGACGGCATTTGCAATCGCTGTCATCGTTTTGAGGACGAGCGCCTGAGAGTCTTGCAACGAGGTAATTGCCTCACCATGAGCTTTCAAGGTTTCTTCGATGGTTTCGAACCGCTTGTCGATGGCATCGAACTTCACTTCCAATTGCTTGTTTAGCGCATCAAATCGCTTGTCAATGGCATCAAACTTCACGTCCAATCGCTTGTTCAAGGCATCGAAGTACTTTGCAAAATCTCCGTTGCCGTTCATTTCTTCCTCCGAATCTATTTTCGTTTCTTATTGAATGACTTTCGAATCTCTTCGATTTGATTCAGGTGATTGATGTCGTGACCCGCGTGCAGTTGGGCAAACCGCTCGACAGTTTCTTTTCCGCGTTCTGCGTGCATGCCGAACTTTTCCCAATCGCCGTCGTCCAGAGATTTCCAAATTGCAAGTTGAGATTTGCGCACGGTTGAGAAGAGTTCAATTTTTGCTTCAACGTCTGCTTGGTCATACTTCAACGCGTTCGCCCATGCGTCCTGGTCGTATGCGAGAATTGGCGAGCCGGATTGCGCCACCATCATGCGAAGTCGGAAGGCTCCCGTCAATTCCGCGTCCGCCAAGTGCGCGATGATTTGCGCAATCGCCCATTTGCCCGGCGCGGGCTGATAGCGAAGCTGTTTCTTCTTCAAGCCCTTCACAAGTTTTCGCAACCGCTTCGGCGTGCGAGCCAACGCCTTCATCGGGTCTTTGCCGATAACGTTGGAGAGAATTCGTTTGACGTACGGATTCGTGATGTCGTCAACGCTTTGAACTTTTTTCATTTCTTCTTCCTTCCATATTTAACTTTCTTCTCGCGAACGATTCCCGTCAGTGTGTGAGGCCTCTGATGTCGGTAACCATTTTGATGATTTCAGTCTGACCGATTTCGAGGCGTTCTACCTTTTTCTCAACATTGTTCAACCTATCATCAAACTTGATGAACGCGTTGCTAAGTTGAACAACTGAACGAGAGAGCTGTTGTTGATGCTCTCGCACTGCATCAACCAATTGCTCGAGCGCATCGAACCGCTTGTCGACAGCATCAAACCGTTTGTCAATGGCATCAAACTTCACGTCCAATCGCTTGTTCAAGGCATCGAAGTATTTCCGAAAGTCACCGTTGGTTTCCATAACTCAAAATTTGATGCGTAGGAATCAGTTCCTAATCGCCTCAGTAACCTTCTGCGCCGCGTCCTTCAAATCTTTCGCGACATGAAAATCCATTCCCGATTTTTCCAAAATCTCACCAGCCAATTCCGCGTTCGTTCCTGCAAGTCGAACAACAATTGGAAGACTCACGTGAACTTTCTTCGCCGCTTCGACCACACCTGTCGCAACGCGGTCGCAACGCACTATGCCGCCAAAGATATTAATAAGAATCGCCCTCACGTGCTTGTCGGCGAGAATGATTTTGAATCCTTCTTCGACGGTCTCCGCGCTCGCGCCGCCGCCGACATCGAGAAAGTTTGCTGGCTCACCGCCTGCGAGCTTGATGATGTCCATCGTCCCCATCGCCAGCCCCGCGCCGTTCACCATGCAACCGACGTTGCCATCGAGCTTGATGTAATTGAGATTGGATTTCGCCGCTTCGACTTCGAGCGGGTCTTCTTCATC
>JANNUB010000034.1:0-9335 GCA_031394795.1 Ignavibacteriota bacterium | reverse complement strand
CCTCCTGCGAGCGAAGCGCCCCTGTTTGCCGCTTCCATAATCCCCGGCCCGCCTCCAGAACAAACGACAAACCGATTGGAATGATTGAGCCCTTTCGACCAGTTCGTCAGGAGCCGCGACAGCTCGACACATTCGTCGTAGTACCTCGACATCTCGACCGCAGTGTGGGCAGCCCGATACTTCAGAAGGAGCGACTTTGAGGGGCGGTTTGCTTTCGCCACTTCAGCCTCCATACTTCGTAAGTCCGCTTTCGCAAACTTGGGTTCCTTGATTCGCGCTGAACCAAAGAACACAATCGTGTCCCGGATGTTTTCCTTCCGAAACCGCGCTTGCGGTTCCAGAAATTCCGACATGATCCGGATTATCCGCCCATCGGCGCAGTTCAAGAACTCTGCATTCTTGTATGCCTTGAGGGACTTCGGCAACATCTTCTTCATCACGGATCTTTCTTGTTGAGAAATGATGTATTAGTAACTGACGTTACGCAAGGAGAAAAGATTCGCCACAAAGACTCTAAGAACACTAAGGTTTCGCCAAGAAAACCATAAACTTTGTGAAGCCTTTGTGTCTTCGTGCCTTCGTGGCAAAGCTTTCATAAATCAACAAATCAAGCAGTAGCACTTTCCCTTTTTGCCGTCAAGAGAAATGGTTGAGGTGACAATCCCTTTGCCGATGAGCCGACCAAGCACTTGGTAAATGACCTTCTTCGGCCAAGCGAACACGCGGTGAATCGCATCAACGGAACTCATCAACTGGTTTTCAAAGTACTTCTCCAGGAGCTTCAACCGCGCAGCATCAGCGGAGATTTTGTGCGCCTTCCGGACTTCGACCCCGAAGCACTTTATCACCGGAGCCCAGGCTGCCCCGAACTGATGATCCTCTCCAATAATTCTGCAGATGTACATTTTGCGCTGCAATTCTTCCAGCCCTTTTTCCAATCCCTGAAGATTGCTGTTCTCCTTTCCGGCAAGAGCGTCGCGCATTTCCTTTGCAGTCATAGGAGCAGATTTCATGAGCGTATCCATGATTGCTTTCGCCGCTACGGAGAGTTTTCCGCCGGCAAATGCGGCTGCATGCTCGTCGCGCTCGCCGGTTCGTTCGCTCAATGCGTAGAAGTAAGGAAGGAATTCGCGCGACACAATGCTCGGACGCCGCTTGATGATCTTTCCGTAGTAAACACTCCCATGGTTCGGGAGAATGCTCTGGATCTCCCAGGCGTAGGACAGGTAATAACCTCGCCTTCCCTTCCCGTTTCCGTTCAACGAGTGTTCGCCGCTGACTGCTTCCCACAGATTGGGTACCTCCAGATCGTCTGCCTTCGAGGCAAGACAGAACCCGACTCGGTTGATGAACGCAAGCGCTTGCCGCTCATTGGTCACAGCAAGCTTGGGCGTTCTTCGATGCCTTTTGTCTCTCCAACGCTCGACGTCTTCGGTTGAATAGGAAAGCTTCATTCTCCTCACGTCCTGTCCTTTCGTTCATTTCTACTTTAGCGGCACGGGAATCGAAGCGATGATGCCCGGGATAACGTTTCCGTCGGACAATATGCCGACAGTGTTATCGGTAGAAACCGCATCCTTCCTCACAACGCAAAGCCCGACCCTCTTCCCATGCACTGCCATCGGGCTTATGCTGGTGAGAGTTCCAATGTCTTCGCCACTGAACGTCATCTTCGAGCCTGCGCGAGGCGCCGCATCTTCTTCCCTCAGAACAACTCCGCGCATCGTCTTCTGCACTTTCCCATAGGTGTCTAACCGCGCTATAATTTCCTGTCCAAGATAGCATCCTTTGGTAAAGCTCATGGCGTCTCTCAAGCCTACCTCATACGGGTTGAACGCTTCACTCAGCTCCGAGCCATGCTCTGGCATCCCGCGGGAAATTCGAAAGGTTTGATACGCTTCTTCACCTATTGTCGTGCTGCCGGCTGCATTCAGCAATTCTGTGAGCTGCGCTGCACATCCCCCTTCAATAATCACATCAACGATTGCAGTTTCAAATTCATGACGATGGAGAATCATCATCCCGTCCTTCTCAACCAGAGAATCTCGTCGCAGCTCGATTTCGAATTTCTTCTCCGCAACCTGCACCGCACGCGGTCCCAGCAGTGAAACCATTGCCGTCGGTTCCGTCGTAACACGAAGCTTGATGTCCTCCATGATGGTGTATCTTTCGATCCACCGCATGAAATTCTCTTCGGTCCCAGCCGATGTGACAAGAAGAAGAGAATCCTCCTTAACAAGAACCCGGACGAAATCAACGATGCGTCCTTTGTCCGTAACGAATACGGTTCCAACGCTCTGCATCGGCTTCAATGAAATCAGATTGTTCGTCGAGAGGCGATGCAGAAGGTCCAAACGATCGGCGCCCGTCACTTCGATGCGACCAAGCCGCGAACGGTCCACGAGTGCAACGTCGTTCGTTGCCGCGTCGAACTCCAGCTCGATATTTTTTACCGTCATCGCACCATCCCAAAAAACACGAATGCCCGACTTCGCTAAAGCTTCGTCGGGCACGCCACGAATTAGTTAGTGCACCCACCAGGACTCGAACCTGGAACCCACTGATTAAGAGTCAGTTGCTCTACCAATTGAGCCATGGGTGCGCTATGGGGCTACCGGCTCACTTTCCCTGCGCCGGGGGTGTTGAAGGACTCTCCGCCGGTCCCGATGGCGACGGCAGCGGGGCAGGCGTTTGTGCCGGCGCGGTGCCGGAGGAGCTCTTCTGCAAAACGCTTTCTGCGTCGGCAGAAACTGTACGAGGCAGAAAGAAAATATTGACTGCAAGCGCCAGCACAACAAACGTCGTTGCGAGAATCCACGTGGCGTTGGTCAAAAAATCCGCCGTGCGCCTCACACCAAACATCGAACCGACTTGCCCGCCTCCGAACGTTCCCGCCAACCCGCCTCCCTTACTCGCTTGCATCAACACAGTAATAATAAGCAGAAAGCTAAGCAGCAGCTCTATTCCAATAAGAAGACCAAACATGCACTCACCTACAAAGAATTTCAGAATTATCGTTCAACAAGATATTCATTTTGTGAAAGCGAATCAAGAATCCTTCACAGACACTCGTCAAAAAAAAGACAGTCCCTGTGGAAACTCCGTATACGGCGGAGAACAGCCGTCTTCGTGAACCTCCCCATTCGTCATGAAGCCGAACTCTCAACAGACCGAAATCTTCCTTTTGCCGAAGCATATCCGTCCATCGTATCCACATCAAGAAGAACCTCTTCGTGCTGCACGGGACACGCCTGGAACCCTCTTCGGCGAATCACAGTCCTGAGATTTGAATCGTCCGGCTCGTTCAGGATCTCCGCGACAACCGATTTGCGTAGAAGGATTGGATGGCCTTTTTTCTCGTCCCATGTTGGAATGACTATTTCACAATCAACGGAAAGAAGCTGTCGGTACACTCCTTCAGGAACTAACGGCACATCCGCAGGCAACAAGAAAAATCTCTCAGCTTTCAGTTCTCGCACACCTACCTTCACCGAACTGAACATTCCGAGCCGCCAGTTCGCATTTTCAACAACATGCACTTTCGAATAGCCGCGCAGAATTTCTGTCACGCGTTCAATTCTGAATCCGCCAACGACAACGATGCGCGAACAAACCTTGTACATCCCTTCGATGCTTCGCTCAATCAAACTCCTATCACCAAGCGGGAGTTCCATTTTGAAACAACCCGCCCGTGAGGATGAGCCTGCGGCAAGTATGATTCCTTCAATCATTTTTCACCCAATTCTGAGGGAGCGGAGCGACCGAAGAATCTCTGCGCTTGGAATTCAGAGGCAGCTAGTTTTTTCAATCGTCGCCATTCCTGTATCATTTGCAGTCGGGAACAATCTGCAATCCGCATCACTCCGCAATCACCAATCCGAAATCCGCAATCAAAAATGAAGGAACTAAACTCCAACGCGGCAAGGTCCTTCGCTTCGCTCAGGACTTTGTCACATCGTCAATGCCATAACAGCCTTCGCCGTATGCAGGCGGTTCTCCGCTTCAGGAAACACCCGCGAATGCGGACCGTCAATAACTGAATCAACAACTTCGTACCCGCGGTCGGCAGGCAAGCAATGCATGTAAATCGAATTCTTCTTCGTCAGACTCATGCGCCGCTCGTCGCAAATCCAATCTTTGTACTTCTTGGAAATTTCAAGCGCTTCATTTGGATTATGGAAGAGCGACTCAATTCCCCACGACTTCGGGTACACGATGTCCGCATCTTTGAACGCTTCATCCATGTTATCAACGATTTCGAACTTCGTTCCGTTTTCTGCTGCCGCTTTCTTCGCGTATTCAACTTCACTCTTCATTAAAGAATACTCCGGCGGATGGGCAAGCACGACATCAAGCCCAAATCGCGGCATCAGCGTAATCAAACCTTGCGGAACCGACATTGGCTTTGCATAACTCGGCGCGTACGCCCATGAGACCGCGATTTTCTTTCTGCGCAACTTCTTCCCAAACTCTTCGCGTATCGTCATCAAATCCGCAAGCGCTTGAAACGGATGGTCAACATCGCATTGCATGTTGAACACAGGAACTCGCGCCGCGTCCGCGACTTGCCGCATGTACTTATTTCCCTCGCCCGGCACAAGGTCATGACGAATTGCAATCGCATGTCCGAAGCTCGACAAAATTATTCCCATATCCTTCGGCGACTCGCCGTGTGCAACCTGCGACGTCTCCGATGAAATGAAGTGTCCATGTCCGCCAAGCTGCGTAAGTCCCGCCTCGAACGAATTGCGCGTTCGCGTCGACTTGTCAAAGAAAAACAAGAACGCAGTCTTATCAGGAAGATAGCGATGCGGCTTTCCTTTCTTGAACATCTTCTTCAGTTCACCCGCAGTCTTCAGTGCGAGCTCCAGTTCTTTTACAGACCAGTCTTTGGTTTCGATGAAGTCTTTTCCCCGGACAGCATTAGATAACTTCGGTAGTTTAGTTGCCATAACATCTCCTTAAGTGAAAGTTGACAATTGAACGTTGATCGTTGACTATTGATCGTTGAATTGACAATTGAACATTGAAAATTGACTATTGATCATTCAAGCTGAGAATTGATAATTCGATATGTAGAAGAACGATCAATAGTCAACGATCAATTTTCAATTGCCAATTTGTGGTTGACCAACCTTATTGATCTTACTTCCGCCCCTCAACAGTCTTGATACTTGCATTAGTTATTTTTGAAAGCTCTTTACATTCTTTTTGAGTTGGACTCAGAGTGTCGGCTGAAAGCATGTCCGCACGCTTTGCAATCTCAAGGGCAATCGTCGTCTCATTGAGTTCTTTCAACACAATCCCAAGCTTGTGTGAAAAATCATTTCTGCTCTTAGCGCCACGCGCTTCGCCGTAGTTGTAGGCAGGCGATGTTCCAGACCGAAGCAACTGCCCGCTGACATGTTTTCCCGCAGGAGTATTCGGCAACTGCTCGCATATCTTGATGATCGCGACAGCGAAGTTGATGAATCGCTCTTGTAAATCGTCTCCTTTTGCCATGACTCCTCCATATTGTGAAATTGACAATTGAAAATTGACCCTTCGCCTTCGCTCAGGGCTGACCATTAAACATTCAGTTGACAATTGAACATTGAAAATTGAACATTGACTATTGGAAGCCATCACAACGATCAATGGTCAACGACCAATTTTCAATTGCCAATGTAGGTTTTCGGAAACGCGGCATACCATGCTGATGCTTTTACCAAATGCTCAATCGGAATTTGTTCGGTCGCCATGTGCGCGTAAATTTCATTGCCAGGACCAAACCCGATGCACGGAATTCCATGCATTCCCATCACCGCGACGCCGTTCGTGCTGAACACCCAGCGACTCACATTGGGCTTCTCGCCAAACAAATTCTCAAACGTCTTCACGCCGCTATTCAACAGCGGATGATTCTCAGGCAGAAGCCACGTCGGATAATATTTTTTTGTTGGATACGTCAGCCCGCGCCAACTCGGCACCGCGTAATCGAGCACAACAACTTCCGCCTCCGCCGCCTTCACGCTCGGCAATTCCTGAATCTCGCGCACCGCCGACTCGAGCGTATCCGTCGCCGCCAATCGTCGGTCGAGATGAATCGTCGCCGAGTCCGCGACCGCGCAGAGCGATGGCGAGGTCGAGCGAATCTCTGCGATCGTCACCGTGCCTTTGCCGAGAAACGGCTCGCCCGTCAAGCGCTCGTTCAGCTTCTCGATGTCCGCGACAATCGGCGCCATCTTGTACACCGCGTTGACGCCGCGCTCGGGTGCAGAGCCGTGACACGAAATTCCTTTTGTCCGCACCTCCATCTCCATGCGACCGCGATGTCCGCGATACACCGCGAGATTCGTCGGCTCGCAAATCACCACCACATCGGGTCGCAACTTATCCTCGTTGATGATGTACTGCCAACACAACCCATCGCAGTCCTCCTCCTGCACACTCCCGACGACGTACAACGTGTAATCATCTTCGAGTCCAAGTTGCTTAATCAACTTGCCGCCATGCACAATCGAAGCGAGTGCGCCCTTCATGTCGCACGTGCCGCGTCCGTACATGATGCCGTCTTTCACCGCGCCTTTGAAAGGATCAACCTTCCAATTTGCCGGATTACCGACATCGACTGTATCGACGTGCGCGTCATAGGCGATCACGTGTTTTCCTTTGCCGATGCGTCCAAAAATATTCCCCATCTTGTCGATGGTGATTTTGTCGTAGCCGCACTTCTCCATTTCCTCTTTCACGCGATAAATCACCGGTTTCTCTTGAGAGCTGAGCGACTTAATCGCAATCAAATCGCGCAAGAATTTCGTCACATGACGCTCGTTTTTCTTCGCTGCTTTTAGAATTCGTTGATACATATTTTTTCCTTTTGTTGACAATTGAAAATTGTTCGTTGACTATTGACCGTTGCTAATGTTGTTCTCGTTGGGTTCAGGGTTCAGGGTTCAGGGCTTGTTGCTTGTTTCACTTTCCGTTCTTCTTTGTCCGAAGCTTCTTTACACTCTTGAGAAGCATCTTGTCTTCAGCAGCAACTTTACGCCGAACCTTTTTGATGTCTTCCTCCGGCGGCAAGTCTTCGGGCTTGATCCCACGATCTTTCAGAACCTGTCGCACACTCTGGTTGTTCTTCACGTGTTCGAACGAAATCGCGGGTTCGCCTTTGAGATCATCCTTCTTCACATTGAAGTTCGTAATTTCGGTGGCAAAATCCTCTGCCTTGATCGTGATTGTCGGAAGAAAATCAGCCAGCGGACGACTGCCCGGCACCTGGAGCTTTTGCTTCATCTCATTCGTAGTGAACCCACCAAACAACGCCTTGTCGCCTTTGCTTCGGATCCGTGCGAAGCCCTGGTTGTCAACACCCCGTTCGAAAATCAGGCCGGAGAGTTCTTTTTCCGAGAGCGTGAGTTTCTCCCTCGCCTGCAATCGTTCCCATGCATTGATCCGCTTCTCCAGAATCTCCTGCCTTCGGGTTTGGACGGCAAAGTAACTCATCGCAAAGGCGATTGGATCTTTCCGCGGATCGCCATTCTGGGCTATCAGGTAGCAAGCATAGCGTGTAAGCATAGTGTCATCGATTTCGCGCTGGGTACCGGAGCCGATGTCGACCATTTTCCCGACGTCAGCAAAATGGTCGGCAAGAATCTGACCTGATTTGTCGCAGGCCGTTTTAGCCTTTTCAATGACCTGCAGGAAATTGTCCCACTTTGTGTACCCCAGAAGAGTTTGCAACTCGCGTGCAAGCCAGTATTCGATATCATCTGCTTTGCGGGATGCAGACTCAAAGTCCTGCGTGAGGGTTCTGATCAATTCGGTCTTCATACTGCCTCCTTTCCTTCGTCAGCATCTCTGTTACAGTTCCTGAGATGTCAATTGAAAATTGATCGTTGACTATTGACCGTTCAATTCACCCCGCCAAACAACGGCGGGATTTCGCTGCGAAGCGCTCAACAATTCAAAATTCACCATTCGCACTTGCTTGACAATTCTTTTCGGGATTTCTTTCTACAAACAGAACATCCCTACGGGGTTGACACTACGTTGTCATCAACCGAACATAAGTCCCGTTAGGGACGACCTATTTGTAGAAAAACATCATGGAACAAAATTGAAGCTCCGTCAGGAGCGACCTATTTGCTTCCACGTCAACCGCTCAGATTATACAACCCCTTCAGAGTTGAAAATTATTTTCTGAATAATTTATCTCCGAATTCAACTTCACCTATACCAAGTTCCGTAAGGGTGTCCTTTTTGTACTATCATCGGTGCAGGTCAATTCAGCCACCATATTTCCATTGAGCTTCAATGGTGTTGTATTCAGGGTCGATTGGCTGCATTCGAAAACTAATCTTAATTGGTCGACCGAAATCAAACGAATTCGTAAAGGCGATAGAAGCTGATATTTCTTGCTTAACATCTTGCGGAACATTTTCATTGAAAGTCTCAGAATTCAAAGACATTAAGCCGGGACCACTTATCAAAATCTCATTAGGTGTATCGTCAATGGTTAAGGAAAGCCTTTTAGGCTCGTATGACGGCTCACCCGGATGTCTGAAATAATTCCCAAAAGATTTTTCTCTAAGAGCAGCTAGCTTACTATTCTTGAAACTCAAAGCGTAAGATGAGTCTTCAGTTTTCACATCAACAATCAACTTGTGAAATGGAAGCACTATCAAGTCAGTGGACATGGGCGTTATGTATAAGCTTGCTCTTAATTCCCATTGACGCTTAAATGATTCCGAGTCCGTTGATACTAAGAGTTCTGCTTGTAGTATTTCTATGTGAGGTTGAATTATGATAGGTACTAACAGACGCAACAAGTCAGCACGCGTTGCAGAGCGAGTAGAATTTCCTTCACGCCATGGAACCTCTCTCTCGATTTGCCCTCCGGATTTGTTCTTTACTACAAAAGGTGCTCGGTCGGTTTCAAAGACCAGGGCTACTACTGTCTTTCCATCGTAAGGGACGTTAATGTTGACCATACTGGGTGCAAAACCTTCATCGAAACATGACTTGATTGAGCTATGCCAATTGGACAATTCGGTTGCATCGACGCCTTTGATACCGCTCTTTTCATCGACACCAATTAACCAAATTATTTCTGTACCTCGGGCAGCATTTGCGTGCGCGGCAATTTGTCTTGCCACTTTCCCATAATCAGAAACCCATATTGATTTGAGTTCAACATTATCGTCCTCCACAGGTTGGTTTTTTGAAACCCTGTCGAGGATTTCTAATACTCTATATTCAATTTGTTGTTTTACCATATCAAGGATTGCGGTAGTTTCGAAGACACCTGATTTCCCTTTTCATGTTCATGTTTGTTTTGAAAATTGAAAAAAAAA
>JANNUB010000572.1:0-2186 GCA_031394795.1 Ignavibacteriota bacterium | reverse complement strand
GCACGCTGTGTTGGGCGCTTCATCGGTTCGGATGTCGTAATTCAAATCATTCTCTGATATTCTTGAACCACTTCAGCGCTTCTCCATAATCAGCCTCTTGTTCACACAAGCTCATTTGTCTTGCAAGTTCAACTGCAAATTCAACATAGGCTTGACCTTGCGCAGTAATAATGTTTCCATCCACAACCACATGCTCATCTGAAAAAAGTGATTCGAAAAAATATTGATAACTGGGGCGACTCGGGTCTCTGCCGGAAGACATGCCTGTACACTTTTTTCCTTTGAGTATTCCAAGCCCTGCAAGTAAACTTGCCCCTCCGCATATTCCAACTACTTTTTTGTTCTGAGCAATCAACTTCTCAACAAAATTCTTTAATTCAAGATTATCGACTAATGGGGCTGGTTCTCCTCCCGGGATGACAAACATGTCTATGGTTTGGACATCCATATCCTTGATAACCTTGTCGACGATGAAACGTTGACATTCCTCACTTTTGTATTCACGATCTTCCAAGGCGATTGCAATGACATCATGTTCTTTGAAAAACAAGCCGATCAGGGCAATTTCAAATTCAGAAAACCCGTCGTAGTAGAACAAAGCGATTTTCATGATACAGGTCCTTCCGGAAGCTTTCCTACAATTCGCGATATTTTTTATACTTAGCGCCTAACGGCAGGCGTTAGCGGCAAGAGCGGGACTTTGACGGGCAGAACCCAAAAGGTGAAAAACCGGTTTAGCGCTGACTCGCGGTAGCTTGTAGACTCCCCGCTCTTGTCCGCTGCACGCGGTGTTGGGCTGCGTCTGAGATTCGATCATGTGTCCATCAAACGCGCTTGCCTAGTTTCTCGCAATCTTCTTGGAGGAGGCTGTATATATACACATCTTTGAAAACGCCATCCTTGAAAATGTACTGACGTCTTATCCCATCACGGTGGAAGCCATTTCTCTCAAACAGACGAATAGAAGGTGCGTTGAATTCATAGATTTCCGCTCCAATGTGGTTCATATCCAATTCTCGAAAACAATAAACGATGATGGCTTGCAGGGTCTCGCTTGCGTATCCTTTGCCCCAATTTGCCTTATTCCATCCTAGTCCAATGCCTAGATCACATCGGCGGTTATAGCGGTTGATATGAGCGATCATTCCGCACCCGATCAGTTCCTCCTTATCCTGTTTTTGAATGGCGTAGTCAACGATATCTGCATCTGGTGGTCTGCTGAGAATTCGATCGAGTAGTTTTTGGGTTTCTTCCAGCGGCTCGGGGCGTTCTCTGGGTGGATCATCACCATTGAAGTAATCTTCATTTGGATTGTTGAATGTGGCGTTCAACCAAGATAGGCTGTTTTGGGTATGCGGTTTCAAGATCAATCGTTCTGTAGTGATGTGGAGCATGGGTTTACTCTCCATTTTCAAGTCGGTAAAAACTCAAAATCTACTCTTGCTTTTGGTTAAGCAGCCCAACGGTTTGCGTTACTGGCGCTGTGGCGGGCGTGGACTCTGCTTGGGAGCAGAAAAAAACTTGAAGCCAGAAATATACTTGTAAATCGCGCAGACTCCCCAGCGGCCAGCGCACGCGGTGTTGGGCGCGTTTTACCCAGAAAGAATGATTGCTTGAATCTTTAATATCAGTAATTGCGTGAATCTAGGTTGCAGTCAATCCTTTTCGTTACTTCACTTCCATTCTTGCAGCGAGTATACCTTCCCGTAAGCAATTGCCCCGTTTCCGATGAAGAAAAGTCCTGTGCCATCGGGAATATTATCATTGCTCAATATTGCCGGTCCCTGGGCAAGAAAATACCCATTGGGCCATTCTTGAACCAATTGATCCACTGTAGCATTGTCAAAGTGGGTGAGCAGGATCAGGTGCGGCTCGACTTGCTTGATCAGGTTCAAGCCTTTCTGGTTGCTGGAATTCATATTACTGAAACTGTTTGAAAGCTGTGTGATGGCAAGATCAATTTCGCCCAGTGTGGCCAGTTGTTCGACGGTAAGGACATCCTGCCCAATATCACCAAAGTGGGCAATGCGCAGGCCGCCTGTCTCGATGAGGTAAATGTAATTGGATGCGCCTTCAGCCTTCATCTCGTCCCCCTCATTATGCGCAGAAGGGATGCTGGTGATCGTCACATCGGGTAATTCAATTTTGCCGCCAGTGGCATATAACTGCTGTCCCGGAAAACCCTC
>JANNUB010000553.1:0-3191 GCA_031394795.1 Ignavibacteriota bacterium | reverse complement strand
CGGCTTTGTAAACGACGCCCATTCCCCCCTCGCCGAGCTTTTCAAGAATTTTGTAATGAGAAATAGTCTGTCCGATCATACGTTTTCTGGGTTCAAGCCGACCCCTTTTTTATTTCCCCCTTCCGACCTGCCTGCCGGCAGGCAGGAGGGGGAAAAGAAGAGGGTCGGTTTATTTGGTTTAAAAAGACACTCGAGTCAGAGTATCGGATATGGTTTGGCCGATCACTTGGTTAACTTTAGGTCGAACAAGGTAGCAATTGCACTTTGTGATGTCAAGACAATGAACAAAGTGGGGATTCCTCTCGGATTAGTCGTAAGATTTTGATAAGATTGCGATGGGTTCGAACAACAAAGCCCAGTTTTATCAGGGCTTTGTTTTTTGGGATGACAAACACAGCTTTTCCCGCATTATCCGGTCTATTTTTTTCAGCGCTTCATCCCTTCTAACTGTGCATCTGGTCAAATATTCCACAAAGCTTAGATGGAAAGGGAGTTGGCGAGTATTAACTCCTCAATGGAAAACGCGTGCATCTTTGGGCATCGGGCTTACTTTTGAGAGACCTTGGATGGGGGAAGTTACAAACTGAGAGATTTGCAGAAGAGCTTCAGAACGTTAAAGAATGGGTTTTCAGTAAGATTCCTAATTCTTTAATGGACTTGGGACCAATGACAGTCTTTGAATTTCTTACCACTGTTGCATGGACATTGATCATTTCTTCCAACATTCTTGAAAATCGCTCGATTGATGTCCTGCACGAAATCAAACGAACTTAAAGATGGACATTGCCAAGTAAAAACTGTTTGCCCTCCCTGATTGCTGATGGCAAAATCTCCCATTATTGATGAAAGCCATTCCCACTATGAATCCCCATGGGGGTGCAAACTGTCCTGCTTGTATTTGGGGGGTTCGGCAGGCCGTTGCTTGTACACCAGTTACGCGAATATTGTTTGGAAGGAAGACGGTAACGGGAAATACATCTTCCATAGATTCACCGCCTCCAAACTGAACATTTTGTTTCGAAATTGGTTTTAGCCCCAATGAATTCTGGCTTGCTGTATCATCGGAGATGGCACAGAATGAGCAACCGGTGTCCCAAAGAGCCTTTGTTGAATATGTTGGCCGCAAGGGAGGTTGACCAGTCGTAGAATCAATGAGTGGTCCTATGCCGATGTCAGTAATGAGTTGCCCCAAGTATCCACCCGTACTCCTAACGGTGAATGCTTGGGGCGCGATTTTCGTCTTAGACAATTGTCTATTTATTTGTGGCCAAAGACCAAACCAGAGTGAAATACCTGAGTATATGCTTCTGGACCCAAAATACAGTGTTGAATTAAGAATGTCCCTGGAGCAAATTTCTTAGATGTTTCCGTATATGCTTGGAGCATTGTATCATAATATCCCAACACTTTGTTATCCTTGATAACAACAAATTTACCCTCATGTCCAAGGACAACGTCTTTTTGATTGGTCACAAAATATTGAAATTCTTGATCAAGCAATGTTTACTTCCTTTTCTTTTCCCAACTGGGGTGTGATACCCTTTTTTGACTGTAAAACAATACTAATTCTTCAAGGCAAAGTCAATCACCTAAATCACGTGAATCTAACGTCATTTGGTCCGGCGTACTTTCCCCTTTTACTGGCAGTTTTTTAGCTTGGTAAGTCATTGTAATTTCGTAAGGAAACCTCAATCTTAGAATGTGACTTTTCTAAGCCGACGCATTATTCACTTCGGAAGCATAGGACGGGACTGGTACAGGAGTGGTCCTGAAGAACTCGTCATCCCAAGCGTTTTCGTTCTGCTTGAATCCTTTCTAACTTTTGAGCCACCAGGGCGGAAAGGTCAGAAATGGATTTCACTCCAGCTGCGACAAGGTCAATTTCTTTTTGCAAGTCACCAAGAAATTTTGTGAATTGATCTTTCCCGTCATCCGCAATGTATGGGAGTAGCCGTTCACCATTCACTTGAACCTTTCTGGCAAGACCGGAAAGGCCGTTTTCCAGAAACTGTCCGATCGAATTGACCGTGCCCTCGAACATGCGCAGGGACTCGAGTTCCTTCTCTTTTTCCTCCACGCGGCGTTGTTCCAGTTCGAGTTCCTTTTTTTTACGGGCAACCGTGTATCGTTCATGGATATTCTTGATCTCCGCCGCAAGTCGAGCAGTGTCCACCTGCTCCTTTCGAAAATAGTCGTAGGCGCCGGATTTTATTGCTTCAACGGCGATAGTTTCAGAGCCCGCTCCCGTGAGCATCAGAACCGGAGTATCGATACGACGTTCCCGCATCCACTTCAAGAAATCCACTCCGTTCATCCCCGGCATTGAATAATCGCAGATCATGACGTCAAAGCTCTCTTTTTCAAGGAGCTCAACTGCGGCTTCGGCGGAATCGACTGACTTTGCAGCAAGCCCATCCATTTTCAGGGACATTTCAAGTCCGAGTCCAAAGGAGCGCTCGTCATCGATAATGAGGACACGTATAGGGTTAGGAGTTGTCATGACCAATTAGTGACGGTGAAGCACGGAAATCATTTATAGTGTAACAACGCCGGAATAATTTGTTCTCACTGAAAAAGTCTCATTCAGTCTGAGCGAAGCGTAAGCAAGCGTAGAGGGCGAAGTCGAAGACTGCTCAGCGCATGTTTCGACTTCGTCCTGATAAACAACATCAGAACTGCGCTCAACATGACCATATTGTTGCTTTTTCATCGAGAACTAATTAGAAGTAAATGTAGCTCATCCCCGGGCGTAAATCAACGCATTTGATCTAAGTAGGACGGCCTTTCAGCCAAAGGCTGATCCGCCTCCGGCGGAAAGGCCGTCTTACTTGCGTACCTGCGTTTTCCCCTGCACCGCTGAACACCCCGTTCATGCGAGCGTGAGCTGCTAGCCAAACACGGTTCAACATACAAAAAAGCGCTGAATTGATCAATTCAGTCAATTCGCCAGCATCAATTTCTTCGTTTGTTCGAAAACTTCTCCTGCGGAAATCTCCTCCATGCACCGAAAATGTCCTTCAGGACATGAAGACCTGCCGATGTGAGAACATGGCCGGCACGGAAGCCCTTCTCGTTCGACAACCACACTGTGAGCTACAACGGGGAAGAACCCGAATTCCCTTACGGTCGAGCCAAACAGAGCGACGATTTTTTTCTGCATGGCCGCTGCCAGATGCATCAATCCCGAGTCG
>JANNUB010000485.1:0-6365 GCA_031394795.1 Ignavibacteriota bacterium | reverse complement strand
CCCTCTCTTCTTACGCCCAATGGGAAGGAAACAACATCTACACCTACACAACTGTGCGGGTGAAAGAATCGCTGAAGGGCGGCAACAGTTCAACCGTGACCCTCAAGCAATTAGGCGGCATAGTCGGCGATGTGACACAGGAGATTAGCGGCTCCCCCTCGCTTCGCCGGAATGAGGAGGTCGTACTTTTTCTTGTTCAATGGAAGAATCACCTCTGGATCCATTCAATTGTCCTCGGCAAGTTCAGCGTTGTCACGGAAGACAACAAGAGTGTCGCGTACAACGATCTGAATAACATCGGCCTCATAGACCCGGTGACGAAAGAGGAGATCCGACAGTCAAACTCGAAGTCGAATCATATTCCCCTTCAGAGCTTCCTCAGGGAAGTTCGGACATTCATTGCTCACTAACCTGAAGGGATATGATTATGACGTCGAGATTTCAGAAACGAAGCAGGGCTTTCGCGGCTGCGGCAATGGTTTTGTTCATGGGTTTCTGTCTCATAACAAACACTGCAGGCGTCCGCCGGACATACTTCGACAGTGCAATCCCACTGATAATACAATTGAACTCTTCAACGCCGTCGAACTATGTTTCCCCGATCCAGAGCGCAATAGACACATGGAACAACGTTCCGAGTTCCTACTGGCAATTCGCCCTCGGCGCCAATTCAACGGCGTCCGGCCCCGGGGCTGACGGGGTCAACCTCTTGTTCTTCGATCTCCAGGGAGTGAATTTTCCTCCACCGACGAATGTGATCGCGTTCTCTCAAACGTTCACATCAAGCTCCGGAGGTTACCATGCAACAGAGTCTGATTTCATTTGGAATGCCCGCGACTTTCCACCCAGTCCTACGGGCGCGCCTGGACAACAAGACCTTCAAAGCGTCACGGCACATGAGCTGGGCCACCATCTCGGTCTTGACCACACAGGCTTGCCCGGCGGCGCAACCTCGGGCTGCGGACCGCAAGTGCAGCCGGCAACGATGTGGTGGTCAAGCTCCTCCGGCGACACAACGAAGCGTTCCCTCCATCCGGAAGACATCATGGGAGTCAGCGTGCTCTATCCTTCGTGGAGAATACAGGGGAGTGTAACGTACAACAGCGCTCCCGTAGGTACATTTCCGCTTTGGTTCAAAGGAAGCAATGCCTCGACTGTGGGCCCGGTCGAAAACCCGATCGGGTCACGATACAACCGAAGCGGATACCTGCTCGACACGCTCTTCACAGATGTGGCAGGACAATACTCAACTAATGCAATAAACCAGACGTTCGATATTGTTGGTGATGGATTTGGGTACGAGAGGGATTCATCGCGCGTCCAGTTCGACCCACCCGGGGGAGTCGGTCAGACTCAAACCATTGTTCGCAACATTCAAATTACGCCAACACCAATCGCCACGATTTCAGGCACCGTACAAGGGGCACTTGCTCCAATCGCTACTCGTGTTGAGTTTTATGGCGAGGGAGATCCGAATGGGCTGACTGCGACAGTAACTTCCGCAGGCAACGGAAGTTATTCAGTGAACCTTCCTTCGAAAGAACGCTACCGTGTTGTTGCGATTCTTCCACCGCCGTACATCGATCGCATTGAAGCGCAGGGAGTTTTTCTGCCACCCGGAGGTGCAACGTTGTCGTTTAACGTTCCTGTTGCACAAGCCCTGATTGTTGATGATGACGCGGGTGCATCGTATCAAACAAGCTACCAGAGTTCTCTCAGTCGCCTCAACATTCTCTCGCGTACGTTCAGCGTTGCAGACAGCAATGCAGCTCCTTCGGCAGCCCTTGCCACATTCTCACAGAAGCCGGTTCTTGTTTGGTTCACAGGAAGTGACACAACAAACTCGCTCACTGCCGTAGAACGACGCGTGATTGTGAACCATTTGAGCGGAGGAGGGAAAGCGATTATCACCGGACAGAATATTGCCCAGTACTCTCCGGCAGGCGACACACTCTTGTCACAATACCTCGGAATCCGGTTCAACGGCACTGCAACCGCGTTTCTTCTTCGGGGCTTTGTCGGCGATGTGATTGGCAATGGCGTCAGCTATCTCTTTGTCGGCGGCATCGGACCACAGACATCAAAGGATATTCTCTCATTAGAAAGTGGCAGCATCGGCACGCCAACACCCACTCTATACTATCCCGTGGGAAGCGATAGCTCGCAGCTTGCCGGTGTGCGTGTTCTCGGGCCAAACGGAAATTGGGGCGTAACGTATTTCGGTTTCGGGCTTGAGGGAATAAGCCCTGCGCGGCAGGATACGTTCATCCTCCGGAGTATCCGATACTTCAATCAATCCACGACCGGAGTGAATCCAGCTTCGAACGCGTCCATTCCCGACGAATATGTACTGAGGCAGAACTACCCCAATCCGTTCAACCCAACTACCCGGATCACGTACGGAATTCCGGAAGAAAGTAGAGTTACCCTCGTGGTGTTTAACACTCTTGGGCAGGAGGTACGCCGTATCGTTGATGACACAAAACCGGCAGGTTACCATACTGTAACATGGGGGGGAACGAATGCAACAGGCACGCAGGTCTCAAGCGGAGTGTATTTGTATAAGCTGGAAGTGAAAAACAACATCGGCACTTCGTTTGTCCAAACCAAAAAGCTGATGCTCATCCGATAGCATGACAGCAAAAAAGACCCCGCCGTTGCCGACGGGGTCTTTTCTTACACTCGATGCGTTGCGCGTTTATCTATTGCCGAGGATTGCATCCTTCGCGGCTTTTGCGACGCGGAATTTCACAACGGTCTTTGCCGGAATCTGAATCGTCTCGCCGGTGGCAGGGTTGCGACCCATGCGCGCAGCCCGGTCAACCATCACGAGTTTTCCGATCCCCGGAATGGTGAATTGGTATCTCGCTTCTTTATACGCGAGCGCTGCAACTTCATCGAAGAATGCGGCAACTTCCTTCTTCTTCATGCCAAATTTGGTGGCGAAGTGCCCCATAATCGCCGACTTCGACATTGACTTAGCCATGCTCCTCCTTTTATGTTGTTAGTGGGTTGTTATTTAGTAAAACTACAGTGCGCTACTCTAACTTCATATTCTCAAACCAATGAAAAGATACAGAATTCTTAGCAAAATGCAACAAAAAAAAATATGAATTTCCTAAGAAAATAGCATAATTGGAAGATGTGTCAGACCAATGACTTATGGCTACCGATCCACTGATTCGGCAAGAAAAACGCCCCCTTGTTTGTGAAGAAGCTCAATTTTGCATTTCGGGAGGGAATCAAGAAAAACGCGCCCATAACGTTTGTTGACAATACGCGAATCGAGTATGGTAACAATTCCGTTGTCAGACCTCGATCTGAGCAGCCGCCCCGCTCCCTGCCGCAGCTTGAGAACTGCTTCGGGGAGAGTGTATTCCATGAAGGAATTCCCGCCGCGTGATGTGATCAGCTCGATGCGCGCCTCGATGAGCGGATGGTTCGGAACCGTGAACGGCAGCCGCGTGATGATCACGTGCTCAAGCGCCTCGCCCGGAACATCAATGCCTTGCCAGAAACTATCGAGTCCGAAGAGAACCGAGCTAATGTCGCGCTTGAACTCCTGCAGCAACTCGTGCCGCTGATAGTCAGTTCCTTGAACAAGCAAGCGAATCCCGCGTAGCTCGAATTCCGGCTTGAGCCGGCTCGCGATAGTGTTCATCAGAGCCGTGCTTGTAAAGAGAACGAGCGCTCTGCCGTTCGTCCGGTCAACGGCGTGCATAATCCACTCGGGAAGCGCTCCGGTGTAACCGTCGGTTTCAGGCTCGGGCATGTCGTGCCCGATGCAGAGCGACATTTGTTTGTCGTACGCAAATGGCGAATCGAGAATGATCCCCTCGATACCGACCGCGCCCAAGCGCCGCTGAAAATAGTCGAGCGAGTTGTTGACGGCAAGCGTTGCACTCGTCATGATGATCGAGGTTCCGTCGCGAAACAGTTTCGGCGCTACACTCTCGGCGATGTTCGACGGCGACGCGCACAGCGTCACGTTTGCGCGGCCGCTCAGCTCGATCCAGTACGTAAACTTCTCTTCCTCGTGTTCGAGGAACTCGTCTATGAGCACTTCCGCTTCGCGCACGTATCGCCTTGCCGCGGCAAGCTCCGCTTTCTCCACATCGTTCTTTGCCGTTCCTTCGGCCTTCTCTACTTCACGTTGCAGCTCGCGAAGCGGCGGCGTGATTCTATCGTCAACAACATGCGGGCGGCGGACGCGGAGTTCTTTAGAGTAGGGATTGCCGGCAAGCTGCGATTGTGCGACTGTTCTGATCGTGTCGAAGAAATCTTCTGCGCCAGCTTCGACGTCTTCGCACATCGCACGCACCGCCTTTTTTTGCTTTGCGAAAAGTCCCCTTTTCGTTTTGGGATTGTACAGCTTGTGGATTGAGGAAAGGACTTGATAGCGCGAGATCTTCTTTCCGATTCCCGAGCCGGCAACGGCTTCCAACGTATGCGCTTCATCGAAGATCACGAAATCATTCGGAAAGACGAAGAACTCTTCCGATTCCTGCGCCGCAAAGAGCGTGAAGAAGAGCGCATGATTCATGACAACGAGGCGGGCTTGCCGCGCCCGTTCCTTCACTTGTTGAAAGAAACAACTGAAGCCGCACACCTGCGCGCTGCAAATTCCCATCTCGGAACTGACCATTTCCCACACCTCCGGATCAACGTTCACATCCAGATCTTCGAAATCGCCGGTCGTGGTGCGCCGCGACCATGCATGAATCTGCATGAGCTGCTCTTGCTGCTTGATGTCGAAGAGCAGCCCGGTCGTTTCCAGCGCGCGCTGAAGCCGCGTCGTGCAGAGATAGTTTCTTCTCCCTTTAAGAACGACAGCGCTGAATTTAACGTCGAGCAGCGATCGAACAATCGGAATGTCCTTCCGTGCGATTTGCTCCTGGAGATTTTTCGTATGCGTGGAGACGATTGCCTTGCGTTTTGCTTCCTGCGCGTACAGCAGTGCGGGAACGAGATAAGCGAGCGTTTTGCCCACACCCGTCGGCGCTTCGACAATAAGATGCCGCTGCTTCTGCAGAGATTGTGCTATGGCTGCCGCCATTGTTCCTTGCTGCGGACGAAGCTCGAATTCCTTGAATCCGGAAAGCCTCCCCGTGGCGGAGAAAACATCGGCGACGGTGTCGTCAAGTGAAGACATCAACCGTTCGCGGTTTGTTGGTGCTCGAAGAATTTTTTGGAGAACTCCTGAGGAATCGGAATGGGGCGATGCGTGGTGAGGTTGATGAAGATGCCGGTTTGCTCCGCAGTGGCGGTGATTGCACCGTTGTGATACATCTCGTGCGAAACACTCCATCGCAAGCCTTCGATCTTGCTCAACCACACTTTGCCGATGAACTCATCCGCGAGCCGCAGCGGCTTCTTGTACTCGATCGTCGTCTTTGTCACGATAGGCGAAATGCCTTCGTTGATGCAGCGTTGAAGCGAGTAGTGCGGCGCCAACAACGCCGTTCGCAAATCTTCCAGCCAGCGGATGTACACGATGTTGTGTGCATACCCGAGCATGTCAACGTCGTAGAATTTTACTTGAAAGTGAAGCTCGGTTTCAAATGGGCGGCTGAGATGGGTTAGCATATTTGAAAATATGAAAAGAGAGAACAGCAAACTATTGGTATGTTGCAAACGATACGCGGGTGAAGTATATTTGTACCAGAACGATTGGCGCTACGATGGGGAAAACGCATTCAGTGGAATTGAAACGGAGGTTCTATGCCAGTTGTCGCGCGGTTCTATGGCGTGATTATCAAAATGTACTTCAGTCAAAGTGAACATGGTGTTCCTCACTTTCACGCTGTGTACGCAGAGTACAACGGTGTGTTCAACATTCAAACATTAGAGATGATAGAGGGCGACCTTCCATCGCGCGCACAACGATTAGTGAAAGAATGGGCAAGCCAACATCAGCAAGAATTACTTTCGATGTGGAACACAAACGAATTCAAACGACTGCCTGGATTAGAATAGTGAAGGAGAAAAAAATGAACGTACCAAAAATTGCAGCAGTTCAGCCGCTTGAGGGCAAACGCTTGCTCATCACATTTGCCAATGGTGAGAAGAGAATCTATGATTGCAACACCAAAATCAAGTTGGAGACGTTTCGATTGCTTCGTACAGAGGCATTCTTTCGGGCGGTGAAAGTTGATGACGGCGGCTACGGCATCTCATGGAACGATGAAATGGATTTGAGCGAGTATGAACTTTGGCACAATGGCGCCGATTTTCGCAGTGAAGATTTGCATAGCGAAGTCGCCGAGCCATCTCGTCAACCGCAATGAGAAGTCCGAGACTTCACGCCCGACGATCCGTTCGAGGAAGAAATTTTGAGAACGGGAAAACGGATTCAGTGGAATTGA
>JANNUB010000370.1:0-22902 GCA_031394795.1 Ignavibacteriota bacterium | reverse complement strand
TGGTTCCTAAGAACAACCAATGTCCGTGAGACGAGTTTGTGCATTCAGGTTCCTTTCTTAAGCGTTTAATGAAGCAGATTTGTTGGGCGGGAGTGACCAACAGCTTTACGTTCTGTTCGTTAAACGAAAAGGTTGCGAAACATTCCACCAAAGGGTCAGTCTCATTCCAACTCCTTATTTCAGGACCATCATTTGCTTCGTCTGGATGTAGTTGCCAGCCTGCAATCTATAATAATAATTGCCGCTCGGTAATCTCGAAGCATCAAAACTGATTTGATAGGATCCCGCCTCCGTCAGTCCGTCTACCAAGGAAGCGACTTTCCGACCTAGAACATCATATACAGCCAGAATAGCATACGATGTTAGAGGGAGATCAAGTGTTATTTTTGTCGAAGGATTGAACGGGTTGGGATAGTTTTGATAAAGGGCAAATGCAACCGGGGCCGACGTCCTGTGCTCCCCGGAGGCCGGTTTTGCTGCTGCAAGATACTCATCAGCCCCGATATCGATTCTACCGCCCATGATCCGAGCTTGCATATCTATGTCGTAGTCAGTTGGTATCGGCTGATAGTCGGGTCGCCCGGCACCGATAGCGGGAGAATTTGAAAGCAAATGCAGATTCGGCGTTGGATAGCTCGTGCTCACAAACCGAGGATAGCCAAACAGAGAATTAGGGTCCTCATATGATGCATTTCTGTATTGACTCCATGTGGTGTAATCCGGACCAGGCCAACCGTTGACTCTGAATATAGCGTTGTTTGCTCCGCCAGGGGTCCACCACATGTTCCAGTCAAGCCACACGCGGTTGACGAGATCGGGGAAATTTGAAATCATGAGCCGATTGCTGGAGTTGCAATAGAAAATATTCCCAACGATTGCGCTCTCAGTTGCATAATCAATCATCAGCTCGCCCTCCCCTGTGTTTGCTTGGGCGTTATTATACGACGTGTTGTCGACAATCCAACTACTTTCCACCGTGCCCGACGTATCGTTCGATGTCCCGAATGGATCATATGCCCCAATGCTAAAACCCCACCTCATGTTATGGTAGGCAAAGTTGCTTTGGAATTTATTAAATCGGGCGACGAATCCAGGCACTTCGCAACCCAAAGTGAAACCCATATCGTTAAGATAGCATATGTTTTGCTCTACACTGATATTACTCGCGCCGTCAACGTATATTCCAGACGCATACCCGCTCACAGCATAGCAGTCGTGGACGATATTTCCCCGAACGAGCCCATGACGTGCAGTACCCTCCTTGGTATATAGATGTGAAAGATGTGAATAGAAGTTAGAGAATCTGGGTAGTGGATTATGACGCAAATATAGCAGTTCGGTCCGAGAGTTGCAATTGTGTGATACAGCGGTTAGCATTCCTTAATGCGATTCGTGCATTGCTGTTCCATTGTCAATTTGTTATATTATTTCAGTAGTGTCCCACTAAACCCTGTGACAACACTCGTACCATTGCAGTTTTTCTTAGAAGAATTCGAAAAGAGCAGCATCACAAATTCCTAAACGAAATTGAAATCGATGCCGGTCAAAAATTCTTTGAAGCTCAAGTTATCTAACAGCTTACAACATTGCAGCATTCGCTTAATGGGACACTACTGATATTATTTCCCCAGCATTGTAAGGTTTTCTGAGACCCCTTGAGTTTGTGGAGCGTTTGAAAAAGTTAGTCATCGCGATTGACGGGCCTGCGGCTTCGGGAAAATCCACGACGGCAAAGTTAGTCGCTGCGCGATTAGGTTATCTGCACATTGATACGGGCGCGATGTATCGGGCGATGACACTCAAGGTACGCCGGAGCGGCATCAACGAATTTTATTCGAAGCGGATCGCAGCGCTGGTAAGCGAAACTCGCATCGAATTGCTGGCGACAAATGGTTCTTTGAAAATTCTGCTTGACGGCGAAGAGGTAACGGAAGAAATCCGCTCTCCGGAAGTCACGGTTGCCGTGAGTTCAGTGAGCACGGTCCGCGTGGTGCGGCAAGCAATGGTGGAAGCGCAGCGCAGGATGGGGAAGGACGGAGGTGTTGTGTTGGAGGGACGAGACATCGGTACCGTCGTCTTTCCCGATGCGGATTTGAAAATTTACATGGTCGCAAGCATAGAAGCGCGCGCAGAGCGGCGTAAGCGCGATCTTGATGCAAAAGGATTCGCACCCGACGCCAATGAACTGAAAGAAGAAATCCGGCAGCGCGATAAGAAAGATTCAACGCGCGACGAGAGTCCGTTGCGCAAAGCCGACGATGCGATCGAGCTGGATACGTCGAACATGACGATCGAAGAGCAGGTCGAGTTCATCGTTGACAAGGCGCAACAAACCCTGAGCGGAGCGAAGGGTCTCACAGCCAATTAAATGCAGTGAGATCCTTCGCTTCGCTCAGGATTGAAAAAAAGATGAAAGTAACCATAGACAAAAGTTCCGGCTTCTGTTGGGGTGTCGTCCGGACAATTGACATTGCCGAAGACGAGCTGAAACAAACATCCGCCTGCGCTGAAGCTTCGGCCGACGAGCCAAAGTTATACTCGCTCGGTCCCGTTATTCACAATCCGGTGGAAATAGCCCGGCTGAAGGAGAAGGGACTCGAGACGATTACGCACGAGGATTTCGCGAAACTCGCCGGCAAGAAAGTGCTGATACGCGCGCACGGTGAGCCGCCTTCGACATACGCATTGGCGCACAAGCACGGAGTCGAAATTATTGACGCGACCTGTCCGGTCGTGACGAAGGTGCAGGAGCGTATTCGAAAGTTCTATGACAAGGGGTATCAGGTCGTCATCTTTGGAAAGAAAGATCACGCCGAAGTCATTGGGCTTGTCGGTCACACGAACGGCGAGGCGGTTGTCGTCAAGAGTGCAGAGGAAATCTCGAAGCTCGATCTGTCGCGCAATACGGTCCTGTTTTCGCAGACAACGATGGACAAACCGACGTTCTCCGAGATTGCGCGCGTGATGAAGGAAAAAATCGAAGCCGTGTTCGAGGTCGGGACGTTTGAGGATGCTGCGATAGATTTTCACGCGAAGGATACGATTTGCGGTCAGGTGTCGGGGCGGGACAAGAAGCTCCGAGAATTTGCGCAGCAGAATGACGTAATGATTTTTGTCGCGGGAAGGAGTTCATCCAAC
This sequence comes from Ignavibacteriota bacterium, assembly GCA_031394795.1. Lineage (GTDB taxonomy): Bacteria > Bacteroidota > Ignavibacteria > UBA10030 > UBA6906 > CAADGV01. Next base: position 19,764 of record JANNUB010000370.1, on the reverse strand, counting down.
GGAAAAGTGCTGTATGATATCTGTCGCCATGCAAACCATAACACGTACTTTATCGAAGAAGAATTCGAGTTGAAGAGCGAATGGTTCGAGGGGAAGGAGAATGTCGGCATCAGCGGGGCAACGAGCACTCCGCAGTGGTTGATGGAAAAAGTGAAGGCGACGATCGAAAAGATGTTTGAGCCTGTCGCTGTGTAAGCGACGCAAGTGTTTCCCAGGGGAATGTTTCACACTATATAAAGGAGTTCCCCATGAAGACATACTTGCCGTTTCTCGTTCTGACAATTGCCCTCTTGGGGCTTGCCGGATGCAAGAAGGATGAGGGTGTTGACACCGCTACGCAGGGGCAGACATCTCCGACATCGAGGTTTCAGGATGCGTTTCTCGAAAGCGGTCGTGATCGTGATAGTTCATACATCAACCTGATTACGACGCGCCAAGCGGACAGTTCGCTGAATGTGCTGGTCACGAAATGGGTCGAGGGCGACAATCCCACGCTGCAAGCGAGAAGCGAAGGAGCGGCACTCATTCTTGAGTTGTCTGAAAGCGGCGGCCAGAAAAGAAAGTGCTCGCGTCCATACGTCCTGACTCCGGCGATGGAAGCGACGGTGTCAAGGATCGTCTTCCGCAACCTTGTTTTGCAAAAGTGAATTGGAAACATTCTTCGTCATCAATAAATAAACAATATCATAAACCAACATTTCGCTTCTTCTTCATTTGAGCGTTGCGATTGATGACGGCGCAGCGATGATGGAAAAGGAAGCAGTCCGTCTGTGCACTGAACACAGGAACGCCAGCGGATGGGTCCCGCACCACGGGACGTTATGTTTAACAATGGGTGGAGTAATGGCATCAAGACACAGCGTTATGGAATCGGTAGTTGATCGTGAATACGGCGAGGCTGAATTCAACGATCTCAAGAAACTGTATGAAGGCACGATGGGGAAGATTTCCGAGGGGGAGATCGTGAAGGGACGCATTGCTGCAATCGGCGACAGTGATGTTTCGATCGACATCGGGTTCAAGAGCGAAGGACTTGTGGCGAAGAGCGAGTTTGCCGGCATCCCCGAGTTGAAAGTCGGCGATGAGGTGGAGGTGTTTCTTGAGAACATTGAAAACAAGGATGGACAGCTCGCGCTCTCGCGCAAGCGCGCGGACTTCATGCGCATTTGGGAACGTGTGACGAAATCGTTTGAAACGGGCGAGGTCCTGCAGGGACGATGTGTCCGCCGTATCAAAGGGGGAATTGTTGTTGACCTGTTAGGCATTGATGCCTTCCTTCCCGGCTCGCAAATTGACGTGCGGCCTGTGCGCGACTTTGACGCGTTTATCGGCAAGATGCTGGATTTCCGCGTTGTGAAGATCAACCATCCTTCGGAGAACGTTGTGGTGAGCCATAAAATCCTCGTCGAAGAAGAAATGGCGGGCCAGCGGCAGGCGATCATTTCCGGATTGGAAAAAGGCCTCAAGCTTGAAGGCACGGTCAAAGCGATCACCGACTTCGGTGTGTTTGTTGACCTTGGCGGCGTTGACGGTCTTGTGCATATTACGGATCTCTCCTGGGGCCGCATCAATCATCCGAGCGAAATCGCGAAGCTCGATCAAAAAATCGAGGTCGTTGTGCTCGACTTCGATCAGGAGAAGAAACGCATCTCCCTCGGCTACAAGCAGCTTCAGCCGCACCCGTGGGAAAATATCGAAACGAGATATCCGGTCGGAACGAAGGTACAGGGCAAGGTCGTGTCCCTTGCCGACTACGGCGCGTTCGTCGAAATCGAAAAAGGCATCGAAGGATTGATCCACATCAGCGAGATGAGCTGGACCCAGCACGTCAAGCATCCTTCCCAACTGGTGTCGATGGGGCAGATGATCGATGCCGTCATCCTCTCGCTTGACAAAGACGGCAAGAAACTCTCGCTCGGCATCAAGCAGCTCGAACCTGATCCGTGGAATACGCTGATGGAAAAATATCCGCTTGGCTCGCGCCACAAGGGCGTTGTGCGCAACCTGACGAACTTTGGCGTCTTCATCGAGCTTGAGCAAGGCGTTGACGGACTCGTGCATATCTCGGATCTCTCATGGACAAAGAAGATTCGTCACCCGGGAGAAGTTGTGAAAAAAGGAGACGAGCTTGAGGTTGTCATCCTCGGCGTTGATGTGGAACAGCGCCGCATCTCGCTCGGTCACAAACAGATGGAAGACAACCCGTGGGATCGTTTCGGCGATTCGTACAAGAGCGGAACGGAAGTGGAGGGAACAATCGTTCGTCTCATCGAGAAGGGAGTCATTGTGGAGCTTCCGATGGGCGTGGATGGATTCGTCCCCGTGTCGCACCTCGCGACAACGCAGGTCAAGAACATCGGCGACAAGTTCAAAGTCGGCGATACGCTTCCATTGCGAGTCCTGGAGTTCGACAAGGATTCGAAGAAGATTGTCCTCTCTGCAGTGGACGCGCTGAAGGACAAAGAATCGGACGTCGTTGACGAGTACCTGGCGAAGCACAAACTTCCCGCATCAACGATTGGCGACAGCGCGACCATCACCGGCGGCGCCATCGAAACGACGGATACTTCGATCCCGGCGGAGAACTGATTTCAGTTCGGTAAAAGAACGCGAACACCCGCCTGATGTGAAGTTGGGCGGGTGTTTTTTGTATCTTGTGAGTACTCTCAACAAAGGTGCGCATTGGTATCGAAAGATTTTGCAGTTTCGTTTCATAAGTATGTGAACTGCAAAACATACGCTCCCATTTTTTTTGCGGGAGATGCTGTAAAGGTTCTTCAAGAATTACCTGATGAATCGGTTGACTTTTGTATGACGAGTCCACCGTATTGGGGAAAGCGAGAATACATCAATGGTGGGATCGGGTTAGAAGAAGACTATAATGACTTCATTGCTCACCTTGTAGAAATTTTTGCTCAAGTCAAGAGGGTCTTGAAATCGTCAGGCTCATTTTGGTTGAACATTGGTGACTCATATTCCGACAAGCAATTGCTTGGCATTCCGTGGCGCGTGGTGTTACGATTGACTGATGAACAAGGATGGATTCTTCGCAACAGTGTTGTATGGAATAAGGTGAAAGGCGGACCTGATACTGCTTCCGATCGGCTCCGCAATGTCCATGAGAATATTTTTCATTTGGTAAAATTGTCCAAAGGTTACTTTTTCAAAGCAGATGCTATTCGGTCTAATCCCAAAAAATCGAAAGTTGTCAACGGCTCGATAGTCTCTGCAACCGGAGTCAGCGGAGTCCGATACAAGCGGCAAATTGAATTGTCAACAAGCTTGACGGAAAAAGAAAGGAATACCGCAAGTGTCGCACTTCAGGAGATGTTGAACCAAATTACTCAAGGCAAAGTCGCGGACTTCCGAATGATTATTCGAGGTCAACAAAGAACTACGCATTCCGATTCCGAAAAAGTTTCAGGCAGAGCAAGAGAACTTCAAGAGAAGGGCTTCTATTTTTTGAAGTACCATCCTAACGGAAGCAAGCCGAGCGATGTTTGGGATATTATTCCAGAGGACACTCAAAACCGCGGAAATCACTTCGCTCCATACCCCGAAGACTTATGCAAGATTCCAATTCTCGCAACCTGCCCGCAAGAGGGAATTGTACTCGACCCTTTTTGCGGAACGGGAACGACGATGTTAGTTGCGCACAAGCTCGGTCGCAAATCAATCGGTATAGATATTTCGAATAAATATTTGTCTGCGGCAGAGGAAAGGTGCAACCTTCTCCTATGAGTCGGATTGTTGAGAATCGGTTGCCTGATATGAAGTACGGCGCGTGTTTTTTGTATTGTTGCGGATTCACTATATTATTCTTGAAAGGAGAATGACGATGAGAAACTCCAATTTGAATGTCCCTCTCTCTCCGCGAGAGATCGAATCATTGGAACAATACGCGCAACGGCATAAGCTCACTGCAACGGAGTTGTTGAGACGTTACGCAAAAAGATTGTTGAAGAAAGAACGTTTTGCAATCGACCCTAAGGTCAAGAATATGATTGGCATTCTGCCGCGAAGCAATGATGCGCGAGAAGAATACCACGAGTACTTATTGAAGAAGCATTCATGAAAATTGTTCTCGACCTCAACGTCATACTGGATGTTGTTGAGAATCGGTTACCTGGTGTCGAGTTCTCGTCAGCGGTTATCAGTGTCGTTGGTAGGGAGAAAATTCCAGCATTCATTCCAAGTCACGGCGTAACGACGATTCATTATCACACTGCAAAACATCTCACCAAAGCAAAGGCTGGTGAAACAATTGATTGGCTTCTCGATCAATTCGACGTGTTGTCTGAAGATCGTCAATTGTTTCTTCGGGCACGAAGACAGCCGATGAGTGATTTTGAGGATGCCGTTGTTGCAAGTCTTGCAGAAGTGAACGGATGCAATTACATCGTTACACGCAATATCAAAGACTTTAAGAACTCTCCCGTTGAGGCTGTAACGCCCGAAGAATTTTTACAAATTCTTGAAGAGCTAAATTGATGCCTCGTGTGTCCCTCCATACCCTCGGCTGCAAACTCAACTATGCCGAAACTTCGATGCTCGGAAAGCAATTCACCGATCGCGGTTTCGAGATTGTTAAGTTTGGCGAAGACTCGGACGTTTGCGTCATCAACACGTGCAGTGTTACGGAGCGGGCTGACCGCGAATGTCGTCAGCTTATTCGTCGTGCATTGAGAACGTCGCGCGATCCGTTCGTTATCGTGACAGGTTGCTATGCGCAGCTTGCGCCTGAGGAAGTCGCTTCCATCGAAGGGGTTGACGTGGTGTTGGGCGCGAAGGAAAAATTCAATCTCGTCAACTACATTGAAACGGAAAAGAAGCGAACGCCAAGTGTGTTCGTTTCGGACATTGCTACGGTTGATGATTTCGGAGTCGGTTACTCGACAAGCGCGACGGATAGAACCCGCGCATTTTTGAAAGTGCAAGATGGTTGCGATTACAACTGCAGCTTCTGCACGATTCCGCTTGCGCGCGGCGCGAGCAGAAGTCAGAGCATCGAAGCGTGTGTCGGGCAGGCGAACACGCTCGTTACTCAAGGCTACAAAGAAATCGTTCTCACGGGAGTAAATGTCGGTGATTATGGGAAGAAGAACGGAACCGACTTGCTCGCATTGTTGCGCGAGTTGGTGAAGGTTGATCGGCTCGAACGCATTCGCATCAGCTCGATCGAGCCGAACTTACTGACGCAGGAAATTCTCGACTTCGTTGCAAGCGAAAAGAAAATGGCAAACCATTTTCACATTCCCTTGCAAAGCGGTTCCGATGAAATTCTGCGCGGTATGAGACGCCGCTATAATACAACGTACTATCACGATTTGATTCATCGCATCAGAAAACAACTTTCCGATTGCGGCATTGGCGTTGACGTCATCGTTGGATTTCCTGGCGAGACGGAAGAACATTTTGAAGAGACGCAGTTGTTCTTGACCGAACTTCCTGTTTCATATCTTCATGTCTTCACATATTCCGAGCGACCAAATACTCCAGCCGCTGAGTTTGTCCGAAAGCCATCGGCTCCTCGACGAGTCGACCTACGGTCTCGTAGAGAGTCTTCGACCGACGGGTCTTCGACCGACGGGTCGGCCCACGGCCTCGTAGAGGGTCATCGCCGACTCGTCGAGACTCCTCACGGAGGAAACGCCGTCGAGCCGCGAATCCGATTCAAAAGAAATGAGATGTTGAGAATTCTCTCTCAGAAAAAGAAAGACGCGTTCTATCGCAGTATGATTGGTAAGACTGTTTCCGTGTTGATGGAAGGCGATGTCGAGGATGGAATGCGGTTTGGATTTTCGGAGAATTATGTTCGCGTGGGTTTGTCTGCGGATGAGACGGCGGAGAATACGTTTGTTGAGATTGTTATCGAGCCCCACATGCCGAGCGGACTCTCAATGCTGAGCGCAGCGAAGCATCTCTCTGCTAGCGAAATACACCGAGGTCCTTCGCTTCGCTCAGGACTGGGCGAGACAAGATGAGAATTACCACCGTAGAACCCAACAGCATCGCAAACGAACTCGGCTTTCAATCAGGCGACGAGTTGCTCGAAATAAGCGGCAAGCGCGTTGCCGATGCGATTGACTATCGCTTCTACGAAAGCGACGCAGAGATTTCTGTGAAGATTGCGCGCAACGGCGAAGTGACGATATACGACATCGAAAAGGACGAAGGCGAGCGGCTCGGCGTTGACTTCGAGGATTTCAAAATTCTCGCTTGCGGCAACGATTGCATTTTCTGTTTCGTTGATCAGAATCCGCAAGGGATGCGCAAGCAAGTGTACTTCCGCGATGGCGATTATCGCTTGTCATTTATGTACGGCAACTACACGACGATGACGAACGCAGGTCCCGCAATCCTTCGCCGCATTATTCAACAACGACTCTCACCGCAATACATTTCCGTTCATGTCACCGAGTACGAAATCCGCAAGCTGATGATGGGGTTGAAGAAGGATGATTTGATTCTCGAAAAAATCAAACTTCTTCATGACAACGAGATTGATATGCACACGCAGATCGTGCTCTGTCCTGGATTGAACGATGGCGCGGTGTTGGAAAAGACCGTCAACGATTTGGCTGAATTCAACAAGCATATCATCTCGCTCGCAATCGTTCCCGTTGGATTAACCGACCATCGGTTTGGACTTTACCATCTCAAAAAAGTGGACAAAGATTACGCGAACGTTTTGCTTGACATTGTCAGTCAATGGCAAAAGAATTTCAGGAAAGAAATCGGTCGCTCCTTTGTCTATTGTTCCGATGAATTTCATATCGTGGCAGAAAGAGGAATTCCGAACGAAGAGTACTATGACGGATTTCCTCAAACAGAAAACGGCGTCGGCATCGTTCGGAGCTTCATAATGGAATTTGAAAAGCAATCGAGGAAATTTCCGAAGGCGCTCGCATCGACAAAGAAACTGACGCTGGCGACGGCAGAACTCCCATTTCCATTCATCCAAAAATCCATTCATCCAGTTCTCCAAAAGATTGGAAACCTGGAAGTTGCGCTCGAAGTTGTTCCTAATGTTCTCTACGGACGAAGCGTAACCGTTGCTGGACTTCTTTCGGGAAAATGTTTAGTTTCATCGTTACAAGGAAAAGATTTGGGTGATATGCTTCTGCTTCCGCCCGACATCGTCAATATTGACAATGTTTTTCTCGACGACATGACCATTCCTCAGCTCGGACAGTTGCTCGACGTTCCCGTTATGGTGTTTGACGGAAACTGGCGTAGGGTATTTTCCAACCTCATAAATTTTCCACCATGAAAGGGGAATACATGGCTCGAATCGTCAGCGTGTGCGCGTTGATTATCATCTCTGCATCTCTCCGTGCCGGCGAAACAAAAATCCTCACACTGTTTGAAGCTCAACACGATTTGTTTTCTGTACGAGCTGAACTCACCGGAGTTGAATTTCCGATGCAGGATTTCGTGGCAAAGAAAAAATCACCCGCAATTGCGGCAATCTACTCGCTCTTGTTGCCGGGCCTCGGGGAGCATTATGCCGATGGATGGTCGGGAACGGGAAAGTACTTCTCGGGACTTGAAGGGCTTCTTTGGCTTGGCTACGCCGGGGCAGATATCTATGGCAATTCCCTTAAAAACGATTCGCGCTCTTTTGCCGCGGCTCACGCGGGAGTGAATCCGTCCCTGAAGGACGACAACTTCTATGTTGACGTCGGCAATTTCATCAACACACAAGAGTTCAACGACAAACGACTGCGTGAACGTGAGGCAGAGCGCCTGTATGACGTCAACGCAGGTTCCGCGTGGCAGTGGGACTCGGATGTCAACAGGGCATTGTACAAAGAGAGACGCATCGCGAGCGAGGATATGTTGAACAACCGCAAGTTCATTGTTACGGCGATCATCATCAATCATGTGGCGAGCGCGATCAATGCGGCAAGGACAGCAATATCCCACAACAAAAACCTCAATGACCAAATTGGTCAGTTGCAATTCAAGGCGGATGTGATGGGCGGCCTCGCGAATCCGCACGGCGTGATGTTGACGATCTTAAAAACGTTTTGATGAGGAAAAGTATGATGAAGAATCTGCGGCGCATGAAAATGAAAGTTGATTATGTGATGGATGAAGTCGGGAGAAAGAAGGCTGTTCTCATTCCATTTCAAGACTGGGTGGCGTATCAACAAGAACATTCTCGGCTTCAACAAAGGGCGAAGTTCAAGAGAGAATTGAAGAGCGTGTTTAAGGAAATGGATGATGTTCGCAAAGGACGCAAGAAAGCGTTGACGATGACAGACGTACTGAATGAACTGTAAGATCACCCCTTCGCGCAATTTCCTCCGAAGGTCGAAGCGGCTCTGTAGGAAATATCCTTCGCTGAAGAAAGAGCTTGAGGAACTTGAGCAAGCCTTACTGCAGAATCCAATAATGGGAACCCCACTTGGTCATCAGTGTTACAAAATTCGACTTGCAGTAAAGAGTAAAGGGAAAGGGAAGAGCGGTGGATTGCGAGTGATTACTTGGGTAATAGTTGAACTTCAATCACTTTCTGATGAACGTATTGAAGTTGTTCTCGCGACAATCTTTGACAAATCTGAATATGAATCGTTACCAAGCGATGAATTGAAATCTCTTCTCAGGGAGATTGATGATGAAAGGAATCTCTAGCATCGATGCGCAACATAAAACTCACACTCGAATACGACGGCACGAACTTCGTCGGCTGGCAGAGCCAAACCAATGGACGTAGCGTGCAGGATGAAATCACGAACGTGCTCGACCAAGTCTTGCAAGAGCCGATTACATTGATTGGCGCTGGACGAACGGATTCAGGCGTTCACGCACGCGGGCAAGTTGCAAATTTCAAAACTGCGTCGTCGCTTGGCATTGGCTCCGTCTTGAGTGCGTTGAACGGAACGTTGCCCGAAGATATTTACGTTCACTCCGCCGAAGAGGTGGACGAAAAATTTCACGCTCGCTTCGATGCGAAGGAGCGGGCATATAAGTATTACATCGCGCTCAAGCCGACAGCCATCGGTCGCCAATATCAATGGTTCGTGAAGTACGACTTGAACGTAAGCTTGATGAACCAAGTTGCACAGGGGATTCTCGGCGAACACGATTTTGAATCCTTCACCAAGACGGAAGCGCTTGTCCCGCATCATCGGTGCATCATCAACAAATCCGAATGGACGAAGACGCCGAGCATGTTGATTTATGAAGTTCGCGCGAACAGATTCTTGCACGGCATGGTTCGCGCTCTCGTCGGCACGATGGTGGATATCGGACGCGGCTACATCCCAGCGTCGCAGTTTCGGGATATCATGGCGGCGAAGGATAGGCGCAAGGCGGGGATGGCAGTTCCTCCATCGGGATTATTTCTTGAAGAAATTCTCTATTGAGCCGACGAACACTCTTTGATGCTCACCTCTCAAAATAATTTCCAAATCTCAAGCTCCAAATCCCAAAGAAATTCCAAAGTCCAAATTACAAGAAAAGAAATCACTCCTTAAGTAATGAGTTTGAGACTTGGAAATTTGAATTTCTTGTGAGCTTGTCCGAAAGGGCTCCTTCGGAGGAGCTTGACATTTGAAATTTAAGACGGAAGCTCCAAAACCCCAAGTTCCAAATCTCAAAAAAATTCCAAAATGCATATTCGAAGAAAAGAAATGCACTCCTTAGTAAGGAGTTTGAAATTTGGAAATTGGGATTTCTTTGGGATTTGGAACTTGATATTTGGAATTTGAGCCTGTATTGAATGAAGACCATCACGACTCTCCTCATCTTATTATTCAGTTCTGCAATAGCGATGTCTAACTCTCCGAACATTTCGTACACATTGGGAATGTCCAAGCCCTCAACGCATCTGTTTGAAGTCGGGATTGTTTTTGATGGACTCGACGCGAACGAGAAGTCGCTTGATGTCTCGCTTCCGAATTGGCGCAGCGGTCGCTATGTGATTTTGGATTTGGCGAGCGGTGTTGTTGAGTTCGACGCACTCGATGGTGCGAACAAAAAGCTCTCATGGGCAAAAACGGACAAAAGCACTTGGCGCATTGCGAAGAACGGTGCAACGACTGTTCGCGTTCTGTACAAGGTTTTCGCGAACGAATTCAACCTGAGAACCCGCGGCTTGAACGACGAGCGCGCATTCGTTGACGGCGCGGCGGTGTTTATGTACGCGGAAAAATACCGCTGGCAGCCGCTGACGCTCGCCGTTGGACCGTTCGGCAATTGGCATGTGACAACCGGGCTTGATTCCCTTCGCGGAGAACAAAATAAATTCACTGCACCACACTACGATTATCTTGCTGATTGTCCACTGGAAATCGGAGACCAAAAAGATTTTTCGTTCACAGTCCTAGGCAAGGAGCATGTGTTGAGCATTGCAGGGAATGGCAATTTTGAACTCAGCAAGCTCATAAAAGACATCACGAAGATTGTCGAAGTGCAGGCGAAGTTTTGGGTACACGACTCGTCCACGATCCGTAGGGTCGAGCGCGGCGAGCTGCCGTACGAGCGCTACGTCTTCATGCTCGCGCTTTCGCCGAGCGGCAGCGGTGGGACAGAACACATCAATTCTTGCGTGCTCGGCGCGAGCCCATTCATCTTTAAGAACCCTGAAGCGTACGGGAATTTTCTCGGGCTCGTCTCACACGAATTCTTTCACACATGGAATGTGAAACGCCTTCGCCCCGCGGCGATTGACAAATACGATTGGTCGAAGGAAAACTACACGCACGAATTGTGGATTGCGGAGGGAGCGACGTCCTACTACGATGATCTCCTGCTCGTGCGCGCAGGGTTCATGACGGAATCCCAATATCTCGAGAAAATGTCTTCTGCAATCGGAATGGATCGCGCTCGTCCGGGCAACTCGAGACAATCACTTTCCGAATGCAGTTTCGATGCATGGATAAAATATTGGAAGAACACGAAGCACGCGGCGAATTTCGAATCGGATTACTACTCTCGCGGCGCGGCGGTGAGTTTTGTTCTCGACATCACGATCCGGCATCGAACGAACAACAAGCGTTCGCTCGACGACGTCATGCGCGAAATGTACAAACGCTTTCCGCTCGGCAAAGGCGGCTACACCAACGCAGACTTCCAAAGGGTTTGTGAAGAGGTTTCTGGCGGAAGCCTGCAACAAATTTTTGACGACTATGTCGACGGCGCAAAGCCTCTGCTCTGGAAAGAAACGCTTGCATACGCGGGACTTGAGCTAAAAGAAAAAAATCTCGACAGAAAACCCTGGCTCGGTATGATGACGAACGACGAGGGCGAAAAAACAAAAGTCGCTCGCGTACTTGCCGGCTCGCCCGCGTACGAAGCGGGCGTTGATGTGGATGATGAAATCATCGCGCTCGATGGGTACCGTGTGCGTACCTCAAGTCTGAACTCGCGCATTACCGACATGAAAGACGGCGATACGGTGAAGCTCACGCTCTTTCGAGATGAGAGGCTCCGGGAAGTTGAAATAGCGCTTCGCCTTCCCGACGTTACGCCCATGAAACTCGTGCGAGCGGACAAACCGACCTCATTGCAAAAGAGTATTCTCACCTCGTGGCTCCGACACTCGTGGCTCGGCATTCCTTCTGACAAAAGACAAAAGAAATGAGCTGGCTGTTTGGAGCAGTGGCGCTTTCGATCGAGCACAAGAATCGCTTCGGAAAAATCCACGCCGCACCACTCTTCACCGAAGAGTCGGACGATCTCTACATTGCATGCGGCGGCATCGAAGGCACGTGCCGCTGGGGCGCCTTCCCTCAATTGAACACAGGTCTGCGCGGCTGGGCTGTTCTGGGAACCGGAATACGGCTCGAAGGCGACCACTGTACATTTCTCTCATCCGACGATTGGCAGAATCTTCTCTCTGTTCCCAAGCCGGATCTGTCTCAGCTCAACGGGCACTTCGCAATCGTTCGGTGGGATGCGAACAAGGTTGAAGTATGGACCGATGAGATTGGTCTGCGAACGCTCTACGTTGCTCCAACCGAATTCGGTTATTGTTTTTCGTCGCGTTTAGATTGGATTGCACAGGCAACGGGCAATTCGGAGATAGCATTCGATGAATTGGGAGCGCAGTGGCTGCTGACGAACAAACTGACATACGGATGTCTTCTGAAGAATGTTGTGCGCGTCGGCCCTGGCGGATATGCATCAATCTCGCCGGCATCATTCGTTTCGCATCACACCCCGTGGCTGCCCGTAATTGCAGAGACGACCGAGCATGCGCTGCTTGAAACTCTGAGTTCATTTCTATCCCCAACGCTCCACGAAGGAACAACCCTTTCACTCGGGCTCTCGGGTGGATTCGATTGCCGGGTTGTGCTTTCGCTTCTTGTCGCAAAGAACCAGCCGTTCGTGGCTCATAGCTTCGGATCGGACGCCGATCCCGACATTGCAACGGCAAAGCGCATAGCGAACATGTTCTCCATTCCGCTTCACCAGTTCGAGAGCGGATTGCCTTCCGTTGATGCGACGATTGCTCTGATACGGAAATACGCCGCGCAAACATGCTTGATCTCTCCCGTCTCATCAGTATTGAAGTTGCGCTACTATGACGCGATGCATCGGGGCGGTATGCTTTTGATTGATGGAGCGTTTGGAGAAGTCTCTCGCCGTCAATTGGGGAACCGCATGCTCAGTAGAGGAGTGGCAGTATTGCGTTCCGGAAATCCCGCGTTGCTCTTTCCATTACTGCGGCTCGGCAGATCGAAGATATTTCAGCCTGAAATGGAGAACCTGATGCATCGCGCTGTCATGCTGGAAATCGAATCTGTCTGGCATGAGATGCCGGATGTTGCAGACATCGGCGCCGAGAATTTCGTGGATTTGTTTTCTCTCCACACGCGTGCCGCGAACAGCTGTCCCGGTCCGCAAGACTGGATTGATAGTCGGATCGTGAATTACATGCCGTACCTGCAGCCATCGTTCTTGAGAGAAGTGTTTCACGCACCCTTGCAAGAACGTCGCAACGCGAAACTTCACAGGCGCGCGATTCGTGCTCATTGTCCGGCGTTGGCGTCTCTGCCACTCGTCAAAGACGGCGTGACGTATCCCTTCTCCCTGGGTACGATACCCTCGTGGTTGTGGAGAAGGGGAATGGGAATGCTCGGAAAGGAATACCACGAACCATACATTCACCAGCTTCTTTCCCACCTGAAAGTGTTTGTTTTGGATACGGCTCATTCAAGAGCGACGAAGGAATTTGCTCCGTATGCTCATGACGATATTGTTGCGCTCGTTCGCGCCTACTATGGCGGGAGAAGCGACTTGGCGTCTCAAGTCGATTGGTGGCTGACATTCGAGTTGTGGCGAAGAAGTCTGAGGGCGGAAGCGTAAATCCGCAAGGATGTTCCCTTCGTATTATTGGCACAACTGACAATCTCTTCCTGCGTTCAAATCACCAACGGTATCATGAAGCGTATTCTTCTTCTTCATGCGATAGCTTTTGTTCAAGCACTTTCGCAGACCGCAACAATCGTCGGCAAGGTGACGGAAGGGCAGACGAATTCGCCTCTTCCCGGTGCGACCATTCTCGTTGTGTCAACAACTCGCGGCGCATCCGCAAATCAAAATGGTGAATTCAGAATTGTCGGCGTCGAGCCGGGAACGTACCTCGTTAGCATATCGGCGCTTGGTTACGCGAGGCAGTCGCGGGCAGTCTCGATTGCGAAGTCTGAAACTTTCATTCTCAACTTCTCACTCGCGCCTGATGCGCTGAACCTTGAGGAGGTGACAGCGACGGGCAAGCGAGAATTCTCCGCCGCATCCTCTCAAAGTCTTCGCGCGTTGGATTTCGAGTTGCGTCCAAAGAATTCCGCCCAGGACTTGCTGCGCGTCGCACCCGGACTCGTCATCGCGCAACATGCGGGCGGCGGGAAGGCGGAACAGATTTTCATCCGCGGCTTCGATGCGGACCACGGCACAGACATCAATCTTTCCGTTGACGGCGTACCCGTCAACATGGTGAGTCACGGACACGGACAAGGCTATGCGGATTTGCATTTCGTTATTCCCGAAGTGATTGAGGGAATTGATGTTTACAAAGGTCCGTACTTCGCGCAGTTCGGCGATTTGGCGACCGCCGGTTCTGTACGTTTGCGAACGATTGATGTTCTCGACAAAAATACTGCGAGCGTTGAAGGCGGCAGGTTCGGCACATATCGCGCGTTAGGCATGGTGAGTTTGTTGAATGACCCGACATCGTCTTCATACGTCGCGGGCGAAGCGTTTCACAGCGATGGTTACTTCGACAACAAAATTGATTTCAATCGCTACAATCTGTTTGGAAAATTTCATTCGCACGTGAGCGAGCGGGGTTCGTTGAGTGTTTGGGCTTCGGGTTTCAGTTCGAAGTGGAATGCGACGGGACAAATTCCGATTCGCGCGGTTGACGAAAGAATCATCAGCCGTTTCGGTTCCATTGACCCGACGGAAGGCGGAAAAACGGAGCGTTTCAACGCGAACGCGAATTATCTCACATCATTTGCCGATAACTCGACGTTGATGTCACAGGCGTATCTGTCTCGCTACGGTTTTCAACTCTTCTCGAACTTCACATTCTTTGCAAACGATTCCATCAACGGCGACGGCATCGAGCAAGTTGATTCGCGCATTGTCTATGGCGCTCGGATTGAATACACGAATGAACATTCGCTCGGTTCGATTCGGGCAATAGGTTTGCTCGGCACAGGTGTTCGCGGCGATGATATTGATGTGCAACTCTATCGTCAATCAAAACGACAACAGCTAAGTACGACTGCAGACGCTTTCATCAACCAGAAGAACCTTTCGTTTTATGGGCAAGAAGAACTTCGATTCAACGATGTTGTGAAATTGCAAGTTGGCTTGCGCGGTGATGTGTTCTTCTATCACGTTGAAGACCAACTTCATGAGTCCGCCACTCATACTTCTGTTTCTGGTTCAGTGACAAAAGCAGTTGTCACGCCGAAGGCGAACCTTTCAATCTCCCCAACAAATGACGTTGATCTGTTTGTGAATTTCGGCGGTGGATTTCATTCCAACGATGCGCGAGGCGTTGTTTCGAACAAGACCGAGCGGACGTTACCACGAGCCTGGGGTTATGAAGTAGGAGTGCGAGTAAAGCCGATTGAGCGCCTTACAGTTTCGCTCGCCGCGTGGGGATTGGATTTGCAGAATGAACTCGTCTATGTCGGCGACGAGGGAACCACAGAGTTGAACGGACCAACGCGCCGTATCGGGCTTGATGTTGAAGCTCGTGCGCAGCTTCTCGATTGGTTGTATGCCGATGTTGATATGACATTCTCACGCGGTCGCTTCAGAGAACTGCCCGACGGCGAAAACTTCATTCCTCTTGCGCTCACACTTACAGCAAATGCTGGGCTAACTGCACGCCATGAATCGGGATTAGAGGGAAGTCTGCGTTTGCGCGATGTAAGCAATCGCCCTGCGAATGAGGACAACTCGGTTATTGCGCAAGGCTACACGGTGTTTGATGCGGCGGTTGCGTATTCATTCCTCAACTATCGTCTTCAACTCGGCGCGGAAAATCTCTTCAACACGAAATGGAATGAAGCGCAGTTCGACACTGAATCACGCTTGATAAATGAGCTCGAGCCGGTATCTGAATTGCACTTCACACCGGGCACGCCGCTGAATGTGAAGATGAAAGTGGAATATCATTTCTAGCGTAGAGCGGAGCGCCGCTCCGCTCCACAAGTTGCTTTTCAAAATTTGATTGCGCAATTTCAATCCAACTTCAATTCAGGCACCGCCCAATCTACGCATCCCGCCTGAACATTTCATCACAACAATCATTCACACAACATACGGAGCAGCTATGTCAACAAACACCTCATGGCGATTTGCGATTTTACTTTCCGCTCTCGCCATTGGTGTGTGCTGGGGATTCGGCGTGTTCAGTCAAACGCAACAGCCTGACGTGGGATTGGGGAAAGCGATTTACAACGCGAAATGCGCGCCGTGCCATGGCGAAGATGGCAAGGGCGACGGCGTTGAAGCGGCGTTATTGAATCCGAAGCCGCGCAATTTCGTGAGCGGTGTGTTCAAATTCCGCTCGACCGAATCGGGAAGCATTCCGACGGACGACGACCTCGCGAACACGATTTCGAACGGCTTGCCCGGCACGTCAATGACCGCGTGGAAAAAATGGATTGCGGGCGATTCGTTGAAGGCGCTGATTGCGTACATCAAGAGCTTGTCGCCAAAATTTGCAGGCGAAATGCCGAACGCTGTTCGCGCGGCGCGTGCTATTCCTTCTTCAACGTCGAGCGTTGAAAAAGGAAAAGCAGTATATGGCAAACTGCAATGCACATCATGTCACGGCACGGACGGTAGAGGAACGGGCGCGATTGCAAGCGATTTTCGCGACACATGGGAGAATCCCATCGCGGCGACTGACTTGACCGAGCCGTGGAGTTTTCGCGGCGGCGCAACGCAATGGGATGTGTATCTGAGATTTCGAACTGGCATTGATGGAAGCCCGATGCCGTCATACATCGGCACTGCGAGCGACGAAGAGATGTGGCATCTGGCAAATTATGTTTTGTCGCTGCGACGCAAACCGACGTGGGAAATGAACGAACAAGAACTCGTCGCACATTTTGCAAAGCTCGAAGAGGAGTCGAGAAAAAACCCTGTGAAGCGCGGCGAATATTTGGCAAAAACTCTCGCGTGCGCGGATTGCCACTCGCCGATTGATGAAAGAGGGAATCAATTTCGCGATATGATGTTTGCCGGCGGCGAACGATGGACGTTCGGTCCGTTCGGCGAAGTGGTGACGACGAACCTGACGTCGGACAAAGAAACGGGATTGGGAAATCACACTGATGAAGAAATCAAGCGCGCGATGACTCAAGGCATCCGAAAGGACGGAAGCCGTATGCTTCCATTTCCGATGCCGTGGACGGCGTATGCTTCGTTGAAGGAAGATGATTTGAAGGCAATCATTGCGTACTTGCGAACGATTCCCCCCGTGTACAACAAAATCCCACCGCCAAAGCCGCAAGGATTTTTCTCCTACATGTGGGGAAAATTCAAGATGCTGATTTTGAAAGAAGATTTTCCGGGATACGTTTATCCGGGTAACGCGGGTGAAACAAAAGCTCAACCGGTTGCATCAGCGCATGGAGGACAACGATGAAAAAGTTTTTGAAGTGGGCATTAATTGTTGTTGTGAGTCTCGCGGTTCTCGGCTTCGGCGCGTTCTTGTATTTGATTCCGCCGTTTATGCTCGCGCCGCCGGAAGCGTTCAGCAAGCCGGAAGCGGATGCTGCGCCTGCAGTTGACCATATCGCCGACACGGCGACAAGAAAAATAGCGGAGCGCGGTCGCTACATTGTCGTGAGCACCGGTTGTACAGGATGTCACACGGCGGGCGGCGAGAACGGACCGAACTGGTCAAAGTATCTCGCGGGCGGAACGAAGTTGGGCGCGAAGGGATACGGAACAGTTGTTGCGCGGAACATCACGCCCGACGCGGAAACGGGGTTGGCGCGAAGAACGGACGAAGAGGTTTTCCGAGTCTGGCGCAGTGGAGTGCTTTCCGATGGACGCCAAATTCATGGACGCGCAATGCCATGGAACGCATTCAGCAATTGGAGCGAAGAAGATATGCGCGCCGTGCTTGTCTATTTGCGAAGCCTCAAGCCAATCAAGAATCGTATTCCTGATGTGGCGACGACAGAAATAGTTGATGACAAGAATGCAGTTGAGTCGTTTTACGCGGGGGACTATTCTCTCAAGTAGTCGTGCGAGTTTTGTGCAGAGAAGATATGGGGCTTCAGACAAACAACCCCGTTAAAAGGGCGCGCGATGCCGCGATGCATCCCGACCCGTCGGGATACATCGCGGCAAAGTGTCGCGGCATCCCCGCGCAACACCAAATAAATAGAAGTCCGAAATAGATTTGCGGTCGTATTGGTTTCTTAGTAGATTGGTAAGAGAATGAAGGGAGTAATGCAATGTCAGAACATATCGCTGATGCGCGTGTGAGCAATGGCCATCTTGAACTATTCAACCTTCCATTTCCTGATGAAACGGAAGTGAAAGTCATTGTCGTCCCCAAACGAATTGAGGCAGAGAATCGGTTGAAAAAAATTCGTGTGCTTACCTCAAAACTCAAAGGCAATCTTTCTGATGTGGTTGTGGCGGAGCGGGATGAGCGGTGACTGCATTCTTTGACACCAGTGCGTTTCTGAAGCTTTACCACGAAGAGCAGGGCTCAGCATCTCTGAGTACGTTCATTGAAAACCAAGGACCAGACCTGGTTCGGGTTGCATCCGCGATAGTTGAGGTTGAACTGTTCTCAGCATTTATGCAGAAGGTTCGACTCAGAGAACTTGAGGAGGATGAAGTGAGAGAGATTCTGAGTCTCTGTGTTGAGGATATTGGTGATTATCGGATAATCGAATTCGGCCAATCTGTGTTCAAGGTAGCTACAGAACTCCTCGTGACTCACGCCTCTTCTATTCCACTGCGTTCACTCGACGCCATCCAACTTGCGTCGGCAATTGTTGCGGACCGAGATTCGAAAGTGGAGCGGTTCATTTCTTCCGACAAACATCTTTTGCTGGCGGCACAATTCTACTTACCAACATTCAATCCTGAACTTGAGGTTGGATGATTTCTTGAAAAACCATAAAGAACGATTTTCCCAACGCTACCCAAAGCTATCAATCGCAGCAGAAGACGAAAGCTCCGTAGAAGCGACATGAAAAACAGCGCTATGAGGTTTTCACGGGGCATTGTCCAGACGCAACGCGACTTGTAGGGTTAAAGCAACAATCTTGATTTCAGTTGGAGAGTGGCGTATATTTCATTGTGGTTCACACAAACGATTGGAGATGATTCGTGCGCAAGCAACAATACATAATCTTGACCGTGTTGTTTTATCGCGAGAAGGGGGACAAAAGATGGCTTGCGGAGTGCAAGGAACTTGGCACTGCATCGTACGGCGACACGCTTGAAGATGCGCGCGAGCGAATAGCCGAAGCGATTGAAATTCATCTCGACACGCTCGAAGAAGTTGGAGAACGAGAACGATTCTTCAGGAAACGAAAAATCAAGATAGTCTCCGTGTTGCCTGCGACCGATGAAATCAACATCAAAGCTCCGGTCAATCCAAAAATGTTCGCTCAACCGTTTATCCATCAGTTGGCGAGAGCCGTGTAATGGCTGGCGGATTCCCCGCTCTATCAGGCAATGAACTCATCAAGGTGTTGATAAAGGAGTTCGGTTGCGAAGCGAGGGGGAAGAGAACGCACGGGCTCGGTTTGATACGAAGAATGGGCAATGATGTGCGAGTTGCGGTTGTTCCAACGAAAGAAGAGCTAAAGAAACGCCTGTAGTAACAACTGAGTTTGAAGGCATCCGCCGTCGGCGGATGCCTTCAACATTTCACAACATCCGGACTCCCCACGGCGATGCTTTCCAAAATTCTCTCCTGCGCGACCTACGGCGTCAATGCATATCTCGTTGAAGTGGAAACGCATATCGAGAATATGGTGCCCGGTTTCATCATCGTCGGGTTGCCGGACGGCGCGGTGAGAGAAAGCCGCGAACGCATCACTGCCGCAATCAAGAATTCCAACCTCAAACCCATCAAACAAAAAATCACCGTCAATCTTGCGCCCGCCGACATCAAGAAAGAAGGCTCGTCGTTCGATTTGCCGATGGCGATTGGGATTCTCGCTTCGACCGAACAAATCGCTGACAAGATGTTGAAAGATTTCGTGATTGTCGGGGAGTTGGCGTTGGATGGAACGCTGCGTTCTGTGCATG
>JANNUB010000437.1:0-2313 GCA_031394795.1 Ignavibacteriota bacterium | reverse complement strand
ATTGAAGCGGAGCTTCATCTCCGATGACGACGTGAAGCATGTCTATGTCGCACCAATTAGAAAATATCCGTCCAGCTATGATGCAATCCAATGGCATGATGACTGTAGAAGAAGGGAAAAAGACCATTCTCATCTACAGCCCCGACCTGAATTTCTGTTTCAGCCTCTCCATGCTGTTTCAAGACCGGTACAATGTTGTCACCACGACGAGCATCGGAATGCTGGAAACCTTCATCGGGCATTATTCCGCGAACCTTCTGATCGTTGATGCTTCGCCATCGGAGAAGATTCTGACGCAACTACGCGCTCTCAAACAGGTCCGCAACGATATGCCCATCATCATGCTGTACGTTTTCAGTATGAAGGAATCATTGCTTGATCAAGTTGTTCGACACGAGGTGGACTCCGTCTTCTACAAGCCGTTCGACCTTTCCGCAGTTTCAAAGCGCATCAATGAGCTGTTGCCTCAGTAGCTTTCCTGCCGCTTTTCATATTCCCGCAAATGATAATGGCTCTTATTTTTTGGAAAGGAGCGCGCCCGGGGTGCCGATAGTGTTGCGAAATCCAACGATTTCGGTTCTCTATCATTGGCATGTCAATTGACAAACTCTCTTTGTGTACTTCAACAGGCTCATGAGAAAACGACTGTGATACAGAAAGTGCTATCCAACCTTTTTACCGTTCGGAGTGTACATCGCGCTCTCGTCTTCCTTTTCGCTCCTCTTTTCATCGCTCCATCTCTCTCTGCCCAAACCAATGCCGCATGTCTTACCTGTCACACGGACAAGGCGCTTACGATGCAGCGAAAAGGAAAGGCGGTCTCGCTTTTTGTCTCTGACAAAGCCTTCGGCGCATCCACGCACGGCGAGCTTGAATGCGTCGCGTGTCATGATGGTTTCAAACCCGATGCGCTTCCCCATGCGAAGAACATCAAGCCGGTTGATTGCACGTCGTGTCACGCCGATTCGCAGTTCACAAACTACAAACTGAGCGTTCACGGCGCGTCGAAAAATCCGAAGGCGGCGTCGGCGTGCGCGGATTGCCACTCGACTCATGCGATTCAAAAAATCTCCGACAAGGAATCGAAAGATCGGAAAACGTTTTCCGAACAGATGTGCGCGAAGTGTCACGACGAAGTGAACGCGAAGTTCATGGCATCCGACCACGGCGCGGCGCTTGCGGCGGGAACGAAGGGAGCGCCGACGTGCATTGATTGCCATGACGAGCATGAGGTTGTGTCGCCAACAACCGAAGGCGCACTGACAAGCAGAAAGCGCGAGGCAGAAATCTGTTTGAGCTGTCATCAGGATAACGAACAAGTGCGAGCGCGCGTCGGTCCTTCGGCGGGATTTATCGCGAGCTACGAGAACAGCGTTCACGCAAAGGCAGTGAAGCAAGGGAACGAAGCCGCGGCAACCTGTTCCGATTGTCACGGCAGCCACGAGATGAAGAAAGGCTCGAACCAGAATTCAAAAGTTGCAAAGAAGCATATTGCAGAGACCTGCGGGCAATGTCATGGCGATGTGAAAGAACAGTTCGAAGGAAGCATTCATGGCAAAGCTCTTGCATCGGGCATTGATGCGTCGGCGACATGCACCGATTGTCATGGCGAGCATAACATTCTTTCGCACCTCGACCCGCGTTCACCCGTTGCGGCGAAGAATGTTTCAGCGCAAGTCTGCACGCCATGCCATGCCTCCGTGAAACTGACGGAGAAGTACGGGCTGGCAAGCGACCGCTTCGCGAGTTTCGCGGACAGCTACCACGGACTCGCAAGCAAAGCAGGCGACATCGAAGTCGCAAACTGCGCGAGCTGCCACGGCGTGCACGACATCAAGCCTTCGACGGATTCAACGTCGCGCATCGCCCCGAAAAATCTCGCGGCGACGTGCGGCTCATGCCATCCCGGCGCGAACGAAAATTTCACAAAAGGAAAAGTGCACGTCATCGCAACGTCGGGCGAAGATAGAATTCTTTACTACGTTTCAACTGGTTACATCGCGCTCATCGTGCTGACGATTGGCGGTATGTTTTTCCACAACCTGCTCGACTTTATCAAGAAGTCGAAGCGGCAGTTGATGTATCGCCGTGCTCTGCTTGAGCGCAAGCATCATTCTTCGAGACTCTATCTCCGGATGTCGCTGAGCGAGCGTCTTCAGCATGGCGCGCTCGTGATCAGTTTCAGCGCACTGGTCATCACGGGATTCGCGCTTCGCTTCCCGGATGCATGGTGGGTCGTCGCGATTCGGAGCGTCAGCCCGTGAATGTTTGAAGTGCGCAGTTGGTCGCATCGCATCGCCGGTGTGGTGATGG
>JANNUB010000433.1:0-5071 GCA_031394795.1 Ignavibacteriota bacterium | reverse complement strand
TCGATGTACGAGCCTTTCATTTCATCTTCGATGTCAACAGGAATTATCTTTTCGTTGAGTGTTGCCATGAGTTCCTTGTTTATCTTCGCCTAATTGACAATTGAACGTTGACTATTCCGCCTCCGTTTTCCTCCGCTGTCGATCACGGGGTGTTTATCCGAGCCGAAGTCCGCAGGAGCAGGCGGGTCATCCGTGGTTTCATTTTTCTTTTCGGTAACATAATCGCTGTTGCTTTTTTGTTGTCTTGTTGGATTGCACCGTGTTGTTTTCGCTTCAGCCAATCAAACAGTTTCTCGTTGTCTTTCAGTTTACCATCTTCTGTTCGAAAAAACTCATCCAATTCTTTGATTGGACATCGTTCAACTCGTCTCAACGGTTTCACCGTCCCAAATGGCTCACCCGTATCCCAATGGTATTCAACAAACAAATACACGTGACCCAACTTCTCCCGAATCCCGACAAAGCCCTTCCTGTCTTTTCGGAAGACACCCAAAGTCAAATTCCTGCTCATAATTTCATAGAGCCAGCCGTGCTTGCAATCGGGCAAAGGGAGATAGGCGACCTTGGAATCATAGAGCGACAACGGCAAGGATGAGGACTTCTTCTTGGAGCTCATGCCATCTCCATCGCCTTCGGCAACATCAACAAAAAGGGCAAACACTTGTCGTAATCCAACTCGTAGTAGTTCACACCCAGATTGATATTCTGATAATATGTCGGACGATTGTTCCAATAATATTCTTCGGAAGACATCATCCAAATAATCTCGCCGAGCCGTGATGCGAGAAATAATTTCTCCAACAGCCGCGCAACCCTTCCATTGCCATCAGCAAAGGGATGAATCTGCGCAAACCGCAAATGAATCGCGGACGCATAGTAAAACGATTCTTCGACTGACAGTTGTGTTTTTGATATCAACTTGTCCATGTCATCAAACAGAAACGTCATCTCTCGCTGAACGAATTGCTCCTCGACAGCAAGATAGACTAAACCTCTCGAACTATATATTCCAACTCTTCCCGTTCTGTATTTTCCGCGACTGCTCTTAGTGAGAAACTGTTGCGTGAGCATTTCGTGTGCTCGCAACATGTTCGCTTCGGAAAGCGCATGACCGCGTGCAAAAGTATATGCGTCAATCAAATCTTGAATCTCTTGATGCGCTTTCGGTCGAGCCTTCTCCTCTACGAGGTCGTAGACCTTCAGAAGCTTGCTGTTCATCCACGAGTTCAAGTCAATCGGATTTCCCTCGATGTTCGATGAGAACACGGCGGACGATTCAATCGTGAACTCGAAACTCACGTCTTTCGATTTCGCCTTGAGCTTCTCAAGCGCAGAGTCGAGCTTGCCAACTCTGTGTTTGTATTCTTCAAGATGTTTGTCAGTGAGAAGTTTCAAGGCTTTATCTTTTTTCCCCTCTCCTCTTAGGAGAGGGGTCGGGGGTGAGGTCTCTCTTGAACTAACAAAAATGATTTGTGTTCATCCGTGCTCTTTCCGAGTAATACGCAGTTCCGATTTTCTCCCCAGCCACACTCAGAACACCGTCACAGCTGGAATTGCGTCTCCATCGCGAAGCGCCGATGTAATCCACAACTCGATGGCATCAATCAAATTTTCGCGCGCCTCTTCATGATTGTCACCTTGCGTGATGCAACCGGGCAGGGCGGGCGCGAGAGCGACGATGCATTCTGCGTTCCTCCCCCTCTTGTACTCCGCGTTCTTCAACACTTCTTTCACGAACTCTTGAAACGAAACTTTTCTCATTTTATTCCTCCAAGATTCTTCATCGCGCCCTTCCTCCCCTCCTCCTCCCAGGAGAAGGGGTTGGGGGATGAGGTCGCATTTGTACAAAACGAAAAAAACTGAGATTCTTCGCTCCGAAGAAAATCAAACATCCAAATTCCTCACATACTTCGCATTCTTCTCAATAAACTGCCGCCGCGGCTCAACTTCGTCCCCCATCAAAATCGAAAACGTTCTGTCTGCATCCGCCGCGTTTTCAATCGTCACCTGAAGAACCGTGCGCGTGTCGGGATTCATCGTCGTTGACCAGAGTTGTTCGGGATTCATTTCGCCCAAACCTTTGAAGCGCGAAATTATCGCTCCGCTCGGCGTCACAACGGCGCCCTCTTCGGGAAGTTCTTCGCCTTCAGCAGGCTTCGCTTCTTCTCGACGAGTCGAGTCTTCGACTTTCTTCGTCGCGCCGAGTCGCTTCAACACTTCATCGCGCTCATCGTCATCGTACGCGTAAAATTCCTGCTTTCCTTTTTTGACTTTGTACAACGGCGGCTGCGCAATGTACACGTGTCCGAGGTCTATCAACTCTTTCATGTGTCGGAAGAAGAGCGTGAGCAACAGCGTACGGATATGCGAACCGTCCACGTCCGCGTCGCACATGATGATGATTTTATCGTAACGAATTTTCGTCGCGTCGAACGTATCGCCGACTCCCGTGCCGATGGCGGTGAAGATATTGCGGATTTCTTCGTTCTCTAAAATCTTGTGCAACCGCGCCTTCTCGACATTCAGGATTTTTCCCTTCAACGGAAGAATCGCCTGAAATTTTCTGTCGCGACCTTGCTTCGCGCTTCCGCCTGCAGAGTCGCCCTCGACCAAATACAACTCGCAATGCTCCGGGTCGGTGATGGAACAATCCGCAAGCTTGCCCGGAAGCCCCGCGCCCGAAAGCGCGTTCTTCCGACGCGTGAGGTCGCGAGCCTTGCGCGCCGCTTCACGCGCCGCCGCCGCCTGCACCGACTTCTCCAAAATTCTTTTCGCGTCGCCCGGATTTTCTTCGAGCCAGCTTTGCAGCGCCGGACCTACAACGCCTTCAACGATGCTCTTCACTTCGCTGTTGCCGAGCTTCGTCTTTGTCTGTCCTTCAAACTGCGGCTCAGGCACCTTCACGCTCAGCACGCCCGTGAATCCTTCTTTGAAATCATCGCCGCTCAGCGTCAGCCCGCCCTCTTTCAAGATGTTGTTCTTGTACGCGTAGTTGTTGAACTGCCGCGTCAGCGCAGTGCGGAACCCGACAAGATGGCTTCCCCCTTCGTGCGTGTTGATGTTGTTGACGTACGTGAAGACGTTCTCCGAGTACTGCTCGTTGTATTGAAACGCCGACTCGACCTCAACGTAGCGACCGTTCTCGTCTTTGTCTTTGCCGGAACAGTAGAAAGCCTTCTTCATAATCGCCGGGCGCGTCGCGTCCGTGTACTTCACAAACTCGACAATGCCGCCCGAGAAGTGGAACGTTTCTTCCTGCTCGCTCTTGCTGCGCAAATCTTTCAGCGTCAGCGTGACGGTAGAATTCAAGAACGCAAGCTCGCGCAATCGCTCCGCAATCGTTTCGAATTTGAAATTACGGTTCTTGAAAATTTTCTCGTCGGGCATGAACGTGACTTTCGTCCCCGTCTTGTTCTCTACCGACTTGCCAATCAGTTTCACCGCCGCAACGGGGTCGCCGCGTTTGTATTCTTGAAAGAATAGTTTCTCGTCGCGACTCACTTCCACTTTCAGCCATTCGCTCAGCGCGTTCACCACCGAAACGCCGACGCCGTGCAAACCGCCGCTCACCTTGTACGTGTTCTTGTCGAACTTTCCGCCCGCGTGCAGCACGGTCATCACGACTTCGAGCGCCGAGCGTTTTTCTTCTTTATGAATGTCCGTCGGGATGCCTCGCCCATCGTCCGTCACCGTCACCGAGCCGTCTTTGTTGATGAACACGTCGATGGATTTCGCAAAGCCCGCCAGCGCTTCGTCAATCGAATTGTCCACGACTTCATAGACGAGATGATGCAAACCGCGAATGCTCACATCGCCGATGTACATCGCGGGGCGCAGCCGCACCGCTTCGAGTCCCTTGAGGACGGTGATATCATCAGCGCCGTAACTCTTATTGTTTTCTTTTTCTTTTTCTTTTTCTTTTGCCATTTTTTCCTTTTCCAATTCTGAGTGGAGCGAAGAATCTCACCGCGCGAAAAATCCTAACTCTCAAATCACCATCGTCACATCGAAACGTCTCACGCTCAAGTCCGAAATCAACAATCCATAATCCGAATTTTATCTATGGCGTTCCCCCGCCCAAAAGCGGGGCGGGGTCGGCGTCTTACAGGCTCCGCTTCGCTTCGGTGTTGCGGCGAAAAGCACGGCGCAACCTTCCAGCCACCTAACGCGTCACCTCACCGATGTTTTCTGTTTGAAGTTTTTCTGTTTTTGAATTCATCTAATCCCAACTTCAAGACGTCCGCAAGAATCAACATCTTCTCGATTCTTTTTTTGCCAACAAAATGTGGGTAAAGGTCCCGAAGAAACGAGGGCAGATAGAGCGGCTCCGATAGTACTTCCTCATGACACTCTGCACACATTGGGAACGATAGCTTGGAAATGCTCTTCTTCGATGCTTCTATTCCCTCGCTCATATCTTGATTGAATTCATTCCCAAGTTTCTCTATCAGGGTCTTCCACTCCGCATCGCCAAAAGCGTTTCGCACACCTTTGTAGCGTTTCTCTCTGCCCGAAAATCGATTTGCAATAACATGGGCGTATTGCATTTGCGGCGGATGATTCTGCTTTGCCTGCAAATTGCTCCAACCACAGAGCACGCATGAACATTCGCTGAGTTTTGGCTTTGCCATTAGCTCTTCACGCTATGAGCATACAGCAACTGTTTTGTTTGGTCAACGCTCTTGATAAAATATGGATTCGACAGAGAGCGTTGAGTAATCAAGTCAACGTTTCGCTTGAACAGCTCTTGAAGTTTGTCGTGAAGAGAAAAGTAATTCTCCGTGTAGTCGTTGATAGATAGGTCCTTGTCAAAATCAATAAGGAAGTCCATATCGCTTTCCTCTTTCATTCTATCCGTCGCCGCCGAGCCAAATGCGTACAAAGATTTTACTTTATACATTTGGCAAAGGCGTTTGAGTTCTTCTGTTCATTCGGAGAATAGTTTGTTCATCTATCCAATCATCCATCAATCCATTGCAAAGCAAATCGGTACTCTGGAATCACGAGACCCTTCGCTCCGCTCAGGGTTTAGTTATCGAAACCGAATCTCCTTCACCACCTTACTCCCCGC
>JANNUB010000363.1:0-5750 GCA_031394795.1 Ignavibacteriota bacterium | reverse complement strand
GTAATTAAATAAACCCCACCTTGTCTTAATATACCAGAATTACAGTCTTCAACTTTTTCTGCTTCGATTTTATCAAAAATCCGAACCCATATACTTGAATTTCTCAGAGAGATGACTTTTCCATTTTCTTTATTTATTATCTCGTCAAACAAATTATTGATGACCCCGCGCTGGCAGAACAACTGCCGGATACTTGCGAGATTGATTTTATCGAGAAGGACTTTGCGTCGAAGAACAGAGAGAATGACGGCAAGAAGTATTTGGTGAAAGTGAAGAACACTTTCGAGGTGGTTAAGAAGTAATTTGGATCGCTCCCATCGTGCGAGGGCAAGTCCAACCGGCTCGCCTTTCATTTTCTTGAAACTCGCTCCGCTATGCCGCTTCAACAAGCATCGGCACTGAACGCTCAGGCACCTTCATACGAAACACCACATACGATATACCTTCTCGTTTGCACTCTTCGCCTATTTGCTCGTTTGCAGCACGCAGTTCAGGATCGTTCTCAGGCAGGATAATAAGGTGAGCCTCTTTCGGAATCTGATCGAAAACCTCTGGATGCTCAAAGCCGTAACGGTGAAATTCCTCCAGCAATTCAAAATTCTTGCGTACGATGATTTCTTTGGTCATTTCATTACTCGTTCTCGTAGCCCCCTCACTTCAACGGTATCGCGGGCAATCGCTTCCAAGTTCTATTCGTCGGATCAACAAGAATTCCAACTGACTCCAACGCTGTTACACCAAGCAGCGGCGCGCAATCGTACGGACCGAACACAACGCGTCCCGCCGTCGTTTCTCCCATGAACTCGATCTGCCCAAGCCCATACTGATACTCTTTTACCGATCCATCCGCAAGTTCATAAACCGTTTTGCCTATCGGTTTTATACCTGCTTTTCGCATCTCGTTTTCGGGGGCAAAGGTATCTGTTGCGCTAGAGTCAACAAGAAATTCTGATCTGTACCCTTTGCCCTTCTTCCCGGGCGGCTTGAGTGATACTGTTACATACGTTAGTCCCATGGAGCCTCCAATGTCATAACTGCTGTCAACTGCTGTGGTAAAACCTACAATTCCGACATAACGTAACGAACGCCTGCCTTTTTCATTTCCTGAAACTCCCTTTGCTACGCCGCTTCAACGAGCATCGGCACTGATCGCTCAGGCACTTTCATGCAAAAAACAACGTACCTTCGTTTCTCTCGTTTGCATTTCTCCACAATCTGTTCGTTGGCTGCAAGAAGTTCCGGATCGTTTTCGGGGAGAATAATGAGTTGGGCATCTTTGGGAATTTGGTCGAAGATCTCTGGATGCTCGAAACCGTACCGATGAAACTCTTGGAGCAGTTCCAGGTTTTTTCTCACCATTGATTCATTTGTCATTGCTTCGTTCCTCCTCGTACGCTAATCTATATCTTTGCCAAAAGGCAAGAATGTCGTCAATTGCGAACGTGAATGCATCGTTGTAATCCGTTAGCAGCAAGAGTTGCTTCTCAGGTGGTCGGGCTGCATGGCATATATCCCGGTGTGCAAACCCATGCGCGGTATCATACCGAATGATCGGTCGCCACTGCTCCCCGAAAAACGCTTCATACTGCACAACAAAATTTTTCACTTCACCACGGGCTAATGTTGCTTCGACCCGCAGCCGGTCAACACCCCCAAGTGATAACTCGTAGAGATAGGAGATTTCTCTCACGCTGAAATTCGGATGAGTGGTTCGTCCCGCTAACGAATACTATCCATTCTCTCCTTCAAAGTCAAAAGAGTGGTGGTAGCAGTGATTGAAGGGGATAGGGTTACCACGTTCTTTTGGGGTGCTGGTCCTAGTTTCCTGTGGTTTCCTTTCTTGAAACTCACTCGCCATTTGGGTAGAATGCTAACACAATCATTCATCAATTGGCGGAAAATCGTCGTGAAGAGAAATCTCGTTCTTACAATACTTGTTCTCAATTCATTCGCGCTGGCGAGTCCAGACTCACACATTGAGCAGGCTTGGAAGTCGCTCGAAGGTGCTGGTCAGAAGCAAGCCGAAGAGCAGTTCAAATCGGCAATTGCAGCGGACAAGACGAATACACGCGCCTATCTCGGTCTCTCTCTTTTATATGAGATGCAGGATCGGAAAGCCGAGGCATGGAATGTGTTCAAGAATGTTTTGAACACAGAACCAAACCTGCCTGCCGAATCCCGATGGAATCGGGAGAAGGAGGGCTACTATCCTTACTTATCCGCACAGTGGCTTTACACTTGGGATGAGAAAATCCGCACTTCGACGACAAGCGGTATGGTGGAGTTGCTGAAGAAGCTGAGCGACAAGGCAAATGGTAGCGGCACGATGAAAGCGCAAGCGTGCGAACAGCTCGGAACGCATTTCCAGAACCGCGGCGATTTGCCTGCGGCGCGTGGGTGGTTCAGCAAGATGCATGCAATCACCGACTGGATGGTCATCGGCCCGTTCGATAACATCAGCGCGTCGGGGTTTGACCGCGTCTTTCCCCCGGAGAACGAATTCGATACAACGAAAACATACGAAGGAAAAAACGGCATTCCCGCGAAATGGTTCGTGCCCGTCGGTATGAGGCTTGACCGCTGGGTGGATTTCACTCGCTACTTCGCGTTCAATCAGGCGGTTTTCTACGCGAACACTTTTGTCTTCTCCCCCAAGAAACAAACCGCGCAGATTCGCGTCGGCACGAGCGGCTCGCTGAAGGCGTTTCTCAATGACGAAGAAATCATCCAGTACTTCGACGAGAACAACAACGACCTCGACACGTACATCGTCGAAACGGAATTGCAGGAAGGCTGGAACCGACTGCTCATCAAGTGCGGCTATTCGGAAATCACGCGTTGCAATTTCATGGTGAGGATTACGGACGCGAAAGGCGAACCGATTGAGGGCACAAAGACATCTATCGCAAAGCAAATCTACCAGAGTAAACCTGGCGCGCCAAAGCAAAGTATCGAGAATTTCGCCGAAGGTTTTTTCAAAGAGCAAGTCAAACAACATCCGGATTGGCTGGAGAATTACGTCCTGCTCGCGCAAGTGTATCTGATGAACGATAAGGCTATCGAAGCGGAGCTTGCCCTGCGCGAAGCGTTGAAGCGCTCGCCGAACAATGTTCTCATCCTCAACAAAATGCTTGAAGCATTCGTGCGCGGCGAAAAGTACGATGAAATTTCGCAAACGATGGAAAAGATTCTCTCGCTCGACCCGAATGTTCCCGCCGCGCTGCTCTATAAGATCCAGCGCGAGATTGAAAGCGAGGATTTCGACGGCGCGGAAGAATCGTTGAACAAATATAAAGAGCTTCTCCAAAGGTCGATGACTCGACTCGTCGAGAGTCCTTTGGACAGCCTGTTCGGCGAGAATGTGTTTCGCCAACAGATTGCTCTCTATCGAAAAAAGAAACAGAACGAAAAAATCGCCGACATCAATCACGAAGCGTATTTGAAACATCCGAACGTTTGGGATTTTGTCTATCTCGAAGCGGCGCTCTCACAACAGAAAACCCGCGCAACCATCGGCGCGGCGGAAATCGTCGGCAAGTATTTGAAAAACAACTACACGACGAACGCGCTCAGCGCTCTCGCGGAATACAGCGTGAGCGGCTCTGACCTCTCGCAATGGGAATCCTATCACGCGAAGATGATTGAGCTTGAGCCTGCGGCGCCCGGCTATCATTTCCGCATGGCGAAAGTCTATGCGGGTTTGCAGGAGTACACGAAGGCAGAGCAGGCGCTGAAGAAGGCGATTGCGATTTGCCCGAACAGCGACGCGTACTGGGCGGAGCTTGGCGAAGTCTATCGCGTGCAAAAAGACAAGTTGCGCGCGATGTCGTCGTACGAGAACGCGTTGCAGTTCAATCCCGCGAACTACGAAGCGCGAGAGAAGTTGCGCGAGCTGAAAGGAAAGAAATCCATCTTCGCGCAGTTTGCATCGGTGAATGTGGACAGCGCTATCAAAGCCGCGCCGAAGTCCAAAGAACTTCTTACTGAGAAAAGCGGCGGCGCCGCCTTGGCGGGTGGGCACGGCATGGTCCTGCTCGACGATACGAAGCGCGTCGTGTTTGACAAAGGAAGTTCGATGTC
Organism: Ignavibacteriota bacterium; assembly: GCA_031394795.1. GTDB lineage: Bacteria > Bacteroidota > Ignavibacteria > UBA10030 > UBA6906 > CAADGV01. The sequence goes on along the minus strand of JANNUB010000363.1, from coordinate 1,670 downwards.
GCAGCGCGAGTTGCTCGTGAAGCTCTTCGACAAAACCGGCATTGACCAGTACAAGGAGTTCGGCATTCCGTACAATCCGTACACCGAAACGCTTGTCATCGAGAAGGCGGTGACGATAAAATCCGACGGGACCGAAGTGAAAGCAGACATTGCGCGCAACGGCGTCGTGTTCAAACAATTGGAAGAAGGCGAGTGCATTTATCTCAAGTGGAAAACAAAAAACTATTACAACGGCAAACTCTCGAATCAGTTTTGGGATGAGAATTATTTCAACGGCGCGTACCCCGTTGCACTTGCGCGCTATGCCTTACTTGCGCCGCCTGACCTGAAGTTCAACACGCGCACGCAAGGCACGCTCGATTCGCCGTCGAGGCGAACGACGGAAGACGGCGTGCTGTACGAATGGACTGCGCGCAACGAGCCTCCGATTATTTTCGAACCTGCGATGCCGCCGCTGACGGACGTTGCGAAGACGCTCTACATTTCCAGCATTCAATCGTGGGAGTATCTCGTCGAGTGGTACACAGACCTTGCGCGCACGAAAACGCGCAGCTCGTTTGAAATCAAAGAGCAAGTCCAGAAGCTGTTCGAGGGGAAACAAAATCTTTCCGAGATGGAAAAAATTCGCACCGTGTATGATTTCATCACGGAGAACATTCGGTACAGCAGCGTGCCGTTCCGTCAATCGCCGCTCGTGCCGCAGGAAGCGCGTGATGTGTTGGTGAACCGCATCGGCGATTGCAAAGACGTGGCGACGCTCTGCATCGCTATGCTGCGCGAAGCGGGCATCACGGCGCATCATGTTCTCGTCAATACTGCCGACCAAGGCTCGAACTCGAACATCTTGCCGACGATTGCCTTCAACCATGCGATTGCCGCTGTCGAAACAAAACAGGGTCTGCTGTATCTCGATTTGACGGCGAATAATTTTCCGTTCGGTTCCGCGCCCGCGCCGGACGTGAACGCGTTCACCCTTCTCATCAAACCGAATGTGAGCAAGCCGGAGTATCTCGCGAAGAAAAACTTTTCCGCGAACAACGTTTCGCGCACGACGACGGTTACTCTCGCGAACGACAACAGCGTCAATGTCAAACACGTGTCGAAACGAACGGGTGCAGAGTCGGCAGGCGTGCGATATTTTTATCGCGAGCGAAGTCAGGAAGACCGGGAGAAGGTGTATGCACAGGGACTCGCGAAAGATTTTCCCCGCATGTCGTTGAAGAAGCTGCGGTTCAGCGGACTCGATTCGGTTTCCAATGCAGTGATAACGGAATCCGAATTCGACGTCGCGGATTATGTTTCGCAGTCGGGCAGATTCCGTTTCCTCAAGCTTCCGTGGGCGGACAAGCTCGAACCTGACGAGGCGCTGTCATCGGACAACCGCGTTTATCCGATTGTTGATTACTCGCATGAGGACACGCTCCGCGAACAGATGACGGTGAAACTGCCGAAAAGTTTTCTTGTTGAAGAGGTAATTCCTAAAGTGAAGTTGAGTTCGAGTGTTGCCGACTATTCTGTTTCGTACAAACTCAGCGGCGCCTCGCTCGTCGCGACGCGTGAGTTTGTGAGAAAGAAAAGCCGCGTCGAGCCGGAAGAATACGCGGCATACAAAAAGTTTTACAACAATGCGCTGAAAGAAGACGAGAACCAGATTGTGTTGAGGAAAAAAT
>JANNUB010000381.1:0-2791 GCA_031394795.1 Ignavibacteriota bacterium | reverse complement strand
CGACTGACTAACCTCCACTGGCTTTTCTATCACTACGGTCCCTATGCCCTAGAACTTGAAAGTGTTTTTGAAGAGCCTGAATTCAACAAGGTCGAGATCAAGACGCAAAAGGAAAAGGATTTTTTTCTTTACAAGGTTGCCGAACCGCTCGCACCGTATGGCCAACACATGGAAGCAAAGATTTCATTGTTGATCAAGAAAATTGTCGGCAACTGGAAAGACAAATCGCTTGAAGAGCTGCTCGACTTTGTGTATTTCGAAACGGAGCCGATGCAGAATGTGAAGAAACGAGGAGACACTTTGGACTTTAGTACTATCGCGTCAGAGAATGAAACGTCACATGTAATTCCTTTGAAGGCATCCAAGCACGCGGAAAAAGAGGTTGCCGAACTACGGGCTCGTATCAAACCTTTCTTGTTAAAGATGGGTGAAGTTCAGACAAATGAACCCCCGCCTACCGGACGGGCAGGCGCGCCATCTGATGATTACCTCGAAGCGCTAAAGTCGTGGGACGAAGATGAAAGCCGTATGTTCGCGGTTCCACCCAACTTTGTTGTTCATATCAATAGCCCATCTACCGACTCTGCTCACGAAGGGAATTGACATATCAGGGCTTGTTACGTCCTCCTTTGAAGTTGGTCCTGTAAAGCCGGAACCTGGTTCCCTTGTAAAGATTCCTGCTCTTTATCCTAATAAAGGCAGACTCATTCTTGACATCAACGTCAAGGCTGACCCCACCGAGAAAAATCTTGAAGCAGTGATCAGACCGCTCAGTCAGCGTTCAATACATATCCCTATCAAAAGTCTCAACCTCGCTTCAAACGAACATGCTTTTGTCGTTACTGGAAAGATACGCCCTGCCATAGTTCTCGCGGGAGGACAATCCAAGTGGGCGACAAGTCCTTACGGAGCAAATCTTCATCTGCGCGCCGTTGTACACAGTTGCGAAGCCGAAGATATCGCAGCGGTTCGTAGTTGATGTGCAGGCATTGCGATACCCGGGCATGTTTTATTTTCCTGAAAGCAAGATGCATCATGTCGAAGAATCCGTGTGTCGGTTCGATACAATCCAAGTTGCTCATGGCACTGCAACTGAACTTTGCCTTGCAGGAAAAGATCCCGTCATGCTTTCGGCCGAGTTCTTTGGTCTTTTGAAATGTCAGTTAATACGATACCTCGGTGGTATTCTTCCCGACGACGCGAACGAAACTTTGCAGACGTATGCTGAACTTGTTCTTGAGGAAGCAAAATCGCAGGGAGTGAAATAGATTTTCGTAGCGTTGCGTTTTGTTGTTGGCGTGAAACGCTTGCTAATCTCCGCAGCATTCATTATTGTAAGACAGAAGTAACAACAACCCGCGGTGGACTGTACGAGTTAACTGTCAGATTCCTTCCTGTGGCTGAAGATACTGGTAAGTCAATTCACAAGAGAGAAGTCGACTTTTTGACAACCCAAATGAATTCCACTTTCTGGTCCATTGTACTGAGCCTATCTATGGCCAGTCAAATCAATGGTTATGCTTTTGACAAAACTGGGCATCGAATTATTGCCCAAATAGCCGCCTACGCTCTAAAGCCGCAAGTGAAATACAGAATTGAAAGTATCCTTGGCAAGAACGGGCTAGTTCACAATGCAAACTGGGCTGACGAAGTAAGAAGTAATCACACATTTGACTATGCGGTAAAGTGGCATTACTTCAGTGTGGACTCCAACTATTCATCGAGTGAACTTGACTCCGTGTTTCGTTGTGCTTCAATGACAAAGAATAATTTATTGTTTGCAATAGATAGTCTGGTGCATTCACTGCGAAAGAACAGAAAGGACACCATAGCGTTAAGATTTCTAATTCATCTTGTTGGAGACCTTCATCAGCCTTTGCATCTCGGTAAATCAATCGACCAGGGAGGAAATTCGATAAGAATAAAATGGTTTAACGATTCAATTACTGTTCATGCGCTATGGGATTCGCACCTGATAAACATCGAACAATTGAGTTACAGCGAGTATTCGAAGTTTTTGTTTGAAATGAAACAATACAGTGACATAAGACTGAGGAGTTCCAATTTGTTGTTCTCTTTCAAAGAATCATATCGCGTAAGCCGGAAGATATATGGATATGATTATTCAAACCTGAACGCATACTCATATCACTACATCTTTTCATCTGATTTGAATAGACTGCTTATTTTGGGTGGCTATCAGCTCTCTTCGATACTAAATGAAATATATTCGTGAGTCTTGCATTCTAATTCAAAATTCAGCGAACGAACTTCAGCTCTCTTACGATAACAGTCCACGTTAATCACAACAGAGATCAAACGCATGACAGACCTTAAGCCAAAAATATTTATTGGTTCTTCAAGAGCAGGTTATTCAATTGCCGAAAAAGTAAAAGCGAATTTGGCAAGAAATGGAGACTGCTATCTTTGGCAGGACCCAAATGTGTGGGAACAAAATAGAAGTACGTTTGAGAATCTTATTAGAATGGTTTCCTACTTTGACTTTGGAGTATTTGTTGCAACAGCAGATGATTTAACTCTGACAAACGACAAAATAGTCATTGAGCCCAGAGATAATGTGATCTTAGAAATGGCTTTGTTTCTAGGGGCAATGGGTAGAGATAAATCGTTCTTATTAGTTGAGGAGGGCGTAAAGTTACCGAGCGATTTCAATGGGATTTACATGCCTCGGTTCGAAAAAGACAATGAAAAAAAAATTAAAGATGCGTGTGATGAATACGCAAATAAGATCGATGAGCATTATAGATTAGGTCATCTTAGTCTCTATCCG
>JANNUB010000360.1:0-2302 GCA_031394795.1 Ignavibacteriota bacterium | reverse complement strand
GGAGAGGTTGAACTTGCCGAAGACCACGCCGATGGAACCGGTGATGGTGGTGGGAGCGGCGACAATCTTCGTGGCGCCCATGGCGATCCAATAGCCGCCGGAAGCCGCGGCGTCGGACATGGAAACCACAACGGGCTTCACTTCCCTGGCCAGTTGCACTTCGCGGCGGATCACTTCGCTGGCGCCCGGCGAGCCTCCCGGAGAATCCACGCGCAACACGATGGCCTTCACCGTTTCGTCCTGGCGGGCGCGGCGAATATCCGCAGCCACCGAATCCGAGCCCATGATGAAGCCTTGCCAGGAATCGAACCCGGAACCGCCCATGACGATGGAGCCGGTGGCGCGAATCACGGCGATACTCTCGAAACCGTCGTTGGGAACTTCCTTGGTGTAACGGGGCAAGGTTACCGGCTTCCAGCCCGAGTGATTTTCATCGAAGTAGGCTTGCACCTGATCCCAATAGGCCAGGCGGTCCACCAGCTTCTTTTCCACCGCTTCACTGGCCAGATAGGGCCCTTCGTCGAGCAGAGCCGCAAACGCTTTGGGGTCCATTTTGCGGGTCTTGGCCACTTCCGCCACGTAGTGCTGGTAAATGCTGTGGAGCAGCGACTCGGTGGATTCGCGGTGCGCGGGAGTAAATTTCTTTTCGTTGAACTGGTTGCGATAAGTCTTGTATTCGGCGATGCCGAACATGTTCGGTTCGACGCCCAGCTTTTCCAGAGCGCCTTTGTAAAACGTGGCCTGGGCCATCATGCCGGTGGCGCCGAGATGGGCGGTGGGAATCATCCACACCTTGTCGCAGCCGGTGGCCAGGAAATATTCGCGATTGCCGATGATGTCGCCTTCCAGGTAGCAGATGGCCGGTTTGCCGCCCTTGCGAAAATCCAGAATCTCGTTGCGAATCTCATCCGCCTTGGCCCAGCCCGCGTCCAGAGGGGTGATTTTCACGACTAGACCGGCGATGCGCGAGTCCGTCTTGGCGGTGCGAATGGTGTTCAGGATGTTGTGGATCAGCAGCGTAGGCGGGCCGGTGAGCGCGCTCAGGGCGCCACCGGGACGTTGCTCTTCGATAGAGCCACCCAGATGGAGCACCAGGGCCGAACCATCCTGGATGACGATTTCGCCGCCAATCAAGAAGAGCAGCCCCAGAATGATCAAGGCAGCGACGATGAATACAATCAAGAAAGACCGCGACATGGCATTTCTCCGCTCAACATTTCCGGACACTGTGGCTACATATTGGCCATCGAGATTCTTCGGCCCGTTAACCGGGCCTCAGAATGACGACGCGTTTGGCTTGGGCAATGCTAAAGCTGCGCTTCGCGGAGGAAGCGGGCGGCTTCTTCCGGCGGCGTGGGACAAATATAAAAACCTGTGCCCCACTCAAAGCCCGCTACTTTGGTGAGCTTGGGCATCATTTCGATGTGCCAGTGATAATGGTCGTTGATTTCCTCGCCGATGGGCGAAGTGTGGATCACGTAATTGTAGGCGGGCATGGCCAGCACCTTGTCGAGGCGCATCAAGCAATCCTTCATCATGCGGGCCAGACTGACGTAAATGGGAGTCTGATTATTCTCGAAGGAAGAGCTGTGCTGGCGCGGCAGGATCCAGGTCTCAAAGGGAAAGCGCGGGGCATAGGGCGCGATGGCCAGAAAATCCTCGTTCTCGGTGATCACCCGGGTGCCGGCCTGCTTTTCCTGGCGAATCATGTCGCAAAAAATGCAACGCTCTTTTTCGTTGAAGTAACGCTTGCCGCTATCCACTTCTTCACGGACGCGTTTGGGCACAATGGGCAACGCGATGAGCTGCGAATGGGTGTGCTCGAGCGAGGCTCCGGCGGCTTCGCCATGATTTTTGAAAATGAGGATGTAGCGGAAGCGGCGGTCGTTCTTCAAATCCAGCACGCGGTCGCGGTAGGCCCACAATACAGACTCGATGGATTTCTCGGAGATCATGGCCAGGGTGCTCTGGTGATCCGGCGTCTCGATGATTACTTCGTGCGCGCCTACGCCATTCATGCGGTCGAACAGGCCTTCGCCCTGACGGTCGAGATCGCCTTCGATGCCCAGCGCCGGAAACTTGTTGGGGACCACGCGCACCAGCCACCCCGGGCTGTCCGGGGGCGGCGGCGCGCCGCCGGGGTTGGGACGATATGCCAGGATCTCCGGCGGAGTCTTGCCTTCGTTGCCGTAGCAGAAGGGACAGAAGCCTCCCTTGGGCTTGGTGGACTCGCGGGAAAAATCGGTGGGGCGCTTGGCGCGGTCGGTGGAGATGATGACCCAACGTCCGATGATGGGGTCTT
>JANNUB010000348.1:0-3556 GCA_031394795.1 Ignavibacteriota bacterium | reverse complement strand
GCGAGGCAGCCGCTCGCCTCCGAGAGACGTGGACGAAAAGCCGAGTGGTTTTCGTTTTCTGAAAGGAAATGCCGATAATCCGAACTTGTTCAACGCAGAATCGAAGTTCTCGTCCACGTCTCGAGCACAACAACAACCTCGTTTCATCCCCCATTCACTCCTCCTGCATTGCATAGACCCTTTCTCACTCTTGAGAATGAACGTCGCCGTTTTCTGACTTCTGAGAATCGCACGCTCTGAACTTGTCGAAAATCGCTCACTATGAGCAACTTACCACTGGCACAAAACCTGCATTCATAAATGCAGATTCTTGTACTGTACCATGAGAGATTCCTCTGCAAATACTCCAGCCGCTTTCTACGGCATCGGCGAGACCGCCGACCTTGTAGGAACATCTATTTCCACCATCCGCATGTACGAGCGGGAAGGACTAATCATTCCGCACCGCAGGCACTCACGGCATCGGCGCTTCACAGAGTCGGATATCGAGCGCATCAGGTGTCTTCGCAAAATGATCAACGAGGAAAAAGTGAGCATCGCCGGCATCCGCCATATGCTTTCACTCATTCCCTGCTGGAAGATCAAGAATTGTCCCGCAGACATCCGCGAGAAATGCCCGGCCTTCACAAGCAGCGGGAAACCGTGCTGGATGCTGAGCGGAAAATCGTGGGAGTGCCGCAGCGCGGAATGTCGCGCATGCGCCGTGTACACCGATGTGGCAAGCTGCCACTCATTGAAACGCACCATTGCATCGTACACGGTACATCCTTCTGAACCTGCTGCAAACACAACGGTGATCAACGCAATGAGTAAACTATGAATTCGATTTCCCGAAGAAGGTTTTTGAAAATCAGCGGAGCGACGATTGGCGTTGCAGCCGCAGGTACAGCTCTGCTGAAAACTACCAAAGCACTCAGCACCAAGGTAACGCAAGGCGTCCAAAAAATCTCGACCTTCTGCGATATCTGCTTTTGGAAATGCGGCGCAATCGCGTACGTCAACGATGGGAAGCTTTGGAAAGTTGAAGGCAACCCCGACGATCCGTTGAGCAACGGACGGTTGTGTCCGCGAGGAACGGGCGGAGTCGGAGCCCATTACGATCCGGATCGGTTGAAAGCACCGCTCATCCGCAGGAACAATCGCGGCGAAGAGCAATGGGTAGAGGTGACGTGGGATGAAGCGATGAGTTACATCGCCGAGAAGATGCAGAAGATCAAAGCGAGTTATGGACCGGAAGCGGTTGCGCTCTTCAGTCACGGCATCGGCGGCAACTTCTTCAAGCACACGATGAAAGCATTCGGCACGCCGAACATCTCCGCGCCGTCGTTCGCACAATGCCGTGGACCGAGAGACGTCGGCTTCCGCCTCACGTTTGGCGAAGACGTCAGCTCGCCCGAACGAACGGACATCAAGAACGCGAAATGCCTTGTTCTCATCGGCAGCCATTTGGGCGAGAACATGCACAACACGCAGGTGCAGGAGTTTGCCGAGGCGATTGAGAAAGGTGCGAGCATCATCGTCGTTGATCCGCGATTCTCCGTCGCCGCGAGCAAAGCGAAACATTATCTCCCCATCAAACCAGGCACCGACATCGCGCTGCTCCTCGCGTGGATGAATGTCATCGTCAACGAAGGCATCTACGACAAAGAATATGTCGCGAACTACGGCTTCGGCTTCGAGCAATTCGCGGCATCAATTCAATCTTACACTCCCGAGTGGGCGTATCCCGAAACGGGAATTGAGCCAGAAGTGATTCGCGAAACTGCGCGTGAGATGGCGCGTTTCAAACCCGCGACGCTCGTGCATCCCGGTCGCCATGTAACATGGTACGGCGATGATGCGCAGCGGAGCCGCGCAATCGCGTTGCTGAACGCGCTGCTCGGCAGCTGGGGACGCAAAGGCGGATTCTACACGCCAGTCAGCATGGATGTACCGGCATATCCCTATCCCGCGTACCCGCAATCGACAAAAGGGAAAGTTGATAATCCTGATCACAAGTATCCGTTCGCGCACGAAACGATCACGACAGGAATTCGCGAAGCAACAATTACGGGCAAACCGTATCCCGTCAAGGGATGGTTTGTGTACGCGACGAACCTGCTGCACGCATTGCCGAACGAGAACGAAACCATCAAGGCAATTCAGAATCTGGATTTGCTTGTCGTGATTGATGTGATTCCGAGTGAGATTGCAGGCTGGGCGGATGTTGTGCTGCCGGAGTCGGTGTATCTCGAACGCTTCGATGATTTGAATGTCGAGTGGTTCCGCGAGCCGTTCGTCGCCCTGCGTCAACCGGTCATTGAATCGCCCGACGATCAAAAACCAAATTGGTGGATGGCGAAGAAACTTGCGGAGAAACTTGGTATCGGGCGATACTATCCATGGAATGACATCGAAGAATATTTCAAGCACAGACTGAATGCCGCAGGCTTGAGTTACAAAGAACTGAAGAAGAACGGAATCATCCGTGGAGCGAAACAGCCGATTTATTTCGATGAAGGCGTTCCGGCGGAGTTCGCAACGCCGTCGGGGAAAATCGAATTCTATTCCATGCAACTTCAGCAAGCCGGATTCGATCCTGTGCCGAAATACAATCGTCCCGCGAGCGGGCCAGCCGGTTCGTTCCGACTTTTGTACGGACGGGCGCCGGTCCATTCATTCAGCCGAACGCAAACGAATCGCGTCCTCATGGATATGATGAGCGAAAACGAAGTGTGGGTGAATAGCGATGTGGCTGCGCGATTGGAAGTGAAGAGCGGCGACTATGTTCGCCTGAAAAACCAGGACGGCGTCGTGAGCAACAGAATCAAAGTCAAGGCAACTCAACGGATTCGTCCCGATTGCGTGTACATGGTGCACGGCTTCGGGCACAATGCAAAGGGTCTGAAGTTCGCTTTCGGTAAAGGTGCGAGCGACGCACAGCTCTTGACGCGTTACGTGACCGACCCGCTCATGGGAGGAACCGCGTCGAACATGAACTTCGTCACCATCGAAAGCGAGGTGGCATAGTCATGGCGCGATTCGGAATGGTGATTGATACGGCAAAATGTGTTGGATGCATGGATTGCGTTGTTGCCTGCAAGACGGAGAACAACGTCCCCGAAGGCTACAACCGCGATTGGATTGTGCAGGATGTGAACGGCACATTCCCGACGCTCGCGATGGAGATTCGCTCGGAGCGCTGCAATCAATGCAGTAACCCGCCGTGCGTAAGCTGTTGCCCAACGGGAGCGAGCTATGTGCATGAATTAGGCGGCGTTGTGTTGGTGGAAAAAAATGAATGCATCGGCTGCAAGGCATGTGTTGCTTCGTGTCCGTACGATGCGCGATTCATTCATCCGGACGGCTACGCGGACAAGTGCACGTTCTGCATCCACCGCGTGGAAAAAGGACTTGACCCTGCGTGCGTTTCTGTCTGTCCGACGCATTGCATGTACTTCGGCGATTTGGATGACCCGAACAGCAACGTCAGCAAGCTGCTGAATTCGCGCAAGCATCACACGATGCTGCCTGAAGCTGGAACGGAGCCGAACATTTTTTATCTCTCTTAACCCTG
>JANNUB010000355.1:0-8584 GCA_031394795.1 Ignavibacteriota bacterium | reverse complement strand
GTTGGCCCGAGGGGACAACGCGGTACCGCCCGGGGAATTGCTCGAACAGGGCGTTGATCTCCTGCTGCGAGCGCTCCATGCGCTGCCCGGTCGTGGTGTCCTCGATCACCCAGCGGCCCTGGAGCGTCATCCCGGTCAGGCGCTGATGCCACTCGGTCGTGCGCCGGCCCTCGGCGGTGCTCTGCATGATCCGGTTGGTCTCCTGCATGGTGAGCATGGCCTGGGCGGTCCGGCGATTCATCTCGCCCTGGCTGATGCTCCACGACTGCCAGACCTCGGTCATCAGCGGGAGCGCCTGGGGGAAGATCTCGGCGGGTGCGGTCAGCAGGGTCATGTAGTACTGCCAGTAGCCGTTGCCGAGATCTGCCGTGTTGACCAGCGCGAACGAGCGGTAGCGCCGTCCGAGTGTCAGTTGATCCGCAAGCAGGTAGGCGGCGCGGCTGTTCTGCGTCAGCGGCGCGGTCGGGGTCAGCTCAATGATGCGTACCTGCGCCGACTGCCCGGTCTTCTGCGCCGAGAACTCCGACACCATTGCGTAGGCATCGCCCGGCAGCAGGTATGGCGCGGCAAGCACGCCGGGTGCGCCGAACTGCTGTGGGCCGACCGGCATCGTGATGCCCACCGCGACCGCTTCGCCGTTCGGCCCCTGCAACTCAGCCGAAGCGCTCTGCGCGTTGTTGATCCGCCAGCCGGGCGGCAGCGCGATGCTGCCGCTGCCGTCCGGAAACGAGATACGCTGCCAGCGCGCACCAGGCTGCCGAAGCGGCGTGGTGCGCGCTCCCTGTGCCTTCGCACCCTGCTTTGTCTTCGCGTCGGTCCCGGGTTCCTGTCGGTCACTCCGTTGACTGGTGAGGACATTTGCCTGCGCCGAGCCGACGAGTATGCACCAGATGCAGACGGTGATGACGCATAGTCGCTTGATGATGTGTTTCATGGTGATTTCTCCTAATGTGGTTACTAAACCGTGCCTAACCCGCCGCAACGAAAATTCTCCCGCACGTACGCCACGCGGGGAGCTACCCTTCAATGATGTTGTAGACATCGAAGACTGTTGGCTTTGCCTCGATACCCATGTCTTGCAGGATCGGCATGAGCTTCGCGCCGAAGGTGATAGACGTCTTCGAAAGTCAGGCCAAGCATGACGCCTGCAGGCGCTCCTTGTCGGGGATCGTTCCGCAATCAGCGGAACAGTGATGGGCGCTGAGTCTCGCGCCTCAACATCATCAGCCCGAAAAGAGGTTTGGTCGCCACTCATGTGCGCAGACAACTCTGATAGCAGGCAGCCGTCACACAAGAAGCTGTGTTGTGTCAAAGAACTTTTTGACCAGAACCACATATGGGTGAAGTACTACTTTGCTTCCCCAGAAGGAAAATCTATCCTCTTGTCGAAGATCCGCCTCTGGCGGGACTCTTTCCTTTTTAAAGAGGTTAGGCAGCAACAAAGATTACAGTTGATATCCCAACAACACTCGAAAGTGACGCTGATAAATGTCGACATTAGGATCGCGAGCCTCTGACTCAAGTTGAGTCAGCCCAAACCATGATTCAGCCGCAATGCTCCAGTGAGAAATATTCCAGCCAACGCGCATACCGATATCAACTGATGATCGACGATGCGAGCCGGTAACATCCAACTCAGACGTATAATTGGCGTTCGGTGGAGCTTTCAGCAATCTTCCGGACACCTTTAGGTGGCGATTTGTTTTGAAGCCAGGACCGACAGTAAAACCGAAAACAGGAATTTTGCTGAGAATCCCGAAGCCGACTGCATCGAACAAGTACGCGTCCTCGAATCCTTGTGTCTCTTTGCTTCTACCTCCGAATCGGTTGTACTCAACAAAAGAAACTATCTCGGTACGCCCGAACGGGAAAACAGTGTAACTTAGTCGCACTGTAGGAGTGTACCAGAACCAGAACTGTGATCTTGAAAACTCGTTATCGACATAGCGTTCGGGAGAGGAATTACTGAAATGCCATATTGCAGCATTATGACCACCGCCGATTTCGAAGCCAATGCCCTCTGGGAAGGGCCTTACGACTTGAGCAAATGACGAAGAGATAACCGCGATTGATAAACCAACGATGAAACTTGCTGAGGCTCGCATGTAGGGTACTCCTCTTATGTTTGTTGCTGCCTAACGGACTGCGGCTAACCCGCCGCAACGAAAATTCTCCCGCACGTACGCCACGCGGGGAGCTACCCTTCAATGATGTTGTAGACATCGAAGACTGTTGGCTTTGCCTCGATACCCATGTCTTGCAGGATCGGCATGAGCTTCGCGCCGAAGGCGTCAAGCTTGGCCTGACTTTCGAAGACGTCTATCACCTGCAGGCGCTCCTTGTCGCCATAGCAGATGTGGTACTTTTGTCCGTCCGGTACTCTTTGTCCGATTTCCGTAAGTCGACGGATGACCTCATCGTATTTGGATGAGGTCGCCCCATTCACCTCGAACATCGCAAGAATTGCCATGTCTTCCTCCTTTCGAATGGATCGTGACTTCGAGCGGCCTAACTATTAATTAGACTTACGCCTACCCTACTAGTTCACGTGTTAGACTCCTGCTCAAAAGCTACTCAATCGCATCAGCAGAAACAACCAGAAGGCGTGTTGCAACTCTCCTCCCTTCTCCTTCGATGTTTTGTTTGCATGTTTTCGACATCAATGCTAAGGATGTGTCATCGTTTCAGGTCGAACAATGTTGTCGAACTCCTCGCCGCTCAGGTAGCCAAGCTTTACGCACGCTTCTCTGAGGCTGATGTTCTCTTCGTGCGCCGTGTGAGCGATCTTCGCCGCTTTGTCGTACCCGATCTTCGGAGTCAATCCCGCTAACGGCGGGATGAGTGAGTGTTCGACATACCAATCGATCCGTTCCCGATTGAGACGAATGCCATCAATAAGATACTCGATGAAATTCGGACACACATCGCACATCAGCCGCACCGCATGAAGGAAGTTGTACATGATGACGGGACGGAAAACGTTCAGCTCAAAGTTCCCTTGCGAGCCGGCAAACGCGATTGCGGCGTTTGCACCGTGCACTTGCACTGCAATCATCGTCATTGCTTCGCATTGTGTCGGGTTGACTTTGCCGGGCATAATGGATGAGCCGGGTTCATTGGCGGGGATAATCAGCTCACCAAGTCCGCAGCGTGGACCGGAAGCAAGCCAGCGAATATCGTTGGCAATTTTCATGAGTGAAGCGGCAAGCGTGTTCAATGCGCCGCCCGCCGAAGGCGAGGCTCATCGCTCGCCGAAAGAGCGGCAAACTTATTCGGGTGCGAGCGGAACGGCAGTCCCGTCAGTTCAGCAATCATCGCAGCCGCACGTTCACCAAATTCGGGATGCGAGTTTAGCCCTGTACCAACGGCAGTTCCGCCGATTGCGAGATCATAGAGTCCGTCGAGTGCAAGCTTCAATCGTTCAATATCACGCTCAACCAAATTTGCCCAACCCGACATCTCTTGTCCAACAGTAAGTGGAGTCGCATCCTGCAAGTGCGTTCGCCCGATCTTGACGACGGATGCAAATTCTTTCGCCTTCGCGTCTATTGCATCGTGCAGTTTTTTGAGCGACGGAATCAAGTCGTTGTGCACTCGCTCCGCCGCGGCAATGTGCATGGCTGTCGGAAACGCATCGTTCGACGATTGCGACATATTCACATCATCGTTCGGATGGATTGGGATTTTGCTCCCCAGGACGCCTCTCGACGAGTCGAGTCGTCGACCGGCAATTTCGATGGCGCGGTTCGCAATAACTTCGTTAGCGTTCATGTTCGTCTGTGTGCCGCTGCCCGTTTGCCAAACGCTCAACGGAAAATGGTCGTTCAGATTTCCGGCGATGACTTCATCGGCTGCCTGTACGATGAGCTTTGCCTTCTCCGAAGAGAGTTTGCCGAGCTTCTCGTTCACAAGTGCACAAGACTTTTTCAAAATGCCGAGCGCCCTGATCATTTCAGGTCGACGACTCGACTCGTCGAGAGGCATCCTGTCGTGACCGATGTTGAAGTGATGCAGCGAACGCTCTGTTTGCGCGCCCCAATAGGCATCTGCTCGCACTTCGATTTTTCCCATACTGTCGGATTCGACACGCATTGGGTGTTGTGATGTTCGGTTCATGGGATTGCTCCTTTGGTCAACTAATGTAACTGACGTTACGCACACTCAAGTTGTGCATAGGCAATCTTCTCCTAATTCGATTTCTTCGTAGGGACATGCCTCCGGCATGTCCTGCTCTTGTAGTAGAACTAACGCATTTCGTTGCATCCCAGCAGGACACGACTGAGTCGTGTCCCTACGAAACTTGTAAAAAGTAGATTTGCGTAGCATCAGTAATGTAACCTATTAGAGAGAAGGGAGAGAAGCAAGCAAGGGACGGGGCGGATAAGAAAAGGGCAGCCAATCAATCGAATAAATTATTGAAGAGGTCGAGCAACTTGGAAGAACAAACTTCGACCAATACCATATTGGGGCGAAGCGACTCTCCGCTCGTCACGGGAGGGATCTATCCTCTTGTTGAGCGCTTAGTGTCCCGCTTTTCGGGACTCCGTAAAGCGGAGCGAAATCTCCCGCTCTTGGATTCCGCTTCGTCGTTCGCTCACTAGCGGGATTCCAAAGAGCGGAACAGCAAAGCGGAACCGCCGCTTTGTGGCGGGGACTCTTTCCTTTTTGAAGAGGTTAGGCAGCGCATGCGAACCAACTATTTGGTGACTCGTTCTGCTAGGAAACCAACAGCTCGCCTTAGTGCACCATCGGCGGAGTCCGAATCCACCCAAGGCAGGTCATAGTCTACCCACACTCTGAATTCTTCTGGTTTCCGTTGGAATGACCCACTGGTTTGTGGGTATGTTGGTTGAAGCGTAAGGGATTCCTCAATGTACGCTTTGGTAGAAAATCTACCCTCGATCTCACTTCTTAGCGCATCAATCCGTATGCGACTTGGTCCCCCGCGCAGTTTTACTACAACCTCAATTGATTTCGCAACGGTGTAAAACTCAGAACAAAAACTATGAACAGCTTTGTCGTACATACAACTCCTCCGTTGATTGATGGTTGATCAGCTCCAGAATGAGACCCCTATTGATTGTGCCAAAAGTCGTGCACCCTTCGTAGCTCTTGAATGAAAAACAGGAAATCGTCATTGCCGTCGTGCACGTGTAGCTCTCTAGCGAGGGTGAAGAAACCGTCTCCTGGAATATTGTGCTCCTTCAATATGACAACAGCAGAGAGAAGCGGATGTCCTAGCTGATGTTCGACTGTTGAAATCTCGCCGAGCAGTCGTCCAATCTCATTCCTGTCTGCCTGATTGCTCATGTCAAGACCTGCCAATGGAGCAATCTCCTGATAGGTTGTCACTCGCTGAGAGCGAGCTACTGCTAGCAATTTCTGATAGATGTGTTCGTGCATTAAGGCACCGTCTCCAAGTTTGGTTTGCGCTGCCTAACGATATGGAGTTCCGCAGCGAGCGAAGCGAGTCCGCTGCAACGACGGGTTAGGCGGCGGCGCCCCTAGCTGTGTTTGCCTTTTCCCTTGCTCGCACGGCGGGGCTTCGAGGATTGCTTCATCGATTTCTTTGGGGTCGCCGCGGGCCTTGTAGTCTCGAGATGCTCGAGCGCCTTGACCGCCTCGGCGATGTTGCTATCGCCTGCGATATGGATCGTGGTGTCGCCACGCTTTATCGTAACGGAGCGACTGGAGCGATTCTTGAGCCACTGGACCAGAAGGGGGCGCGTTCCCTTGAGGAGTGCCACAAGAGCGCCGCCGCCTGCCGCGACGAGAGTCGCGACAATATTGGTGTGTGTCCCAAAATCGAATCGGTTGATGTTACGGGCCCTGCGGGTTTCCGTAGTTCTGGCCTTGAGACCGACGCGAAGGGCCTCGCTGTGAATGCGGTCGAGTAGTTGCCTGCTTTCCCCGGGATTGACATCAGAAGGCTCAAGAACCCTGCCGAGCTCGGTGAATCCTCTGCCGCCGCTGGGTCCAAGTACTTCGTCGTATGAGTCGACGAGGAGCAGTTCCACTTCCGGAGTGGAGGATGGTGTGTCATTCACGTGCGATCACCTCAGTGTGGCGTGGGTATAGGTAGCCCTGGATCAGTCCTAGCGAGACGACGTTCAGGTGGAACCCGGCCGTGCGCGAGACTGAGACTCCCGCCGCCCAACTATTGATTAGTATGCGATTTTGCAGCATAACGACGCAGGCGCTCAGGCGCGGCCCGGTTTTAGCCGTCGCCTACAGCGCCTCGTTAGGCCGCGGTCCTCGAACCATTGGCAGCAGCAGGCGTAGAAATCCAGGTAAGTGCCCCGATAAGGATCACAAGGGACCCAAGTGTCATCTCGAAGGGCAAGCTCAAGAGGCTCCTCATAACGGTCCACCATGCGGCGCCGAGCGCTACGACGACAAAGGCGTAGCCCCACGCCGTGCTCAAAACGCCCGTTGTGTTGCGAGTTTTAACCTGCATTTAATTTAATAGTCTCCTTTACGAATCCAATCGAAGATTCTCTTCAACGTGCGGCAGGCCAGTCCAACTACCGCTGCGTAAACCAAGCCTTCGTGAACGGTTTCGATTAGACTGCTTGGGCCAAGCACAAGCTCGATAGCGAAACTAAACACTCGGAGGACGAGGGCTGCAACGAACAGCCAGAAACCGTCGCGTACTGTGTCAAGCAGCGGACCGGCGTTCTGGTGCCCCAACAGAAAGTCGATCAATCTCTGTTGCCAGGGCATGCTTGCGTGTGCCTCCAGTATCGACGTCTGTCCGGCGGTCTAACGCCCCGCATCAGTGGGCGCGGCGCACAGCACTGATAGAACCATGAGAAACTCGCTCGCCGCGCTCCACTGCATGCGGTTGTTAGGCGCGGAGTGATTCTTTTTAGGCTACTGTAGTGATTTGTAATTCTAAAATGCGCCATGAGCCATATAAGGTGATTTATATTGTGCATTTGATATGCCTCCGCAACTAACAATTGACTTTCCTGTATCGCTACAGTTGCCGCTCTTTAATCAGTGCTATCTCTTGGCAATCAATTCTTGAATCACTACACTCCTGGCGCACTTCTTCTAATGCCTTTTCCATATCTATTACATGATACTCCGGGAGGATCGACGCTGACCATTTGCCATTCTTGTACTTCCTTAAGTAGCGGGAGGCAAAACCCGGTATACCCCTCCTCCACTCGCTCCATAGTCGTCCGCCTTTTCCATCGCCGTTCGAACTTCTGGATAAATTACAGTGATGCTCGACTCTTCCCCTCCACACCATGCCATTCATTTTATTTGCTTCGCTTAATTCATCGGTCCGTATTTCTATAGTAACATCTTTGTATTGGAAAACTTGTTTATGGAATTCTTGTTTATAGAATGAATCTCCACACTTGCTATAACATAAATCGAATAACTTTTGAGCTTCACGGGTTGCTTCGTTAGATAGCGAATTACTCGGTGATGAGCAAGACAAGAAGTATACAAAAACAGCAAATACCGTTGTTGCAATGCTTACTCTGGCTACTTTCATTGTTATCCTCCATTAAAGTTGCTTTTTGCATATTTCGGAAGGCTTGCAAGCGCCTAACGGATTGGAACTAAGCTTTTCCTTTGTTTGTTAGCAGAAATGAGAATAATCCTTCAATACTCTCGTTCACACCGATGGCAAATATCATCGGGAAGATGAGCCTAGTGTCGGTTGCCTTGCCGGCAGGGAGTTCGGAATAGAGCAGGGCGGTAAGCGAGCATGGTTTGCCCAGCAGACCTTATGACAGCGTAGGTCTCGACCGAAACTTTCGGTTTTTCTTTTCAGGATCGTTCTCATAATTCACTAATGTTCCATAATCCATGGAGGAAAAAATCATGAAAGTAGTAGCTATTCCTGCAGGTGATTCATGAAAAAGATGGTCTCTGCATTTATTATGTTTCTTAGAGACCATATGCGCGTGTTCTTGAATTATCTAAGCAGGAATGCGCTTATTAACAAAATTGCCAAATCTACGGTTGAAGCAATTGCCGTATTCGTTTCTGTGAAAGTTGTCGAAATTATTTTCAGATTATTATTTCCAAACGCCGAGTGGTATGCAGAGGCGATTCGTCTTATGTCACACGTAATGGCGATCCTTCATTTCCTAATCTCATTCATACGGGAACTTCGTAAATAGAATTGAAGAATACAGAAATCCACATTGTGAAATAACTTATGAAATTGTCATTGTTGAGAGTTGTTACGACAACCTCAATAACGCTCATTCTTGCCCTCGTTTACCCGATGTTCAAGGCTTTTGGGCTGAATGAAAACGTTTTTGTAATCTCAAGCGTTGTCGCCGGATGTGTGCTGATCTGGTTCACGCTAAATGTTGTCGAAGAAAAACTGAAAAATTGAATGGTGGCCAATCACGAAGGCGTCGGCACTTGCTGACGCCCTTTTTGTTTTATGCCGAAGACTTGTTTAGCTCATTTGGTCTACCATTACCGCCAATCCCAACGATCCACTGGAAGAAGAAAAAAAGGTTGTCACATACAATCAGTTGGAGCAGAAGAATTGAATCGTTCGCATACCGATAGTCTGATAACCGTGTAACCATCGGCTGCACCTGATCGG
>JANNUB010000335.1:0-7947 GCA_031394795.1 Ignavibacteriota bacterium | reverse complement strand
ATCATCGATCGGCTCGAATTTGAAATTGCCAATGAACACTTTTCCCGTGCCGCCCGTGGCAGTCGAAACCACAAACTCAATCTTCGCCACCCTGCGAATCTCGCCGCCGCGTTGCGGTCCCCACGCGAATGTAATGTGCCGTTTCTTGATGCGCTGCTTTGTCCACACCTTCGGGTACTCGACGTTCAGCTTCTTTATCCAAAAAACATTCTCTTTGTCATCAAGCAACTTGAACTCAAAATTATTGACAGGCGCATCCGCTCGCATGTCGAACGTGAACTCGTAGTTGTCGGGCAGCGCCATCGGAAAATCTTTTTGCGCAATCGTGTAGCCATACACGCCGGTCAGCTCGAAGTTCATAACGAGCGCTTTGCCTGTTTTACCGGCTTCGCTGGTCAACGCGAGCTTCGCGCCTTGCGAGGGAAGCGCTCGCCAGCCGTCGAGGGACTCGAAGTCATCGAGGAGTTTGGGTTGAGAGAATGAAAAATGTGGAATGAGAAGCCAAGCCGTGAGGACGATGGCGAACTTGACTTTATCAATTAAATGATATAATCTTGAGAGGAACAACAAAGGAGTTATCATGCCTGTCATAAAACCTATTTCCGAAATGCGAACGAATACTAATCGGCTAACGCGACTCGCGCACGAAACCAATGAACCAATTTTCCTTACACGAAACGGCGAACGCAATCTGGTCGTCATGTCGCTTGCTCACTACAACAATATCCAGCACAAGTTCGACGTTTTCAGTAAGCTGGAAGTCGCCGAACGTAGTCGCGCAAACGGGGACAAAGGAAAACCTCTTGCACAAGTGACAAAAGAACTACGGAAACGACTTCGTGCCACGGGCAAAGTATAGAGTAAGGCTCACGCTGCCAGCAGAACTTGATTACACTGAAATCATTCGCTATATCGCTGAAGACAATGTCACTGCAGCACAGAAGATGATTTCAAAAATCGAGAGAACGCTTTCGCTGTTAAAGACAAACCCGCGACTCGGCGCTATTGCACGCGATGAGCGACTTGCCGCAAAGGGCTATCGCTACCTCATCATAGGAAATTATCTGGCGTTCTATCTGATTCAAGGAAATACAATTTGGGTTGACCGCATCTTTCACGGCGCTCGCGACTACGCAAAGCTATTCTGACTTTCTCTCCTCAACTTTTTCCTTTTGCATTTTTCCTTTTTCATTTTTCATTCTTCGCGACGTCAAGCCACCCACCCGTGAACCCCGCTTTCTTCAATCCCGCGACGATGTACTTGTTCGTTCTCATCGTCTTCCACACAAAACCATTCCGATAGTTTTCGATCATGATGGCAATCGGACCCTGGTCAATGCCAAGATAGTCTTTATCGAACCAACCGTTCGGCATATTGTCGGTGATGTAGGTTGGATTGAACGCGTCAACGAAGCCGTACTTCGTCCAGAGCTTGTCGCCGTATTTGTTCTTCATCGCTTTAAGCGCAGGAATAACAATCTCCGGTGCGAACGGAA
The DNA here is from genome assembly GCA_031394795.1 of Ignavibacteriota bacterium. GTDB lineage: Bacteria > Bacteroidota > Ignavibacteria > UBA10030 > UBA6906 > CAADGV01. The sequence goes on along the minus strand of JANNUB010000335.1, from coordinate 6,451 downwards.
CGCAGCCCGCCGCCGCAGTCGGAGCGATTGTGCCGTCATCAACTTCTTCCTCCGCGCCTGTGCCTCGCGCTGAGTATGAGCGGAACAGTCGCGCTATTCCCTTCACTTCAAACGTCGTGTCCTTCGGACCGTCGCACGCAGTCAATCCCCAAATCGAATCGGAGTAGTCAACCCATTGATGCGGATTCTTCATCGCATACGTTCGATGCAGAAATGCAGCGCGTCGCGAATTCTCGAAGTAGTCAATTCCCTTCTCCCGGCTGAACGCATCTTTGATGCCGCGGAAATCAATCCAACAGTGTGCGTATTGATGTCCGAACAAGGGCATGAAGTTCGCAAGCGTTTGTCCATAGTGTTCTTTCCATAAATATGTTGAGAGCCATTTTTCGTACGACGCGTACGGAAGCGGATGAGTCGGCGAGCCGAGCGCAAGCACATAGAGAAATACCGCTTCGTTGTAACCAAGCCACAAGCTGTGGTTGAACCCTTTGTCAGGTTTCCAACTCATGTTCATTGCTGGAGATTCTGTTGTGAAGAACGTCCAGTCTATGCGAGCGTAGAGTGTATCAACGAGCCGACGGATTTCTTTTTCTTGCGGCGTATTTTTGGAATAGTACGATTGCGCGCAGAGAGCGCCCATCAACAGCAAGCCGGTGTCCACCGTTGAAAGCTCGCAGTTCCACTCGCGCTCCCCCGTTTGCATATTCACGAAGTGATAGAAGAATCCTTTGTGCGAAGCGAAACTCGATGCGTTTTCTTTTTCCTGAAGCTTCGCGAACAGGCGCAGCGTGTTCAACGTTTGTTCGATTGCTTCTGCGCGAGTCATCATCTTCCGCTCAACCGCAATCGGATAGATGGTCAGGGCAAAACCGACGGCGGCAATGCTCGACGGAGATGCTGTTGGATGGCGGTCGGGTGTGAGTCCGGTGTTCTTCGGCGTAACGTCGAGGAACCACTGGATGGTTCGACGTTGAAGCGTATCGAGAAACGGGTCAATGACCGCGATCTCGTGTGCGCGCTTCTTGTTCTTTTGCGCGTGAGCCGCAGGAAGAAGAACAAGAAGCGTGAGAATCATCAGTAGTGTTTTCATACAATTCCTCTCCATGACAATAGGCTTGTAGTGCGATTCTCCAGAATCGCCCATTCCGCCGCATGAGCGATTCGGAGAATCGCTCTACAAGAATCGAATTCAATAAAAAACATCTGTGAGAATCTGTGAGAATCTGTGTAATCTGTGGTTACGTCTTTCTTTTGGCGCTTCGCTCAGAATTCGGTTCTGAACGATGGCGCCGGCAAACCCGCCGAATTGAACAACGTCGCTTGCGGTGCATCCGAAAATCCATAGCGTACTGCCGTCGGGTGCGCAATCTCGGGATGCGAAACGACAAGGACTTTTCCGCGCACACTCACACGAGCAGCTTTGAAGATGCTGTCCGCTCCGGCAATCTGAAACTCGTTTCCACCCTGATGTTCTTTTATCACCAGAGTCTTTCCCGCGTGGTCAAATGAGAGGACGAGAGTATTCTTCTCGACCTCCATGGAACGATACAACGGTCCTGAATATGCCACCTTCTTTCCGTACGTCTTCGCGAGCGCCCAGAGCGCCAATCGTTTACCGACATTCTCTTTGTCGGCGGGATGAATGTCGTGCGGGTCGCCGATATCGAGTGTTCCTGCCATGCCGGTGTTCGCGACGGCGAGCGTTTGCAGCTGTGCTTCACGAAGAAGTTCGGAATGCGCGTCGCTGCCATACGCAAACGGTGTAATTTGGACGAAGTAGAACGGCATCGAAGGATTTCGGAACTCTGCGCGCCATTCTTCGATGAGCGCCGTCTGCAAGCGGGCGTATGTTGCCGCACGTGGAATGTTCGATTCTCCCTGGTACCAAATCGCGCCGCGCAGCGTCAGCGGAATCAACGGGGCAATCATTCCATTGTGCAGCGTCGTCGGCGATACGCCGTAGTAATCCATCGTCAGCTTTGGGCGCGTGAATTGCTCTCGCTGTTGCGGACCGAAGACGAACGCCGTACCCGCGCGAAATTCCGCCACAGGTCTGTACTTCCATGTCCCTGCGAGCGAGAGAGTCGCGGCGGTATCCGTTCGCTTCAACTGCAGCGGCACACCGTTGCCCCAAAGACCTCCGCCGCCGTAATTGTCGAGCACACGCACCGCAATGGTGAGAGTCGAGTCGAACGTAAGCGAATCCGGAATTGTGTACTTCCGTTCGGTCCGCCACAATCCCTCAGCCGTCATGGCGCCGATTTTTGTTCCGTTCACAAATGTTTCATCAGTATCGTCAATGGGACCCAGCTCCAATTCTAATTTCTTCGCTCTCCAATCGGTTGGGAGAGTCACGGCTTTGCGAAACCACACAGCGCCGTTGAACACACCGAGTTCAGTTTCCTCCCACCACACGGGCAATGAGATGTCGTTCCACAACGAGTCAACAAACGCTTTCTGCGCGCACACGGAATCCTGAAAATCGAGATTCTCCCACTTCGTTGGACCGGAGCGGGTTGCGAGATTCATTTCGCCAACAGTATGGGACGCGACCCAGGCATCAACGGCTTTCATATTCTCTTCGGCATTCGCGAGTTCCTTCAACACCGGTTGATATTCGGGAAAGGCGGAGAGAGATTTTGCACTCAGCCATGCTTCAATTGACGTTCCTCCCCAGCTTGCATGAACAAGCCCGACAGGAACGCGGAGACGTTGATGAAGCGCTTTCCCAAAGTAATACGCCGTCGCACTGAACGCGCCCGCGGTCTGCGGTGAACATGCGACCCATTGTCCCTTGCACTCGCGCTTCGGGGCTGAGGAGCTCGACCGCGCAATAGTGAACATGCGAAGAGAGGGAAAGCGCGCATGGGAAATTTCTTCCGCCGAGTTGGCAATCGGACTGTCGGGCGGCCAGCCCACGAGCGGCATCTCCATGTTGGATTGACCCGAACACAGCCACACTTCACCGAGCAGAATGCCGCGCAACGTTATCGTTGACGTATCGTGTGAAACCGTGATCGTATGCGGTCCGCCTGCCGCCGTCGTTCTCAGCCGCGTCGACCATGCACCGCTACTATCCACAATCGCTGTCGCAGTGCTTTTCCAAGATGACGCGAGAGATACGCGCGTTCCCGGAGTTCCTGTTCCCCATATCATAACGTTGCTGCGTTGTTGCAGCACCATGCTATCGGCGAAAACTGACGCGAGCGTAAAGCGCGCTTCCTGCGATGCGGCGAGCCCGCTGCTCAACAGAAAAGCTACAACAAATATAACGCGTCTTCTCATTGAACATCCTTTCCTCGAAAGAGCCACTTGTAACTACTTCGACCAATCACAAGGGTAAACAGTTGGGTCATCGAGAACACGATGAAAGTCAGTGCCATCAACATTTACCATGTAGAGGTAACTCCTTGGTGTCTCCCCGCTGAGTCTGTTAGCCACGAAAACCAGTTTTGAGCCGTAGGGGGACCAATGGATGTCGCCAATGCTAACCAGTGGCTGTTGATACGTAATTCTCCGAATGTTTGTCCCGTCCTTTTTCATGACGAAGATATCGTTTCCGACCTTCGTCGAATCCGCCCTGTACCCAAACGCTATTTCCTCCCCGTTTTGTGACCATGATGCGCCGCCCGCGCCCGGTGGACCAAGTTCCCGTTCATTTGTGAGACTCGGATAGTCTACGAACTTCATCCGTTGATCCAGCGAGTCAAGACTGAGGATATGCGCTGCTGTGCGGTCGGGCGAAATGGCATTGATCAAAACTGAGTGGGAAAACACTCGTCGAACCCCTGTGTTGACGTCAACGACAAATTGCGACATGCCAAGAGGGTATAGGATGTAGAAAATATGAACCCCATCCGGATCCCATACTATCTTCTTGCCGGAGCCGAGATATTTTCTTGTCGTATCGCCAAGCGTGAGCACAACCATTTTGTCGATGTCAAGGCCCGGCCCCGGTTGTGTGCGGCACACGATTTTTTCCCCATCGGGCGACCAGCGTCCTTCGAAATGCCAATAGTCGTTGCTTGTCACTTGACGTAAATCCGATCCATCGGGATTTAATGGTGTACAACTGTTCTGTAGTGCCTCTGAACGATGTAAACAATATCTTTCCCGGATTGAGCGGCGGCGGCGGTTCGACCGGAGCGCCACTATCCTTGCAGGATAGCATGATTGCCGCGAGCGCAGTAAGCGCCACGTCCTTCGAAGAAACCCTCTTCTCTTTCCGGTATGATAGTTCTCCTGTGAGTTCTCTGAACATAGTTAACTTTATTTTGCGAGGAGCATTCTTTTTGTTTGACTCCACCCGCCTGCATTCAACTTGTAGAGGTACACGCCGCTCGATAACTCGGATGCGTCCCACGTAACGTTGTGAACACCCGCGGTCATGGTTTCATTCACCAGCGTCGCAACTTCCCTTCCCAACACATCGAACACCTTCAACGTCACGCTTCTGACTTCTCCGTAAGGAGTCCTTCGGACTGACCTCTGACCTCCGACCTCTGGTATCTGATATCTGATCTCTGTCGTTGGGTTGAACGGGTTGGGATAATTCTGATACAATGCAAACTCCTTTGGCGTCGCGTTATTCTCCTTCACATCCGTAATTGTCTGGAAGTTCGCTCTTTGCAGTCCGCGTTGCACATCCGGATTCTGCATAAAGCGATTCCACACGCGGCCCGTGCGATAGTTCTCAATCATAATGATAATCGGTCCCTGGTCAATTCCGATGATGCTTCCCGACCACCATCCAACTCTCAGGTTAAAGGCGTCAACAAATCCGTACTGGGTCCAGAGCGGGTTGCGGTAATTGTTCCATAAGGTATGCGCGACTCGAATACATTCCGCCGGCGCAAACGGAATGGAACTCAGAGGAGCAGTCGGGGTAATTGTGCCGTCATCATTTTCCGCCGGCGGCGCTCCGCGTGCAGCGTAGCCGCCGGGAACATCGCTCGCCGTAATGCCCCACAACGAATCGCTGTAGCCCGGATGGTTGAGAGGATTCGCGATGCTGTAGGCACGTTGCGCGAGAGTTGCACGACGCGAGTTTTCGAAATAGGATATTCCGCGAAAGCGCATGTGGTCGTCGGCAATGTTGCGGTAGTCAATCCAGCAGTGCGAGTATTGGTGACCGAAGAGCGGAGCAAATTCGATGTAGGAAAAGCCATAGTGTGTTCGCCACCGGTATCCAGACGTCCATTGAAGCCATGCGCCCGGATCAACGGGATGAGTTGGTGAGCCGAGCGCAAGTATGTACATGATCATCGCTTCGTTGTAGCCAATCCATTGCCCGTAGCCCGAGAACCCCGTGCCCGGGTTCCATCCCATCATAATCCCGGAATTATTATTACGCATGTAGTTCCAATTCATGCGGTAGTAGATCGAATCTGCCAATGCGCGGAGGCGCGTCTCGATTGAATCACTTCCATTGAAATACTGCCGCGCATCAATGATGCCTGCAAGCAACAGACCCGTGTCAATCGTCGAAAGCTCGGAGTCCCACGTGCGCAGCGCGTCATTCATTCCTAGGAAATGATAGAACAATCCGAAGTTGCCGATGTAGCCGCTCGCGCCGCCACCCTGCGGTCCATTCCAAAACGTGTTAAGCGTCGTCAGGACGCGGTCACGAGCCGCCGGACGAGAGACCCAACCGTGATCAACGCCGATACAAATTGCGCTCAAACCAAACCCGACGGACGCGATAGACGAAGGCGAGCCGCTCGTGCTTCGGTCTTTTATGAGCCCGTTGGAAGGATTTGCTTCTTGCCAAAAAAATTTGAACGCGGTGTGCTGGATCGTATCGAGAAGCGCTTCAGTGGAAATCTGAGAGAAAGCGTGCGAGGTGAATACAAGAGAGAAAATGATTGTAAAATATTTTTGTCGCATGTGCCTCCTTTATTCTTTCGTTACTTCCGGGTAGGACTAGCGTCGTTCACGACGCTTCGTTCGAACAAGGTCACGATTTATCGTGACCGAGCGCAGCATTATCAACAGTGATGTCCTTCGCTCCGCTCAGGACTGAGAGCCCAAGACAACAACGACTTCATGTGTTGTTCCTTCAGCAAACTGCGGAACAACTTTGTCGCGAGCGCCGCGGGTCATACAATGCCTCACACCGTCAACCCACATTTCTTTCACTCCGCAGTTCACGTGATCGGGGTTTTTCACTTCGATACAATACTGTGCGCCCCGAAATGTTCGGCGAACTTTGAACCCGTCCCATGCTGGGGGAATGCACGGGTCAAGAAGCAATCCGTCGAATGCGGCGCGCACACCGAGGATCCATTCGAGTCCGACTTTGAACATCCACGCGGCAGAGCCTGTATACCACGTCCAGCCGCCGCGACCGTAGAACGCCGAATCGGGTCCTTCGATATTGCCGGAAGTGACGTACGGCTCCGCGAAATACTCATCAGGCTTCTTGCCGCGATTGATCGGATTGAGTTTCGAG
>JANNUB010000324.1:0-3564 GCA_031394795.1 Ignavibacteriota bacterium | reverse complement strand
ACCTTCCCATTGTTCCCGTAAAACTTCTGATTCATTATTGCGGTTCGAGGACAAAATATGATGCGGAGGGAGAGATCGATCCCCAACAGAAAGGCGGGGATCTTTCATACAAGGGAAGGCGAATCCCGATCTATGGAGACTGCATTACCTTTCGAAACGAACAAATCGCTTTTCTGGAGGAGGAACGCTCTCATAGTTCAGTCGGATACCAAAGTTTGTATAACAGTGCGACCTATATTCGAGTCGGCTACGATCTGTTTCGGGAAATCCGGATTCTGCTCACAGTAGGACAGCCGCCGGAAAACGCTGATATCCCGACATTGGAGATGCACATTGCGCTTCTGCGTAATCTGATTGTCGGATCGGGTGCCCGCTTGCTCGAAATCCCGCCGATTCCAGCGGGGTATACATTCATTGCTTGCCTCACCCACGATGTCGATCATCCCTCAATTCGAGAGCATAAATGGGACCACACAATGTTCGGTTTTTTGTACCGAGCCGTTATTGGTTCACTGCTTGGGGTGCTCAGGGGCCGCGTCCCTGTTCGTCATCTCTTTACCAATTGGGCGGCTGCTGCAAGATTGCCCTTCATTCATCTTGGTCTTGCAAAAGATTTTTGGTATGACTTCGATCGGTACTTGGCGATAGAAAAAGACTCGGATTCCACCTTCTTCGTGTTGCCATTTAAGGGCAATCCGGGCATGACAGCATCAGGGCCGGCGCCACAAATCCGGGCATCGAACTATGGGGCCGCAGACATTGCAGAGCGGCTCCAGACATTGGTGGCTTCCGGCCGGGAGATTGGGTTGCATGGTATTGATGCATGGATAGACAGCGCAAGAGGTCAGGAAGAAATGGCGCAGATTGCGACCATTACGGGTGCGAAGAACATTGGGGCACGAATGCACTGGTTGTATTTCAACGAAAGTTCTCCAGTGGCTCTTGAGAAGGCAGGTTTCTCCTACGATTCAACCGTTGGGTATAACCAGACGATCGGGTATCGAGCTGGAACCGCTCAAGTCTATAAACCATTGCAGGCAACCAACCTGCTCGAACTCCCCTTGCATGTGATGGATACGGCATTGTTCTATCCGGACTATCTCAATCTTACGTTCGAGGAAGCTGATAGGCGGATTGGCGAAATTGTCGACTACGCGCGTCAATTCGGCGGTGCCGTAACATTCAACTGGCACGATCGAAGTATTGCGCCTGAACGATTGTGGGGAGAGTTCTACGCCGGCTTGATTTGTGGACTGAAGCGGAAAGGTGCCTGGTGCAGTAGCGCAGGCACGGTGGTGTCCTGGTTTCAAAACCGTCGATCGGTTGTGTTTAAGCAAACTGGCCATGGATTAGAGGTCGCTCGGACGAAAATAGACAGTGCCTCCGGCAAGAATTTCCCTGGGCTCAGGCTACGGGTCTACAACCTAGGAAGGACCGGCGAAAATTCTTCGCAACGCTATGTCGATTCGGCGCTAAGCGGTGACACGAAAATACGCCTTGATAGCAGTAGCCTCGCAACCCACAACTGAGATCATATGTCTTATTTGCATCGTACAGCGCCCCTCTCTTCTTTGCCAAGCGATTGAAGAGTTAAATGGCTTTTCACAACTGTCCATGGAACCAACAAAAATAAGATTTACGGAGCCAAGCATGAATACTGACAGCGCTGACACATTCCTCAGAGAGTACACGTCACAGGATGCGATAGTAAAATACACCAGAGCCACTGCTGGATTTGGGATCAGTTATCTGCTCGATCACGATTACAAAGCCGTCTATGCCGAAGCGCTCGCGCTCTTGCCCCAGGAGATCAGGCAGCGAGGTATAAGCACGTTGGAATTCGGATGCGGAGGAGCAATGAATCTTCTTCACTTGGTCTCGGTGCTGAATCAGGACTCGATCCGCGTTGAAAAGGCCATTGGAACCGACTTCTCTCCAGTCCTGATCGAAGCCGCAAGGCGTGAGACAAAGAATTATCTTCAAGAGGAGGAGCGGCGCAGAGTCGAATTCTACGTCGCTAAGAACGAAAGTCTGATCGATGACCTTTCAGTGGCTTCTGGGACGGAGAAATCGAGGTTGAATAACTCGGTGCACTTCATTGTTGGGGTAAACACAATTCGGTATTGCCATCGTGCGAAGAAGGAATTGGAATGTGCGAGAGACATTGCCGATCTGCTCGTCCCTGGCGGAGTGTGTGTGGTGATAGACATGAATGACAGATTTCTCTTTTTCCGAAGCGCACTGAAAAACCGCTTTCTCAGAGAGGTGCAGGAGGAAGAGTGCCGTCTTCCCACTCTGGAGGAATACACGGCACCCTTTAGACAAGCGGGTTTAGATGTCATACGGAGCGAACATTTCTGTTGGATCCCTCACTCTTCGGGAGAATTCATGTGCTATCTTCTTGGCAGGTTGTCGCCTATTCTGAATGTAATTGCAAGATCCCGCGCGATGAGGTCACTAGTTGTTTTGAGGAAGCCCGTCAATGCGAGCGGCATCTAACTCGGACGGCCTCCAAACATGGAAACTCTAGTTGTGAAAGAGACAGCACTGATATTGACCGACGCCGGCGCGTCGTTCGATGACGGTCACATCACCAAAGTGCTTCGGTTTTTTGGAATATCGTCCCGTGTTTTGACTACGTCAGAGTTCTTCGCTGGTGAGCACACAATCATTGACAGATTCTCAAAGGTCAGACTCTTTTGCGCTTCAGACACTTTGTGCAGGGTGATAGAAGAGTTAGATCGCAATTCGGGGGCCGTTCGGCTCTGGGGCGAGCATGTCCATTCGGCCTTCGTTTACGCAGGGAATGATGCTGATGCGTTCCAGAAAGTAGAAAGACGCATCATGAACAATGAGCATACATCGCTCATCCAGGTGGATCGTGGTCTCGGCGAATGGACCGTGTCGGGTAAGTTTCCTCAATTTTGTGGCGCGATGAGTGGATTGCGAATACCTGTTGGCAAGACAGCTGCTGGAGCCGATCTCGTTCACGATGGTGGCGGAGAAAATGCTTCTAGCGCTACGTTGGATGAACACAGTACAGTTTTCTTGAAGGCGGATTATCAGGCAGTGCCTGTCTTCCTATCAAAGGCTTCCAAGATTGTTGACATCGATACTGAGATAGGCGCGGGAAATTTTGATATCAGGGATCATTTCCTTTCCGCAACGCCGATTGTCATGTTCGTCAAATGGGCCTTTGCTGATCTGTGTTGGAAGTCCCAGGAAGTCAGTGCATGCCTTGTGATCGATGATCCTTTGCTCAGCCCGCAATACGGTTTTTTGAATTTTCAAGACCTCCTTAATCAAATGGAGCGTCACAACTTCGCGACAAACATTGCGTTCATCTCTTGGAACTGGCGGAGGAGCAACTCTAAAGTAGTGGAGATGTTCAAGAACTATCCGGCAAGGTATTCGTTGTCCATGCACGGCAGCGATCATACTGGAGGCGAGTTCGGGACGCTGGACATGGAAGTGCTTGCTTGGAAGTCACACCAGGCGATCGATCGAATGTCTTGTCATGAGTCGAAAACCGGACTTCGTCACGATCGGGTCATGGTTTTTCCG
>JANNUB010000310.1:0-2442 GCA_031394795.1 Ignavibacteriota bacterium | reverse complement strand
ATTAGTTGATTTGAAGTTGAGATGCAATCAGTCGTTTTTTCGAAACCCTGAGCGCCTGACCGCCTCATTGCACTACTAGGGACTCAGTTGAAAACCCCATGATCAGGACACAAAGTCACGAAGGCACAAAGCAACACAAAGAAAATTCCAAAAAATCTTTTCTTTGTGGTTCTTGGTGACGTTGTGTCTTTGTGTCCTTTCTTGTCGTGGGGTTTACCATCGGACCTCTAGTCCACATTTGAATGGCGTTTCCAAAGATCATCATGACTCTGAAGAGTTTCCTTCATGAGCAAGAGAACAATGATGTCGAGGAATACTTGCAGACACTGTTCAAACAGCGATGCCATAGGCTGTATGGAATTGACGCCCTCCATCGGACCAAATTTTGTTGGCGCTTTTATGACTATAAGGGAGTCAGCTAATTTTGCAATCCTCGAGTCGGGCATGGCGGTAATCACTGTAACATGTGCACCGTTCTTTTTTCCCAACAAAGCGACATCATAGATGGTTTGCGTCTCGCCTGAACTTGAAGCAACAATGAGCAAATCGCCTTTCCCTATAGAAGGGACGGTTGAATCTCCCACTGTGTGCGCCTCTCTCCCCAGTTGCCCTAATCGCATTGCAAAGCCTTTGCATGCCAAGCCGACTCTGCCGGCGCCGTGGACAACAACGCGCCTCGCTTCCAGTATGGACTGAACCAGCTCTGTAACGTTCTCCTCTTTGACAGTATTGAGAACCAGTCCGATCTCGGAGGTCACGATCCTGAGAAAATCATAAAACATTGGAGGCACCCTTCTTCGGGGGGACGCTTTCCGTGATACGGTCGAGGATTTCCAGCGAGTGCCGCTGCGGATGGCGCATACTCAAGCGTCCCGCAATTGCGTTGACATGATGGTTCATTTGTTCTTCCCCCGTTTTTTGCCGGGCTGTGCTGGCTTCAGCCTCTTGATCTGCTCAACCGCTGCATCGAAATCCTTCTCCACTTCCGTGCGCTCTGCCAACTGTTGTGTGTGGAACTTGTCGAATTCTTCTTCCGCTTTTGTCACTGCAAGTTCATGGCTGATGGTTCCGGCGTGCGTAAGAAGCTGCCTTTCGCTCAACTTCAAGAAATCATCCAGTTTTGCAATCCAGTCTTTCATATACATCGGCTTTCGGTTTCGAGCCTGGAGTTCTGCAAATTCCAGATACGCTGTCACGATTCTGTTAAGGGCGTCAAGCTCTTGCTCATTGAGATAATTCTTTGCAATGGCAACGTCCGTTTTCCGGGGCTTACTTCCGCTCCAACCTGTTAAACCCATATTGGGTTGCTTTGCGTTGGCGCGGCGCGCAATCACTTCTGCTGCGGTATGTCCATGGGCAGCCCAATGCATTTTGTTCTGTATCGTGGCAAAGAACTTTTGAGATGCATCGAGGCTTGGATCGTAGTCGATGCTCGTTGCATAGATATCCAGTACCTTGCGCCAGAAGACTTTTTCCGAGGACCGTATGTCGCGGATGCGAGCAAGAAGATCTTCAAAGTAGTTGCCCTCGCTTGCACGCTTCAAGCGTTCATCGTCCAGAGTGAAGCCTTTGACGAGATATTCGCGCAGGCGTTGGGTTGCCCAGATGCGAAACTGTGTGCCGCGATGCGACTTCACTCGATAGCCAACGGAGATGATAACATCCAAGTTGAAGCATTCGATTTCCCGCGAAACACTGCGATTTCCTTCACGTTGAACTGTTGCAAATTTTGCAACAGTTGACTCTGACTGTAATTCCCCCTCTTCAAAAATGTTGCTAATATGTTTCGAGATAACCGATTTGTCTCGCTGGAACAACTCCGCAATTTGATTCAAGGAAAGCCAAACTGTCTCTTGTTCAAGCCGAACCTCAATCCGGGTTTGCCCGTCTTCGGTTTGGTAGAGGAAGATTTCCTGTTTTTGATTCTTCTTTTCCATCACTTCAACTCCAAATCAAACTGCCCCGGCTTCGGTCGATGACTCGACTCGTCGAGCGGCGCTTTGGGGAGATTCTCCACCTGCAAACTGTAATCATCGTGACCCCACTCGCAGCGGGAGAGAACGTTCTCCTTTTTGATATTATTGAGAACCATTCCGATCTCAGAGGTCACGATCTTGAGAAAATCATAAAACATTGAAGGCACTCCGATGTGGCGATCAATACGCTTCAATGGCACAATCATGGTCATATCATCTCGGGGGAGCGATGTTGCTCCGGCGGCGTCTTTATTCATCACACTAACTCCCTCACAATGCTCGCTGCTTTCGGCAATTCGCAATTGACAATTGTTCGTTGTTGAGCGCTTACTGCGAAATACGCGGACTTTACTCCGCCAACGGTGTGACGGGGTGTTCATGATCAGTTTTTTCCAAACTCTTCATTAATCCCACGAAACTGCTCCAGCGCGGCTTCAAGGTTGTCAGCTATTTCAAGTGTAAGCAC
>JANNUB010000305.1:0-7542 GCA_031394795.1 Ignavibacteriota bacterium | reverse complement strand
TCAAAAGAACAAAAAACATTGCCACGAAGACACCAGGGTTTCACAAAGTTCTCTTTGGTTTTGTCCTTACTCAGTCTGTTGTGGCGAAAAAAAGTTTCTTTGCATCTCGACTAATGACTCTAACTTTTTTGCCGGCAGCTAAGAGCGCCGATGCAATTGCTTTGCCGGTGTTTCCTGTTGCTCCGGTGATTACGTACATGATGACTTCTCCTTTTCGTATTGATGTTGTTACTTTTTCAGCAGCTTGAACGCGTGCATCCAGCTATTCTGTGAAAGTCCCGGGATGCACCAGAGCATAGCAAGCGGCTCGATGGCGCGTGCACCTTCAATTTTTCCCATGTCTTCCACTTCCCAACCAAATTTGTCGAGGATTGTTTTCACGTCATTCTTCGCGCCGTCATTGTTTCCGCAGATGAACATCGTCGGCTTCACACCGCCGAAGTCGGGATTGACCATGAACGGATTGCCGACGCAACTGAACGACTTCACAAAATTTGCTTCGGGCGCGATCCTTTGCAGACGCTCCATCAACGAGTCGTTCATGGAAGTGAAATACTGAATCACACCGTTTACGGGGGGCGCATCTGCAATCGGATTGGTTGCGTCTATAACTGCTTTGCCTTTTAGATTTGTCACCCCTGTTGACTTCACGGCGTTTTCCGCCGCGGTTCCTTTTGCGGCAAGGACAACGATGTCGCCAAACTTCGCCGTCGCTTCAAATGAACCGATGCTTGCCTTGCCGCCGGTTTTCTCTTTCAGCTCTGCGTGCCTACTTGCCGTGTTTGTTCCAATCATCACCTCGTACCCGTGCTTGATGAAACCATTAGCAAGTGTCTGCCCGACAATTCCCGAGCCGATGATGCCGATTTTCTTATTCATGATTGCTGTTCTCCTTTTGTTGATTGTTAGCGGATTGATATTTGTACATACAACTGATTGTGCAAAAAAAACTCTACTCGTCTAACTTGCTTGTCGCTTCATAAATCGCGGCAGTCAACTCTCTGCCATTTTCTTCACCGAGGATGTCCGTGTAGCGTTTGTACAAACTCCGCCACGCCGATTTGAGAGCTTCGTCAAACTTCTTTGCTTTCGAGGTGGGAAACACCTGTATGAACTTCCCGTCGGACTGCCGCGTAACGAAACCATCATCTTCCAACTTATCAACAAAACGAGTGATAGTGGATGGCTGCAACTGCATGATGTCGGCGATTTCTCCCGCCGTGATTCCGGGTTGCTTGTTGACAGTCATCAGCACAAAACCATGCGATGGTGAGAGACCTGTCGGCTCGAATGCTTTTTCCGCCATGCGGGTGATGTTGCGTGCAAGCGCATTCGCGGAATAGTAAAGACATTTACAATATGAATCTCTGGAGACTGGCATATCGTTGTACAAACATACCGATTGTTATTTGTATATGCAAATGACAAATGCTCAATCTTAAAGAATTCGCTAAACGCTTGCTGTAAGAAAAGAAGTGAAGCCGTAGTTTGATTCAAGCAACAGTGAATATGTGACATGCCTCCTCGAATTCTCTTCAAGGATTCAAGAAAGCGCATCGCGAGTTTTCTCGTCCGTTATGCTGAAGAGTTCGGAAAAATCAAAGAGGGAATCGTCAGCATCAAAATGCATCTCTCGCATCAAGAAATCGCTCTGCTTACCGGCGCAGCCCGCCAGAGCATCACCACGACACTCAACGAATTCCGCTCGCGGGGACTGATTGATTTTTCCCGGCAAGGAATAACCATCAAGCAGTTCGACAAGCTTCAGCGGCTCGCGCAGTAGGATTTCTTCTTCCAGACTGAGTCGGAATGCGATGATGGGAAAAGAAGTGGGGCTGCCAGCAACAGCCCCACTGTGTAGGTCATGAGCAAATGACGATTACGGACCGGTGACGTATGGGTAACGCATAATATCGGATGTCTTGAACGTCGTCATGCCCTTTGTTAGCATCAAGTCGTGGATCATCCCGTTGCCGCCATAGAGCAGCGACTTTGCATCGTATCCAAGAAGCCTGAGATACGCCGTGATGAACGAGCTTGTCTGTCCAGTATAACAATAGACCACAATAGTCTTGTTTGTTGGAAGAGTCCTTAAGAAAGTGCCGAGTTTGAGATCTGATCGGGGCGTGTACTGTACGGCGCCGGGTATATGGCCCGGGTCGAGGTATTCCGCAAGGGTCCAGTCATTCACGATGTAGTATCCGGCAGGATTGCTGAACGGTGTATCCCCTCGTCAGTAAGCTATCCACTCGGACGGCACGAATGTCCGCGCCATTGGTCTTGCCGGTCGTAAGAGTCGGAAGATTGCCCGCCGCGTTTTTCGCAGTTGCAGTCGTGACGAACCGTGATGCATGAGTGTTTCCCCTCTGCGCTGTCCCATGAGCACATCCCGAACTTAAGAGAGACGGCATTGCTGTATCCCGATAATCTCAGCAGCGAAGTTGCGTATGCCGACGTCTGACCTGTGTAACATACGACAACAAGCCTGTTGTAGCTGGAAACGTCCGGAACAGACTTCACATGTATCAGCAAGCCTGCAAGAGTCACGTTCCTTGCGCCTTGAATGCGTCCCGCTTGAAAGTCCGTGCTCGTGCGAAGGTCAATGATGTACTGTGTTGGAGGGTTTGCGTTGAGGTCAGTGTACACTGTAGACGCGCCGACGATCGAGGGTGCAGATGTACTGTTGCCCGATTCGCTTTGGTTCAAACCGACATCATGCTCACACGCATTAAGAAGTGAAAGACATGTTTCCATTTTGGGTAACATCAGTGAAGATCTTCTTCATCGCGGTTTGCGGAGAGAGAAAGAAGCCCGAGCATCGGAAGCGATACCAACGACACCGCACTCATAACCAGAAACGCAGCCGGATAGCCGTAGGACACGTTCAGTTTGCCTACCGCAAATGCTGACCACGACTCGCACGCATTCGTCGCTCCCATGTACGCGCTGAACTGCGTTGCACCAAGCTGAGGATTTGTAATATCCATAAAGAGTGCGTAGGATGACGCGGTAAACATGCCAATACAAAAATAAAGCGTTGCGAGAAGAACGACAATCCACCATCCCGATTCACTGCCGAGCATGACATCACTTGCAGCAAGCGCCATAATATCTACCACGAACAGAACAAGAAATATGGCAACGGAACGTCTTCTCCCGATTCGATCTGAAACATAGCCGCCAAGTAGCGCGCCCCCCAACATTCCCACTACAACGGGAACGGCAAAAAAGAATCCGACTTCTTCGCTGGAGATTCCCCGGTCAATCATGTACGGACCCGCCACCGCGCCAACAGCTTCAAATCCCGCAGCAGAGAACAAGGCAAAAAGCAATCCGAACCACGTCGTCTTCTGCTGCAATGCTTCTTTAAGTCTCAGCGAGAATTCATTCCAACGTTGTGAGCCTGTTGATGCTTCGTTGATCTCAACCGCCGTTTCGGATTTTGTGGGAATCCATGCCTTCGGCAAAAGAATCACAAGAACCATCGAAGACCACACAACGATGATGAGCAGTGCGACGACAGCCTGCTCTCCAACTCTTTCTGTTAACAGCAACGCACCGCCGCCGAAGAGCGAACGTCCGGCAAGCATGCCCGCCTGCATCCATCCGTTGATTGTCCCTCGTTCGCTTGCGGGCACTGTGGCAATGGAAAGTGCGTCAATCGACGCGTCTTGCGTTGCCGCCGCGAACGCATGCAGGAGCAGGAGAGGAATAACGATTGCGAAGTCGCGCTGAAGAGTTAAGAACAACAACGGTAAAAGAGATACACCCATCGCCGCTTGCGTTGTTATGATCCATGAACGGAGCGTCCACCGTGACGAGCGAAGAGTATCCACAAGCGGAGCCCAGAGAAACTTGAATACCCACGGAAGAACGAGCAGGGACGTAAAGGCGGTAATCTCTTCGACAGGAACACCGGCGACGCGAAGCTTCGTGGGAAGCGCCCACCAGATGAACCCGATGGGCGCGCCTTCGCTGAGATAGAGCGAACCGAAAAGTATCTTACGTTGCGTTGGTGTGGACAGGAGATTCAACCTTCGCCTGCTTTGGAGTGGATTGCTTCTTGCATTTCACTTCATACAAGTCCTTCCGCCTGTTGTTCCAATTGACGACGCTGCCGGTTTGGTGATGGCGTTTCAAAAGCTCGAGGTCCACATCGTCAATGATCACCGTTTCAATGTTGGGTGTGGACTCCGCGCCGATGGCGTCGCGGGTGAACGGAATATCGGACGGAGTGAAAATTCCGGATTGTGCATATTGAATGTCCATATTCTCCACCGCGGGCAAATTCCCCACCGTGCCTGCAATGGCGGCGAACACATGATTCTCGATGCACCGCGCCTGCGCGCAATAGCGAACGCGCAAATATGCGTAGCGCTCGTCCGTCGTAAAGGGAACGAAGAAAATTTGCGCGCCCTGCTCAACGGCAATCCGACTCACTTCCGGAAACTCGATGTCTACACCGACCTGAATCGAAATGGTGCCGCTGTCCGTCTCGAAGACCTCGATGCTGTTCCCCGGCTCAACGCCCCACCAGCGACGCTCGTCGGGAGTGATGTGGAGCTTATATTGTTTGCCGATGCCGCCGTCGCGCTTGAACAGATACGCCGCATTGTACAGCCGATCGTTCTCGAGCGTGAAGTGCGTCCCGCCGATGATGTTGATGTCGTACTTGATGGCGAGTTTTGAGAATAACTCCAAATACTGTGGCGTGAATTCGGATAGCTTGCGCATCGCCTGGCCGGGTCGTTCCGCTTTGATGAACGTCAGCAGCTGCGTGGTCAGGTTTTCGGGGAAGAGAATGAAGTCGCACTTGTAATCCGACGCGACGTCCACGAAGTATTCACATTGCCGGGCGAACTCGTCGAAGCCTCTGATCTCCCGCATTTGATATTGCACCGCGCAGATGCGGACGGCTTTCGAGGGAATAAATGTCCGCGACACATCGGGTTGGTAATCGAGGTTCGTCCATTCCAACAGCGTCGCGTAGCCTAACGATTCCTTATCGGCGTGCATGTATGCTTTGATGAGACGTTTCAGAACGAAGCCGTTCGAAAGCTGCGTGGTAAGCACCGGGTCAATCAGAGTTTTGCTCATGACTTTCTCGACGTACTCACGCGCCGTCATTTCGTCTTTGTGTTTCGCGTAGCCGGGAATGCGCCCTCCGAGCACGATGCGCATCAGATTTTTTTGCTGCGCGAGTTTCTTGCGCGCGTTGTACAATCGCCGCGCGAGCTTCATCCCGCGAAACTCAGTGTCAACCATAATCTCGATGCCGTACAACGTATTGCCTTCAGGATTATGGTTGCGGATAAATCCTGCGTCGGCAATTTCTCGCCAGCTATGCCAGTCGCTGTACATTGCAAAATCAAGAACAAGACTGCTGGAGGAGGCAACGACTTTCCCTTCTGATTCGATGCAGATTTGTCCCTCGGGAAAGATCTGCAGTTGGCTTTCAATCTGCTCTCGCGTCCAGGTCTTCATGCCGGGAAAGCATTTGAGCTGCAGCGCGGTGATTTGATCAAAGTCCTCGATCTTGATTGGTCGGACGATGATATTTTTCTCAAACGTGACGTGATTGATATCTGCCATTGGATCCCTCCGGTTGTTGGAGTTGACATGGTGACGAGTTCATGGAGATTTCAACTTGTTGAGCAGCGAGCCAATGTTGAACGCCGATTCCGCGATAGGAAGTGTGAAGAGCTTCGCCGCGTTCTCATACATGATTTTTTGCCGCTCCTTGTCGGGAATCTTCAGCTCTTCGATGAATTCCAAATAGGATTCCATGGATGAGATGGGCCAGTCCGAACCGAACAACACCTTATCTGGCTCCACGCCGTACACAAGCATTTCCTGAAGCTGCTTGTGCATATACGCTTCGAACCTGTCAGAAAAATTTCCTAACACAAGACCGGAGATGTCGGTGTACACGTTCTTGTTTTTATACACGACTTCCATGCAGTCGCGGAACCATGGACTTCCGAGATGACAGATGATGAAGTTAACGTCGGGATGGTCCACTGCCACCTCGTCCACGTGCAGAGGATGCGAGTATTTCAGTTTGCCCGTTGGCGTGTACGTATCGCCGGAGTGAACCATGACCGGTACGTTGAACTGTGCAGCGAGAGAAAAAATCGGCTCGAACTTCGCATCGTTCGGATAGAATGGCTCGTAACCGGGATAGAGTTTGAAGCCGCGCACCGAGCCTTCAGCAAGATATTCGCGCAACTCGGACAACTCATCCACCGTAAAGGTGAAATGTTCGTAACTGATTCCTGCAACGACGTAGATGTTCTTCATGTCTCGTGTCGCTTGCACGGCGTCGCGTGTTGATGGGCGACCGGGGGTAACTTTGTACGAAGTAAGCACAAGTGCAATATCAACCCGGTTGCGGCGCATCTCACGCTGTAGCGCTTCCATCGATGCGTTCAACGATTCTACTTCTTCGTTGTGGTAGTTGTTGATGTGCGTGTGGCAATCGATGATCATGCTCGACCCGTCACTTCTTCCAGAGTTTTTCGAGAACGTGGGCAGCCCACTCTCTTCCGCCCAAGCCGAATGCGAGCGCGAGCGCGAGACACAACGCGCCGAACGCGATTTGGAACGCCGAAACTAGAATCTGTCCGCCGATTGAGAGTTGCTCAAGCGCGACGGATGCGACAAAAATCATCATTGCCCATTGCGCGAGATTGCTCACAAACTCCGCGCCCGTAACGCCGATGTTGCTCAAGTAGGTGAAGCTTACGCCGCGTACGAATTTCGCGAACAACGCGCCGAAGATGAGCACAAGCACTGCGATGACGACGTTGGGAATGAAGAGAATTATTTTGTTGAACAACTCTGCCGCTGCCACCATCCCGAAACTGTTCAGCACCGCAAGCATAACGGCGAACAAAATAAACCAGTACACAAGATTGGCAAGGAGAGTAACGGTTGTGTACTGCACATTTCCCTTCAGCAGGAAATTCTCGATGCCGGCTTTTTCGGCGGCAACGTCCAGACGGACAAACTTCATCAGCCGGATGAGCGCCTTGCGAATCAACTTGGCAACGAGCCAGCCTGCGATGAGCAACAACAGACCCGCAGCAAGCTGGGGAAGAACCTGACCGAGCTGATACCAAAACAGTTTCAGTGACTCAAACGCAGCAGCGAAGTGTTCGGGCATGGGAAGCTCCTTTGTTGAACAGCGAGGTGAACGCCATCAAGGTACAAACAAAGAGGGGAATTCGCCACGCGGCAACCAGCTATCTCTGTGAGGACAACATCCCTGTCAGTCAAGCAGAGAACGTTCGGTAAAAATCAACTCTCAACACGCGCGCTGCAACAGAAATTGACCAACCATGCAGAAGTGCAGAGGTGAGCACGATGAAGAATAGAAGGTTGAACATCAACTCAGCGTGTTGGAGACCGGCAAGAAGCGGAAATGTCGCCAGGATAATTGGGACGGCGCCCCGAAGTCCTACCCACGAGATTAAACTTTTCTCCCGCCACCAACAGTACCTCCTACTTCGTATCCAAAATAACCGGGAGCCCACCTTTGCC
>JANNUB010000280.1:0-1664 GCA_031394795.1 Ignavibacteriota bacterium | reverse complement strand
CTCGAAAGGAAATTTGCAGTTCGAGTTCATTGACCCGAAGGGCGAGAAGGGCGAGCAGGAGGCGCAACAGGCGGCCATTCAGCCGGTGCAGGTGCAGGTGATTGATAACGAGCACCGAAGCAAAATAGATCAGGTTGCGCGAATCAATCACGCCGCGCGCGATGCTTGAATAGTGAAAGTCCACGCCGAGAAACTCCAGCGTCGAAGCCAAGAAGCTCGGCAAGTACGGAAGAACTTTGTCCAGCATAAACAGGGCAAAGGCGAAGATAAATCCGAGAATGAACGCAACAATTTGATTCTCCGTCAGACTCGAGGCGAGCACGCCGAGTGCGACAAATACTCCGCCCATCAACATCAAGCCGATGTAGCCGCTGAGAACAGCGCCCCAATCGAGCGTCCCGAGTATTGCCATCGTGATAACGTAGAGAAGCGTCGGCAGAAGCGCCGCGCCGAGTACAACCCACGCCGCGAAAAATTTCCCGAGAATAATCTCGGCGTCTTTGACCGGCTTGGTCGTCAGCAATTCCAGCGTCCCGGATTTCTTTTCTTCGGCAAGCAGGCGCATCGTAATCGCCGGCGCGATGACGAGGAAGAGAATCTTCACGAGCGGCGAGTCGAACACAATGTACAACGAGGCGACGTTGTTGATGAACAAATTGTTGGAGAAGAACCAGCCGAGGATCGCCAAGAACACGACGATGACAACGTACGCGACCGGAGAATTGAAGTAGCTCCGGAGTTCTCGTTTGAAAATCGGGAGAATGTTGGGGAATGATTTCATGTCTAATTCAGTTGGTTGTACTTAACTGGTAGTCAGTTTATGAAACACCTGTTCCAGCGTTGTTGCCTTGCGTTGCATTTCCAGCAACGTCCATCCTTCTGCAACCGCCATGCGAAACACGGACTCGCGAACGTCATTTCCCTTTTCGACATGCAATTCAAAACGCGACGTTCCATTCTTTTGCCCAATCAGCTCAACGCCTCCCACCCCGACGAGCGAGCGAAGCTTCGGTGAAATCTGTTGCATCGGGTCGCTGGCGCCCGTTCGCAATTCAATGGTTACGGATTCCGCGCCTTGAAACTCCGAACGCAATTTTTCCGGCGTGCCATCAGCGACGATCTTTCCCTCATTAATAATGAGCACGCGGTCGCACGTCGCCTGCACTTCGCTCAAGATATGTGTCGAGAGAATCACCGTCTTGGCGCGACCGAGCTGCTTGATGAGATTGCGGATTTCCACGATCTGATTCGGGTCCAAGCCGCTCGTCGGCTCGTCGAGAATGAGCACGTCCGGTTCATGGATCATTGCCTGCGCCAGCCCGACTCGTTGCCGAAATCCTTTTGAAAGCTCGCCAATATCCTTGTGACGCACACTTTCCAATCCGCAGACATGCACCATCTCCTTGATACGCCCGTTGATTTTGGAGCCGCGCATTCCGTGCAGCTGCGCTGCGTACTCCAAATACTCGAGCACATTCATCTCATGATAGAGGGGATTGTTTTCCGGCAGGTAGCCGATTTTTCTTCGCACGTCGAGCGAGTCATCAACGGTGCTCAAGCCATCAACTTTGACCGTGCCGGAGTTTTGCGGCATGTAGCAGGTGATGATCTTCATCGTGGTGGTTTTGCCCGCTCCGTTCGGGCCGAGAAAGCCCAGGATTTCA
>JANNUB010000274.1:0-2840 GCA_031394795.1 Ignavibacteriota bacterium | reverse complement strand
AGGTGAAATGCGAGAACTATCGGGGGTTAGATTTGAAAGGCCGATGTTGGTACTCGGTTTTAATCACAATATTCAGAGTAGCTTTGGTGTCACTACGCAAGTAATAGCTGCGATTCGTCGATGGGTTACTCGAGCTGCCGACGAGGTACTCGCATGAGACCCAAGGATGGCGATTTGGGAGAAAAACTCAACGCAGAGTTGATTGCCTTCGACCTGAATGTAAACAAGTTACCGGGGATTCGGGCCAAAGAAAATCGTGGAGCATTTGTCGAACAGCTGATAGAGAGTATTCGCCGTGTTGAATATGTTTCCGTTATCGGTAAGCGAGACATAAGCGTCCTTCGTACGGATCCGTCGAGCGAACTTTTTGACCCGTTAAGAGCAGCCATTTCCCATCACCGCAAGGGGCGGATCGACGAAGCATTTTGGTTAGTATTCCATTTTGTTCACTTTGGGAAAAGTCGACGTACCGGTTGGCGCTTGGCTAGAGATATTTATGGTTCCATGGGGGGCAAAAACCATTGGGATTGGACCAGTACGAGCACTAATCCGAAGGGTTTCCGTCGGTGGTTGAAGGCACATCAAAGTGACTTGCAGGGTGCAGACGGAGTTTCTCGTTCTTTTGGCAATCATCGTAAGTACGAAAGTCTCGACGCGAGTTCAGCCAATGGGACTGGCGCGGTGGTTGAAAGCTATGTGAATTGGATTAATCCTCCCAGAACGCACCAGGTCCTCATACAGGACGCTCGAAAGAAAGTTGGTGCCAATCCACGAGTGTTGTTCGACTTTCTCTATAGTTCAATGAATGTGGATCGATTTGGGCGAACCGCCAGATTCGACTACCTAACAATGGTTGGTAAGCTTGGATTAGCGAGAATTGAGCCAGGATCAACCTATTTGAAGAACGCAACGGGCCCGCTCATTGGCGCTCGTCTTTTGTTTGGAGCAAGTGCAGCTCCAGTGGCTAAGCTTGAATCGTCGCTCGCGCAGCTTGAAAGCAGATTGGACTTGAAGTTCGGAATGCAGGTACTCGAAGACGCTCTCTGCAATTGGCAAAAGAGCCCGGCAATATTTGTCGCATTCCGCGGCTAGCCCAACGTCTAGCTGCTGCGGCTCCATTTGAATCGCCTCTTAAGGGTGTTTAGTTCGTTCTTCTGAAGCCGTCCAGTATGTTGGAGTTGTCCGACAACGATGCCTGGAGATATACCCACCCGTCTCGCGAACTTTATTACTGCAAGTGCATTGATTGGAAGCTGCAATAGCTCTCCTTGATATTGACGAGGGACGAGAAAGCGCGCGGAAAAGTCATTGGCTTCCCGCTCGTCTTTTGTGGACATCATGTTTTCGCCCTCGAGAAACATTGCTTTCTTGCCATGGAGCAAGAGATGGCCAGCTTCGTGGAAAAACGTGAACCAAAAATGATCGTCCGAAAGATACCGGAAGCTCAGCATTAGGAGCGCTTTCGTGGGAGAGAGGAACTTTGTGGCGCCACTTGCTAGACATCCGCGGGGCGCGCGAACTATAACTACGGCGACACCGCAACCGGCGCACCGTTTCACAAGCTCGGGCACAAAGAAACGTGGGTCTTTCTTGCGCGTGAGCGGCCGAATATCCGAAAGTGCGTCTTGGAATCGCCTAAGGTCCCAGCTGGCGCAATCGATAGAAGCACCTTCAATTTCGCCCTGTCGAAGCCAGACTGCGACTGCCCCAGGTTGTGGTTCGAATGAAGGGGAAGATCGAAACGCAGCCAATTCAAGAATATTGTGGTACAAATCGCGCCACGCCCGTACACTGGGCACGTCAAAAAAGCGTAAGCACGCTGCCAACCTGTCTTGAGCACGCGGAATCGGACGAAGCCAGCCGAAATTGATCATTTCTTTCAGTGGCAACTCTTTTAGCCACTCGATATCTAATGCACCTTGCCCGCGACGAGTGATGTCTTCGCGATATTGAGACTCCCGTATCATCCAAAACGCCGCAGTTGCGCCAAGAACGTTCTCGAGTTTTCGTGCCATTTCAATTGTTATCATTGCCCGGCCGTGGAGTAGGTCCTCTGCATCCATGGTCGTACTGCCCATGCGTTTAGCGAACTCCTCTAGGGAAAGATTGCGCCGCTCGAGAATGTCGGCAATTGTTTCACCGGGAGCAGAAACCCAATCGGGTTTGAAATCCTGGATATCAGTCATTGGTATTCTCGCATTCGATTCGTAAAATCTTTATCCGACTAACCTTGGACCAGTCGACACGGCCAGAATGGACCTTAGGAACGACGTTGTGATTGACACAGAACACCATGCAAGAGCCGTTGTTTAGCTCCATCGCAATATTCTGTCCGCGCGCACCTTCCTCTCGTGGCTGGCCGGCCAGTAGGTCCCCAACACAGGTTGCGGCCCGGAGATCAGCAATGCGCTTCTTAAGTATGTTGGCGACCTCTATCCCCAAGTCGCGCTTGGCCTGAGCCTCACTCTCGCAAAGCTGCCGGAGCTTTTTCTTGGCAAATGCAATTTCCACGCTGTCAAGATAGCGGATTCGGCTTCTAGCGCCAATCGGTCAGTTGATCCCAGTAAACTGAGCCACCAGCGTGGGTACAAAGCAGGCTTTGGAAGCCAAATAGATGCGCAACCTTTGTGGACCAATCGTTGTAGCGGTCATAGCCGCCTGCACCTCCGCGCCCATCGCCCTCTGCAACATGAGTTCGTTTCACGTCGGCGGGCGCGATGTGGAGATTTTCGGGAAGCCGGTGAGGGAGGTGGTGTTCACGCCGAGCGGGGTGCCGGCGAAGTCCTTTCGGGTTTAGCGATTACTTCCAACCGCCCGCCTCGCGGCGACTACCTTTCGAT
>JANNUB010000243.1:0-7560 GCA_031394795.1 Ignavibacteriota bacterium | reverse complement strand
GTTTTATTGCCAATGCTGCCCTTATGTTTATGAACTCCGATATCCCCAACACTGACAAGCGCAAATCTCTTGTGTACTATGCGCAAGGGAACTACGTCATCTATCCCTGGCTGATCGGGCTTGTGCGCTATGAGTGGGAAGATAAAGATACGGACAAAGATGCTGTGAAGCCGGTGAATGCCATTATCCCCGGTGTTACGGTGATGGCACGAGCAAATGTCAAGCTCGTTTTTGAATTCAAAAAATTCCTGGATGAAGCGAACAAGAAGAATAATACATTCGTCGTCCAGATCAATTTTGGGATCTAGGGGTGTTTGCCAATTGCGGTGTCGGTAGCCCACCCGACGGAAACCGTGACGTGCAGTTTTGCCAGAGGTTCTGGTAAGACGCCAACAACTAACAATTGAAAGGACTTCAAATGAAGAGTTTCTGTTTGGGCTTAATAGCCTTGCTCTGCTCGTTGAGCATTTCACTCGCCGGCGACATCAAGGGCAAGGTGAAAGCCATCGGTGCGAAAAACAATGCGAACGCAATAATCTCGATTGAGAAGATTCCGGGAAAAGAGTTTGACCCGCCTAAACAGCCGGCAAAGATGGATCAGAAGAATCTTGTTTTCATTCCGCATGTTCTTCCCATTCTTGCCGGAACAACCGTCGAGTACCTGAATAGCGATGACGTGTTGCATAATGTCTTTTCCCCTGATAAGTGTGCCGATAAGTTCAACCTCGGCACGTGGCCCAAAGGAAAAACTCGGTCGTACACGTTCGACCAGCCCGGCTGCGTTTCCGTAATGTTGTGCAACGTCCATCCTGAGATGGAAGCATACATCGTTGTCCTTGAGACGCCGTATTATGCTGTGAGTGCGAAGGATGGAAGTTACACAATCAAGAACGTGCCGGCAGGGAAACATACGTTGAGAATCTGGCATGCGAAGCTCAAAGGTGAGTCAAAAGAAATAGCGGTCCCGGAGTCTGGAGAAGTAGTCGTTGATTTCGAGGTGAAGAAGTAGTATAACCTCGCCGGCAATGTGGTTACATCGACATGAAGCAACAACCCACGGCTTCAGCCGTGGGAAAATGGAAAACGTGTAGCGCAAAACCGTTTCAACGTTTTTTTGCCTGGCTCAACAAGAACGATCAACTTGAGTAATGAGAGTAAAATGAGCGAGTCAAACAGAGTTATCCTGCGAGTCGTGGCGTTCGTGTGTTTCGTTCTCGGACTGATGCTCTTTTTGTTTCAAACGCAGTCAACAGGTGAGGCGCCGCAAACATTCAAATTGATTGTGTCGGGAAATCCACTGGCGATTGTTGGCGCAGCAGTCGCCGCAATTGCGGCGACGGTGCTGGTCGCTTTGTATCTCTGGGAGCGGAAACGACATCTAGAGCATTTGTAGTCCGATGTCCGACCAACTTAAATTCGTCAACCTTGAATGGCTTGACTCGAACTTCCCGTGCATGGCGGCTTGTCCCGTGCACACCGAAGCAGGCAGATATGTTTCGCTTATTGAACAAGGGCGATACAAGGAAGCCTATCATGTCGCCCGTAGACCGAATCCGTTTGCATCAATCTGTGGACGCATCTGCGCAGCGCCGTGTGAGTCAGCCTGCCGAAGGAGCAAACTCGACGAGCCGATTGCAATTCGCGCACTCAAGCGATTCGTATGTGAGCGGTTTGGCGTTGAGAGCATGATGGACCTCGAAAGACTGAAAGAGGTCTTTGGGAAAACAGTCTAGAAGAATGGAATCGAAGTTGCTGTTGTTGGTGGTGGACCTGCTGGACTTTCCTGTGCGCATGACCTCGCGTTGCTTGGATATGAAGTTACTGTGTTTGAAGCGCAGTCAGTTGCTGGTGGAATGTTGAGGCTCGGCGTGCCTGAGTACCGTCTTCCTCGCGAACTCATCCGCCTCGAAGTCAACGCTATCTTAAGTCTCGGCATCGAGCTTAAGCTCAATTCCGCCATCGGTCGTGATTTTACAATTGCAGAACTAAGACAACAGGGCTACCAAGCCGTCTTCCTTGCTATCGGTGCCCACAAGAGTCGTGACTTGAGAATCGAAGGAGTGGAGTTGGATGGCGTCCTGCGTGCGGTAGATTTTCTTCTCAATGTCAACCTCGGCTATCGTGTGGACCTCGGAGACAAAGTCGTTGTCATCGGCGGCGGCAATGTGGCGATTGACGTTGCCCGTACGGCTGCCAGACAAGACAAACTGGAGGTCGGGCACGTAACGGAAGTTGCTGAGGCATTGGATGTCGCTCGCTCTGCTGTTCGCTTCGGTGCAAAAGAGGTGCACATGGTTTGTCTCGAAGACTGGCACGAGATGCCTGCGACCAAAGATGAAATCTCCGAGGCGCTGGAAGAACGCATTCAAATTCACCCACGCAAAGGACCGAGTAGAATCCTGGGAGAGAATGGAAAGGTCGTGGGCTTCGAGACCGTAGATTGCGTTTCAGTCTTTGATGAACAAGGACGATTCAATCCGAAGTTTGCTCCGGAGACTGAACAGGTGATGGAAGCGGACACGGTGATTATGGCAATAGGGCAGTCGTCCGACTTGTCGTGGATTCAACCTGAAGATGGAATCGAAATCACTCCACGCAGCACAATCAAAGTTGACCCGAACACATTAGCCACCAGTGCACCGGGAATTTTTGCAGGTGGTGACGTCTCGTTCGGTCCTCGCAATGCTATTGATGCTGTTGCAAATGGGAAGAAAGCCGCTCAATCAATTCATCAATTCATAACAGGCGAACGTGGGAAAGCAGTTGAGCTTGCCTTCCACTCCCGAAGGGATGTCCGTAAGGACTCCTTCGGAGGATTCCCAGACAGAGATGTTGAGATGGTTATTCACGACACGAAGCACTACAAGAGGTCGTGGGGATATGAGAAGGCTCATCGTGTTCCAATTCCTTTTCTTCCCATTGACCGTCGCATTGGCTTGGCGCAAGTTGAGCTTGGTTACACGGAGGAGCAAGCGCTTGACGAAGCATCTCGATGTCTGCGTTGCTGGGTCAACACAATCTTCGAGACTGAAGGCGAAGAGACCGGGACTGAATGCATTCTGTGCGGCGGTTGTGTGGACATCTGTCCAGAGTGTTGCATTGAGCTTGTAGCCTTCGACCGCGTCGATGCTGATGAATCAATGGTCGAGGCGTTACAAAGTGAATACGATATTGTTCTGAGAGGTGAAAGCGATACCGCGATTGGCTCTGTGATGATAAAGGATGAGGACATGTGCATCCGGTGTGGTTTGTGTGCAATGCGCTGCCCGGTTGGATGCATTACGATGGAAGGATACACGGTTTCGGAGACGATGCTCGTCTAAAAGGTAGTGAAAAAGGAATCGCAAAGGAAGAAGTCATGAACCAACAAGAGAAGAAGGTCTACGACCTCGTAGAGGACCGACAAACCGAGGGACTTCTCTCGCGCCGCTACTTTCTGGAGATAGTGGGCGGCGGTGCAATTGGTATTGCTGCGACGGGAAGTGCGGTGCTGACAGCACAATTTCTTTCTCCGAATGTGCTGCGAGAACCTTCGATGAAATTCAAAGCCGGTCCTACCGAGAACTATCCGCTTGATTCGGTTACGCTGAACAAAGAGCAAAAGGTTTTTATCGTTCGCGCGAAAGAAGGGTACTTCTATGCAGTCTCGGCGGTCTGCCCTCATCTCGGCTGCATTGCGAATTGGAAGTCGGAAGACGGCACCATCGCATGTCCGTGTCACGGAAGCAAATTCGATAAAGAAGGAAAAGTTATCGATGGACCGGCGCCGCGCTCGCTGCCAAGGTTTACAATGATATTGGATGAGCAAGGGCAGTTAGTTGTTGACAAGGGATTGACAGTGAGCGAGGAAGTAATCCTAAAAGTATAATTTCGGAGAAAGAATATGGAAGACTTGGATAAGTATTGGCAAGCGCTGCAACATAGAGTGTGCGTACACTGCGTTGACAGCGACGGTCACGGCAACTGCCGCTTGAGCGGCGAAAACGCGTGTGGACTCAAGTTTCACTTCCCCAGAATCGTCGAGACGGTTCTTGCAGTGCAGAGCAACACGATTGAACCATACATCGATGCGTTAAGACAAAATGTGTGCGCCGATTGCAAGCACCAGTCATCAGATGGAACCTGCACGTTTCGCAACAACCTCGACTGCGGACTTGACCGCTACTTCCCGCTGGTTATCGAGGCGATTGAAACGGTGCGTTTGCAAACAGAAAACACAAGTGAAACTTTTGTCCGAAGGACTCCTTGCGGAGGAGATTGACGATGAAGAGAATATTTGAACGACTCATTCAGTCGCAAGCGTGGCGCTCGATTTTCCGCCACGGCCTGCCTGAGTCGAACCGCACACGGGCGGAAGCAATCTTCTACAATTTCTTCCTCCATGTTCATCCCACGAAGGTGCGAAAACGTTCCGTGAAGTTCACATATACGTGGGGGCTTGGCGGGCTTTCGCTCGGATTGTTTATCGTGCTTACTGCCACCGGCGCGTTGCTGATGCTGTACTATCGTCCATCAGTGCCGCAAGCGTATTGGGACATGAAGGATTTGCAGTTCGTCGTTTCGTCCGGACAATTTTTGCGCAACATGCACCGCTGGGCTGCACATGCGATGGTTGCCATCGTCTTTCTTCACATGCTGCGGGTGTTCTACACCGGCTCGTATCGCCCGCCGAAGGAGTTCAACTGGGTCATCGGCGTTATCCTCTTCGTCACGACAATCCTGCTGAGCTACACGGGCTATCTCTTGCCGTGGGACCAACTCTCGTTCTGGGGAATTTCTGTCGGAACGAATATGGCGCGAGCAATGCCTTTTGGATTCGGGGACAAGATTTCATTTCTCCTTCTCGGCGGAAACATTGTCGGCGATAACGCTCTCATCAGGTTTTATGTGTTGCATTGTTTCATCATTCCCGTTGCGGCAATGGTGCTGATGGGAATTCATTTCTGGAGAGTGAGGAAGGATGGAGGCGTGTGAAAGCAAAAACAAATCAACCACATCTTTATAGGAGAAACAATCATGAACACAAAGAAGCTCGGATTAGCTTGGTTAGCAGCCTTTGTTGTAACCTTCTTGTTGGCTGGTCTTTGGCACGTTGTCCTCTTAGGAGATTTCTACAGGGCAAATGACGTTGCGTTGGCCAGGGCAGAACCGAACATGCTCTTTGTAGCTCTGGGGCAACTTATTCTCGCCTTGCTGATGGCCTTTGCGTATCCGATTGGATACAAAGGCGGCTCGCCAGTCAAAGAAGGTCTTAGATTCGGTGCGTTGATAGGGATCATCTGGATTCTTCCCTGGTCGGTTCAAATGCACGGATTATGGAACTATCCATTTGCGGGCGTCATAGTTGATTCCGCTTGGCATGTCGTGCAGGAGGGGATTGGTGGAATTGTTATTGGGCTTATCTATGGAACCGGCAAGCAATCAGTGTAACGCTGATATCGGCTGGTGGCGATCACATACATGAGGCGGCAGATTGAAACTTTGCTGTCCTTCGCCGCCCGTTTTTCTGGCGGTTTCAATTGAGGGTCAATGGAAAAAGATTTCAAGGTTGAGGAATCAACAGACGCGAAGAGAGTGCCCAAGCGCATCGCTTTCGTCAAAGGGAGAACTGCTGCTCGAGTGAAGAAGCTTGATGGTATCTCTCTTGATGAAGATGTGGTGATGACGTTTCCGAATTTGGTTGTGAAGGAACTCATCGCATTCGAAATCATGGTTATCGTCCTCTCCGTCATCTCATTAGTATTTGATGCGCCGCTGGAATGGATTGCGAATCCTGAACACACGCCGAATCCGGCAAAAGCGCCGTGGTACTTTCTCGGACTGCAGGAACTGCTGCATTATTTTCCGCCCGTCGTCGGCGGTGTTATCCTTCCGGTGCTTGCTGTCGTGGCTTTGATTGTCATTCCGTACTTCAACATCAACATCAAACGAGAGGGACTGTGGAAGGAGCAACCTAAGAAGACCTTCGCCGTGGTTGTCGTCTTTGTTGGCATTGTCTCGTTGATTCTTCTGATGTTCAAGGTGTTTGCGATGCTCATTCCGACAGTTATCGTTACTGCCTTCATGCTTGTTCCATACTTCGCGAAAAAGAAAAACGGATTCATCGGCTGGCTTGGCACTCGTCCGCTTTCGTGGTGGATTATGACATGGTTTGTCATCATCGCGGTCGTTCTTACAACAATCGGCACGTTGTTTCGGGGTCCGGAGTGGACGTGGACATGGCCGTGGGACGGAATTTATTAAAAATGAAGATTCCTCAAATCCGACATAGAAGTCTCACGCAAAGCCGCCAAGACGCAAAGGAAAAAAGGAAAACTGGAGCAAAATGATTCCCGAAATGCTCAAGTGTTTCCACCGACAAGGTGAATTTTCTTATCTCAACTTTCTCAAAACAAACTTGGCGGCTTTGCGACTTTGCGTGAGGCTAAATCGGGTTTCAGGAGATTGAAGCTTGTTGTTATGGATAAAATGAAAACATACTTTGCCATCTCGAGCGTTGTATTTCTTGTTGTGCTCGCCATTTCTCCGCTGAAGGATTTCTTCCGTGAGTGGAAATGGTATCAATACGAATACAACAACCTCATCAAGGAACTGCCGCAACGTGTCAAACCTGCCGATATCGGCATCAAACAAATTTGGGTGAGGGAATTTGATAAAATTGACCGTTGCGTAACATGCCATCTCGGATTGAACGAAGACGCGCTGCGTGATGCGAAGGAGCCATTCCGCACTCATCCACACATCTACCACGATTTTGAAGACTACGGTTGTACAATCTGCCATGAGGGTCAAGGTCCATCTACAACTTACGAGGAGTCGGTCGGAAAAGTGAAGTATTGGGACAAGCCCGTTTTCCCAAAGGAGTACATGGAGGCATCATGCGCCAAATGTCATAAGGAGGAGCAGGTTCCTCAAGCGCCAATCCTCACGCTGGGTCGGAAGCTCATCGAAGAGTCTAACTGCATCGCGTGTCACAAGCTGGAAGGGTTTCGCAAACAATGGACGCCGTCTCTCGATGGGATTGGAACGAAGGTGAACCGAACATGGCTCGTGAAGTGGCTGAAAAATCCCAAAGCCTACTTCTCAAAAACAAAGATGCCGAATTTTCTCCTGACAGACGAAGAGGCAAACACGCTCGCAGATTTCTTGATGACGTTCAAATCATTTCCCGATGATATGGTGCTGGAGCCGCTCCCCAAGCTGTTCAGTACGTCTTCAGAGTCCGAACGGGCAAAACCGATTGAGCTTGGCTCCACTCGATTCCGCGAAGCTCGGTGCATCAGTTGTCATCAAGTCAACGAGAAAGGCGGCTACGTGGCGACAGAGCTGGGAAAAGTCGCGAGCAAGGCAAACGTGCAGTGGCTCTACAACTATATCAAGGCTCCGAAGCGACTTCAACCCGGTGTAGAAATGCCGAGGTATCGTTTCAACGAGCAAGAGCTTGCGGGCATTGTTGCTTACATCCAAAGTGAGTTTGTTGATTATGAGACGGAAGAGCTTCCGCCTCATACTCCCGACCCGGCATACTATGAGAAAGGTTCGGCGTTATTCAAAAAATAC
>JANNUB010000239.1:0-1630 GCA_031394795.1 Ignavibacteriota bacterium | reverse complement strand
CCCGCAAGCAAGCCAAAGAGCGGCTAACCCAAGTCGCCGCCGAAGAGGCGGAAATAGACGCCGCGCTTGCCGCGTACCTGGATCGCCTCGATCAGGAAAATGCCTGGGCGAATGCGGACAACAATTCGCTCGCCGTGATCAGTCTCGCGGAGCCGGAACGACCCACGCCCCTCGGGTTTATTCCCGTCGGCTGGTATCCGACGAAGGTGCTCACACTCGAAAACAACACGATTCTCGTTCTCAACGGCAAAGGCGGGCGTTCGATGGCGAACCCCGCGAAACAGTATATCGGGAGCTTGTTCAAAGGAACGCTGTCGTTCATCAAGTATCCCGGCAAAAATCGTTTTGCTGAATACACGAAAAGCGTCTTCAAGAACACGCCCTACATGCCGGAACATCTTGTGGGCTCAAGTTACAAATCAGAAACGGCGATCCCGCGAAAGATTGGCGATCCGTCACCGATCAAACATGTTTTCTATGTCATCAAGGAAAACCGAACGTATGACCAGGTGTTTGGAGACATGCCCGAAGGGAATGGAGACTCCACGCTGACAATTTTCGGGGAAAACATTACACCGAATCACCACAAGCTTGCGAGGCAGTTTGTTTTGCTGGATAACCTCTACGTGAATGCTGAAGTGAGCGCCGACGGCCACAACTGGTCGATGGCCGCTTACGCGACGGACTATGTTGAAAAACTCTGGCCTACGATGTACGGCAGCAGGGGAGGAAACTATGATTTTGAAGGCGCGGAGCCGACCAGCACACCAAAGGCCGGATATATCTGGGACGCTTGCGTTCGGGCGAACGTTTCCTATCGGAGTTATGGCGAGTTCACGGAAGTCGGCAGAACGCCGGAAGCGCATTCCACGACGCTGGTGAATGGGCTGGAAGGGCATTTCTCTCCGACGTTCCGCGGATGGGACATGGATTACTCGGACATCGATCGCGTGAAGGATTGGGAGAAGGAGTTTTCGGAGTTCGAAAGAAACGGCGGCTTGCCTCAGCTGAATATCATCCGGCTGCCGAATGATCACACAGAGGGAACTCGAAAAGGAAAGCTCACGCCCCGCGCCTATGTTGCGCAAAATGACTACGCACTTGGCCTTCTCGTTGAACGGATCGCAAAAAGCAGGTTCTGGAAGGAATCCGCCATCTTCGTCATCGAAGACGATGCACAAGACGGACCGGACCATGTTGACGCTCATCGGACGGTCGGCCTGGTCATCAGCCCTTATACAAAGCGCCGGTTTGTTGACAACACACTCTACTCGACCACTTCCATGCTTCGGACGATCGAGTTGATCCTGGGTCTCCCGCCCATGAGTCAGTTTGATGCATCCGCCATGCCGATGTTCAATTCCTTTACGCTGAGTGCGGACACAACC
The DNA here is from genome assembly GCA_031394795.1 of Ignavibacteriota bacterium. Taxonomy (GTDB): domain Bacteria; phylum Bacteroidota; class Ignavibacteria; order UBA10030; family UBA6906; genus CAADGV01. The sequence goes on along the minus strand of JANNUB010000239.1, from coordinate 242 downwards.
AGGTACGGAGCAGAACCCCCGAGGTACGATATCACACGAAAGAACAAAGAGGGTGACTACGGGCAGATACTGATGGAACAAATGGACCTCACGAAAGAAGATGCTGCCCCGGACCGCTTGTTCAATGAGATTATATGGCGCTCCATAAAAGGGACTCCGATGCCGCCGCCAAGATATTCCATATTTTCTGGCCGCTCAAAAAAGGATGACGACTGAGTTGAATACGCATTCATCAATTCATG
>JANNUB010000032.1:0-2747 GCA_031394795.1 Ignavibacteriota bacterium | reverse complement strand
CCTCGCTCGCCGGAGGCAGTTCGTCCTTTGCGCGTAACAGGGAAACATGTACGGCAATCACATAAGTATCTATAACCGCTTGCAAGAGGCCATAGTGCTTCGCAAGTTCCTGCAACGGTCGGTGTCCATTTCGGCGAGCGGACAATCCTGCGGCTAGCTCCACGAGCTCCGGGAGTGGAAGGCTTCCTCTGGAATTTTGAAAATCCCATCCCTTCTCCTTTAAAAGCTTGGCCGATGGTTAGCATGGGTCGCCCGCATCGCGGCGGCCACCGGTTCTTCACCGGGGTTTGCCGCCACGTGCGCATGGGCCTGTCCGGATGAGATCAGACGTCAGCCGGTTAAGCAGCACGCAGCTTTCCAAATGGTGCGCGCGCAGATAACTTACCACTCTCAAAAACGCCCATCCTAAGCACGAACGCTATCCGAGTAGTTTGGGAAATGTTCTCCAATCTCATCGTGGGAGGATCGCATCGCGGACGAGTTTGGAGGTGGTGAGAGAGCCGTTTTATCAATCGTTGGCTGGATCGGCCTGTCTGATAGCGCACTTTGCGCCTTGATGACCGCCCACGCTCGCCGCAAGAGCGCCGAGAACGAACGCCCCGAAGGCACAAAGTGAGAATACCGCCAGAGTATTGGCGGCCGTCTCGGCTGCTTCGCGCGCTTTCATTTCCGCCTGATTTTTGACGGCGGCCAGATCAGTTTTTAAACGCTCATAGGAGGCCGTCCATTCTGTCACCGCGCGTTCAGCGTTCGCTTCACTCATACCGCCAAAGTCGACCAGTGCTTTGACCACAGCGGTGCGATTTTCAGCCATATTGGATTGCTGCATCGGATTGAACAGTCGGGCTACGGCGAACCCAATTTCGCGTTTGGCGCGAATGGTGATGTTTTGGGCCGTATCCGCGGGACGACTACCGATAGCCTCATCTACGAAGCTGGTGAGCGTGTCTCCGGATTGCTTCAGGGCATCTTTGGCCAGATCGGTGGCACCTCCGGCGAGCGCAGCTGCGGGTTTTCCGGCCAGTGACAGCCCGCCGCCCACAAGTTTCGACAAATCACCGAGCGCCCAGCCCGCGCCAGCGGACACAAAAAGGACGCCGGCTACCGTTGCGGCGCACCAGACACTAAACCCATGCAGCCAGCCGGTGACGCGAACTCCAATCGGAGTAAACCGTCCCGCGACCCAACCGCCAAACCAGAGTGAGAAGACGGCGCTGATCCCTTGAATAATAACGGCACCTGTTCCTAGGTTGGCGATCGGGTTTTCATCCGTGAGCGGAGAGTAGATTGCAAAACCGAGTCCCGCGCCGAGCATCATGAATAAAACTTGCAACGCCAACGCAGCACTTAAGCCGGCAAAAATCGCTGCCCAAGAAATGGAGTGGTGGAGCTGCTCCCTATAGGTTGTATTGGTGGGCGACGCTACGGGTTCTGAGGTGGAGGAATATGGAGGAGGAGTGGAGATCATAACGAAAGATTATAATATTTTATTTAGTACCAGTAGTCGGCGAAATTTTCGCACAACTACTGCCAACGAATGAATTATAGAGCGTGGTTATTTTCCGAGCATTTTTGCTGCAACAAAAATGAGAACGGCGCCGCCGAGGCCGCCACCAAATAGAAGATAGAGAAGAGAATAGCCGGCGGCGGCCATGGGCGGGAGGATTAAGGCGAGATCATTCATATTAACAGGATGTTAATTGTTTAATGGATTCGGTTCGCAGGTATGTTATTCACTGATGGCGAGCGCATCGGCGTTTACTGTCTCGGAGATTTCGGTTAGCGTTTCGTTTGCCGCGCCCTCTTCGTCGAGCGTCTGCTGAAGGAGTGTAACCACATCCTCTTCGCCCAAGGCCTGAGCGAATGCGCGTGCCGTACCGTAACCGGCCATTTCGTAGTGTTCCACGCGCTGGGCTGCACCGATGAGAGCCGCGTCGCGAATCTCGGCTGGACCTTTCATTTTGATCGCTTCGGAGCCTTCCTCGACCAAGCCTTCCATCGCGTGACAGGTTTTTCCTTTTGCAGGTAGGCCCAATATTTTCAACGCATCGGCGAGTCGTATAATGTGTCCATGAGTTTCCTGAAGATGATCAGTGAAACACGCTTTGAGTTCAGGATTGTTGGCCGCTTCGGCCATTTCAGGAAGCGCCTTGAGCAGTTGATTTTCGGCATGGAATAGATCTTTGAGTTCTTCGATGAGCAATGCTTGAAGAGAAGGAATGGTAGACATGGGTGTGGTATATTTTTTTAGGGTTATCGGTTGTGTTGTATGATGCTGGCCAAAATGAAGCGCAGCGGTTCAATCGACGAATATGATACGTAGAAATCCGTCGCGAGCGATGGAGTGAAACCCTACTGTTGTGTGATAGTCGGGGTTGATGCGGTCACGCCGGCCGCGCTGCGCAACCGGACACGGCAGCCCATCATTGGCACTAAGATGCTAAGTGGGCAGGGTGAAATAGAAACAGGTCTCACCCTCCAAGGTTCGTTCGTAGCCGCACTTTCCTCCTTGCAACGAGATTAGCCGCTGCACAATCGAAAGACCCAAACCTGCTGTATGGAGAGAGTGTAGTTGGTCGAATGGTCGGAAAAGGGTGGTCTGAATCGCAGGCTTAACGCCGGAGCCATTATCGTAGACACAAAACCGATAACCGTTTCCATCGGGTTGCCAGTCGAGCGTAATCTGCACAGCTGGACCTCCATGCTTGAGCGCGTTGCTCAGGAAATTCCACCAGATTACTTGGAGC
>JANNUB010000145.1:0-8085 GCA_031394795.1 Ignavibacteriota bacterium | reverse complement strand
CGCTGCTTGACTATGGCTGCGGCAACAGACCGTACGAATCATTCTTGCAGGCAACAATCCAGAAGTACATTGGGGTTGATGTTGTGCAAAATAAATTCAGTACAGTGAGTTTCGTGGTTCAGCCGAATGCGTTGTTGCCGGTTGAAAACGATTCCGTAGATACCGTTCTGTCCACGCAAGTTCTCGAACATACATCGGAACCGAAAGAATATGTAAAAGAAGTCGCCCGCGTTCTTCGCCCTGGCGGAACATTTATCCTAACCTGTCCAGGCGCGTACATGCTGCATGAAGAACCGTATGATTTTTTCCGCTACACGAAATACGGCCTGCAGCATCTCTTAGAATGCCACGACTTCGAAATAGTCAGGCTCGATGTTGCGGGGGGTGCATGGCGGTTGATCGGACAGACATTGCTGAATCACAAGACGTTTGGCGCCAAGTTCCGGGTTCCCATAATTGGAGGACTCATTCATCGAGCATGGATTCTTATGGTCAATGGGCTTTGTGAATTCCTTGACGGATTCAATACAAATGAAAAGGACACGCTCAACTACATGGTAATTGCACGAAAGAAATCATGACCCGCCCGTTAACAAGTGAAAAGAGAGCTGAGCATCACTCGAAACTCGATTCCGGGCGGCTCCCCGAGGTGGCAGGAAACGATGTTGTCGAGGAAATACACCTTGAGCGATACAGGTTTGCAGCGCAATTTGCGCGGGAGCGAGTCGTTCTGGATTGTGCGTGCGGGATCGGGTATGGCGCTTTCCTTCTTGCAACGAGAGGAGGGGCATCAAGGGTTACCGGTGTTGATATCGCCAAAGAAGCCATACGAAAGGCAAAGGGACTATACCGTAACCTCAATCTGTCCTACGAAATTATCGCGCCATCTTCATTACCATTTGAAGATAAATTGTTCGACACAATTGTCAGCTTTGAAACAATTGAGCACGCAGACTCACCGAAGCAGTTCCTCGTTGAACTGAAAAGGGTTTTGAAAGAAGATGGCATGCTCGTGATATCAACTCCGAACAAACGATTTCATTCCTTTGGTAAGCGTACACCGTGGAACCCATTCCATTCGGTTGAGTTCTATCCCAAGGAATTTCTCTCTTTGTTGAAGGATGAGTTCAGCAACGTTGTTTTTTGGGGGGGGCAGGAATTCGATTCGTTGGATGTCCTCACAGTTGCGAAGAAGAACTACATCGAGATGAAATATTACACCTTTGGTGTCGAATCAACGATGCGCCAAGCCCTCTCCGGAATCAAGAGATTGCTAAAGGGAAAGAGGGACGTTCGTGTTGCACCGGACGAGATCGATGCACAAGTGTTCAAGCAGCGATGCGAGGTCACGGAATGGAAAGAATCACTCGAACCGTACACCATGGTTGCCGTGTGCAAGAAATGAGGATATGGCTTGACTTCGAGTCATTACGAATCCGTGCCTGGAAGTAGCAAAACGCCTCTTCTCATCTTCGCCAACCACCTCGATAAAGGTGGTCTTGAGGAGATTGTCTTGTACTATGCGAAGTTGCTCGACAAGAAAACGTTCGCCGTCACGATCGCCTGCTTCACCGCCGGTCAGGCGTTCAACGAGATCAAAGCCCTTCCGGATGTTTCGGCAATTCACATCAACACACGAAGCCCCGTACAACGTTTTCTCCGGCTGTGGAAGCTGGCGCGTACGGTGAACCCGGAGATTGTGCATGACCATTCAACCTCGTATGGCGTCGTTATCGGCAGACTCGTAGGAGCAAAAACCGTTGAGACGATTCATAACAGATTGCAGTGGTTCAATTGGCATGAACGGATTCGGTTTGGATTGTATTGCCGATGTGCCGATCGTGTTATCGCCGTCGCAGAATCGGTTAAGAAGTTCTCGATAGAATTCTTCCCTTTCGTCAAACCGGAGAGTTTTGTCGTTATCAGAAATGCTGTGGATGCCCGCAGGTTCTCGGCCGAGTCATCCGCGGATACTCTTCGCGACGAGCTTGGCATCCGTCTTGACGAGATTGTGATAGGATTTGTAGGAAGACTCGCGGAACAAAAAGGGGTTACATATCTGCTTCATGCGGCGGCACATCTTTCGGAACAGTTTCATAATCTTCGCTTTGTTATCGTGGGAGACGGTGAACTACAAACCGACCTTGCAGCGCAAAAAGATTTCTTACGATTGACCAACACCATCTTCGTTGGTTTTCAACGCAACACAGCGCGGTATTATCGGATGTTCGATATTTTCGTTCTCCCATCGTTGTTTGAAGGATTGCCCGTAAGCGCGCTGGAGGCAATGGCAGCGGAATGCCCCGTTGTTGCCACCGCCGTGAGCGGAACAGTTGAGGCAGTTGACGATGGCGTTACAGGATTTCTGGTCGAGCCGAAGACCATCCTTCAACTGAAAGAGAAACTTGCCATCCTTGTGGTGGATCCTGAACTGAGAAAGAGAATGGGAAAAGCCGGAAGGGAGCGAGTAGAACGCCTATTTTCCGCGGAGATGATGGTGAAGGAAACCGAACGCCTGTATAAAGAATTGCTGTCCCAATGAAGACGCTCCTTTTTCTCTCTGACATTCCGTGGCACAGTCTCTATCAACGTCCCCAGCATATTGCCTCCCGTCTCGCGCGGACGGAGCCTGTTCTGTGGATCGAGCCCGCAACTCTTTCATCAAAAGTTTTCTTCAAGCCTCAGAAGGTTCAGGAAAGACTCCACATTCTCAGCCTTCCGCTGTTTCCCCATAATGCACGACAGAAAGTCGTTCGTGTACTCACCCATCTGCTCAGTCGGATTCCATTCTTACGCTGGTGTGTTTTGCGATGGCAGCTGGTTCTCATCAAGCGTGCAATTGCCGAACTTCAGGCGGACCCAACTGAACTCTCGTGCCTCATCGAGAACTTCCAATTCATCACTCTCGCCGAACGTCTGAACCCAAGGAGAATGGTGTTCGACTACATTGACGATGCATTCGGTTTCGTCGAGTTCCCCTCGTACGTCCGTGAAGAATGGAAACGCGCTATTCATCGCGCAGACGCAATCACTGCAACGACAGAAGAGTTAGCCCAGCTCATTCGGAATGAACGCGCGATAGATGTTCACATCGTCTGCAACGGAGTTGATTACGAGTTTTTCTCGACGCCGTTGCAAGTCCCTCGTCCCGCCGATTTGCCGCAGACCGGATTGCCGATTGTGGGTTACGTCGGATCAATAGCGGCGTGGTTTGATTTGGATCTCCTGGAAGAGTGCGTGAAGAAGTTTCCGAGTGTCAATTTCGTGATTATCGGAAGAGAGCATCCCATTGTTGCCGAACGTCTTGATGTTCTGAAGAAGTATGAGAACTTTTGTTTTCTTGGATACAAGCCCTACACCGATCTTCCACCCTACGTGCAGCACTTTGACGCGGGCATTATTCCTTTCAAGAAGAACAAACTCACCGCAGCAGTGAATCCAGTGAAGTTGTATGAATACTGCGCCGCCGGAATCCCGACTATCAGCACCGACTTTGCAAAAGGCATGGAGCAGTTCAAGGATATTATCTTTCTCGCGAGTTCTCCGGAACAATTCGTTCAACATCTTGAAACTGCTCTCAAGAAGTCGCACGATGATCGGTTCAGAGCAGTTCTTCGTGACTTCGGCAGGAAAAACTCGTGGGATTCGCGAGGACAACAGATACGTTCCATTCTTGACGAAGTGAGGTAATGCCTCAGACGAAACGCGTTCTCATTTATTCAGAGCATTGGTCACGTCGCGGATGCGGGGAAAAGTACTTGCTCTGCTGCATCGAAACACTTCTCCGCTCTAACTACGACGTCACGATTGTTGCGCAAACGGCATCCTTCGACAAGGATGCCGTTGCGCGATATTTCAATGTTGACGTTACGGGGGCAGATCTCCGGACGATTGACGGCGACGTGAGCATATTTCGCGAACAAGCGCAGTGCCTCAGTGCGGAGTTCGACATATTCTTGTACATGACGAACTACCGATTTCTTTCATCGCATGCGCGGCAAACATTTGTCATCCTTCAGGTTCCATACGGGCGCATCACGCTGTTTTCTCTTCTCGGAAAATCTCTGCAAGGCAATTGGAAAGAGGGAGCGAAAGATTTTTATCGAAGACAGATGCTCAAGCGGCTGCACGATACGCAGGCGGTGATCGTTTACTCGCAGTTCGTGCACAATGCACTTGACTGGATTCACGATATTCCCTCGACCGTTGTCGAGCCTCCGATTGATGATTTCCTTGCAGACGAAATTCCGAAGGAGCGGACCATTCTGAGCGTCGGGAGATTCTCTGATGGTCTCTACAACAACAAACGCTACGATGTTCTGATCGATGCGTTCAAGAAACTGTACGCGCGATTGCCGAGCACAACATGGCAATATCATCTCGTGGGCGCCTGCGGAAGCGACGAGGCGTCGCAACAATATTTCCGGAGGCTTCAAGACTCGGCGCACGGTTTGCCGATCTATTTCCATCTGAACCCATCATACCAAGACTTGCGTCGGCATTACAACGAAGCGACGATCTTCTGGCATGCAGCGGGTCTCGGGGTTGACGAAGACAAGCACCCCGAGCGCGCAGAGCATTTCGGGATGAGCACGCTTGAAGCAATGTCTGCGCGTTGTGTTCCTGTCGTTGTCAACAGCGGCGGGCAAAAAGAAATTGTCTCTCACGACGAATCTGGCTATCTTTGGAACAGTGTCGATGAGCTTGTCGAGCATTCCCTCAAACTCATGTCCGATCATGAACTTCTTGCGAACCTGCAATCGCAAGCGAGAGAACGGTTTAAGGAGTTTGACCGCGAACATTTTTCCTACAAACTTCTCTCTGCAATCGAAGTATAGAAAAGAATCCCTTGTACATCTTCGTGCCTGCACGCCGAAGTGCAGCGTTTCGGCACGCAGGCGTGTTGCCTTGTGCTTGTATCTTGAAAACAATCCGGAGTATTCATGGCAAAACATAAGCGAACTCCACCCATATCTAAAGTATCAAAAGATGTTTCGACCTTTTCATCTCTTTCTCCTTTCAAGAAAGACCTGCTCTGCGTCGGCTTCCTTTACCTGATCACGTTGATTCTCTTTCGAGGCATCGTGTTTAACGACGGTGCTTTCTCCAGTGGAGGGGATACGGCGAATGCCGCGACATGGGCGAAAGTCGGCAACGACATCCGGGCGAACGAAGGCGTTGATCCCTTATGGTTCCCGAACTTTTTCAGCGGCATGCCGACGTTCGGCAATGTGCATTATCTTCCTCGCGAGGTAAGCTATGTGCAGCGCGCAGTCGTCGGCGTTCTCGACTTCTTTTATCTGGGCAGGAAGTGGAGTTGGTTTGCGGTGTACTATCTCTTCTGCGGCGTGTTCACATTCATGCTGCTTCGCACGTGGAAGCTGTCGCAATTGCCGGCGTTGTTAGGCGCTCTCACGTTCATGCTCTCGCCTTACGCCATCGGTCTTGCCGCGGAGGGACATGGCTCGAAACTGATGGCGCTGAGTTATCTTCCTCTCGCGTTTCTCGTCACGCATCTTTTGTTTGAGCGAAGAGATGTGTTGAGCTTCGGATTGCTCGCTACGGTGATCGGCACGCTGCTGCTTACGAACCACATGCAAATTGTCTATTACGTCTTTATCGTGCTCGGATTGTATTTGCTCTATCATGTCGTCAGAGATTGGAAGGTGAACAAGACGTTGATTCCAAAGAAAGTCGCGCTCTTTGCCGGCGCGATGGTTATCGGACTTTGCATTGCCTCGTACATCTATCTCTCGGTGTACGAGTACGCGCAGTTTTCGATTCGCGGCGGCGGCACGGCTGGATCGAAGGGGGGATTGACGTGGGACTACGCGACAAACTGGTCGTTTCATCCACAAGAATTACTTACGCTGCTCGTTCCATCGTTTTTCGGATTCTCCAGTCAATATGTCTATCCGTGGCAGGGGCAAGAGGCGGCGCTGCCGCTCTATTGGGGAACGATGCCATTCAATACTTCGACGGTGTACTTCGGCGTCGTACCGCTTTTGCTTGGGATCATAGCGCTTGTGTACAAACGAAACGCAAAGACGATCTTCTTTGCAATACTTGCATGCATTGTTGTGCTGATGTCGTTCGGCAAGCACTTCGGAATCTTCTACGAGCTTCTTTTTCACACACTGCCGTTCTTCAACAAATTCCGCGCGCCGGCAATGATCATGCATGTGCTTGCGTTTGCTTTTGCCGTTCTCGGCGCATTTGGCTTGCAGCTCCTTGTGAGCGAAATGAGCAAAGAATTCAACACGGAGAAATTGAAGAGAGGATTGTTCTCCACGCTTGGCGTTCTTGGTGCTCTGCTTGTGCTTGGCTTTCTCATGAAATCTTCGCTCGTCGAGATGTTTGGATTTACCTTCACGACCGGGGAGGAAAATTACGGTGCTCAGACTGCACAACTCGTTGCCGAGTTCAAAAAAATCCGGTGGGAGATATTGGCGAAAGACTACGTCAAATTCTTCTTCCTTGCAGCAGCGGCAATTGGCGCAATTGTGTTGTATCTGAACAAGAACATCAAAGCGGGAATGCTCGGCGCGGCGCTCATGGGAATCCTGCTGATTGATCTACTCATTGTTGATACGAAATTCATCAATCCGCAGCCGCAACAAAACATCGAACAAGGCTTGCAGGCAGATGCGACAGTCAATTTTTTCAAGCAACAAAACGGTTTGTTCCGAATATTCCCGATCGGCGAACTGTACAATAACGGTATCTTCGGCTATCACGGCTTGCAGGTAATTGGCGGCTACAGCCCGGCAAAGCTCAAGATCTACCAAACCGTTGTTGATTCGTGTTTCTATCAGGGAACTGATCCGAATTTTCCGCTCAACATGAACGTGTGCAACATGCTGAATGCAAAATACATCGTCGCAAACGGACGGCTGCCGCAGGATAAGTTCACTCTTGTCAATAGTGACGATGCCAGAAAATTATTTACCTACGAGAATCCCGATGCGCTTCCGCGTGCGTGGTTCGTCGGCAAAACGTCCGTTGCGCAAAAATCGGAAGACGCATTGCAGATAATAAACTCCGCGGAATTCAATCCGGCGACGATGGCAATTTTGGAACAACCGCTCGCGGAGAATATCGGCGTGCCTGACGCCACGTGGAGAGTCTCAATTGCAGAGTTCAAATCGCGAGAGATCAAACTGCAAACGAAAACGTCCGCAACAGGCTTGCTCGTGTTGAGTGAGATTTACTATCCGGCAGGATGGAACGCGTACATTGATGGAACGCCAACAGAAATTTTCAGGACGAATTACATCTTGCGTTCACTTGTCGTTCCTGCCGGCTCGCATGAAGTGGTGTTCAAGTTTGAGCCGAAGTTGTATGAGCTTGGCTACACGCTCTCCAATGCGGCGTGGGTTGTTGCCCTCGGTTGCATCATCATTGGACTGCTGAAGCTTCCTGTGGTGCGCGCAAGGTTTGGACGTTCGTCTGCTACAGTGGAATCCAATAGCTGATTTTCAACAACACCGCGTCGTTGTGTGGCAGCTTGAACGTCTCGCGGAAGCGTGGACCAAAATCAACATCATAATTGTTAATGAAATCGTCGCGTGATTGTGTCCAGACAAGATAGGCGGCGCTGCCGGGGAGGAACTCCCAACGCAGCAGCACGTTGGCAAGGAAGTTCGTTTGATTGAAGTCGAAGTTCTGCGGTGCGTAGGGGACGAGCCGTTCGCCGACAAGAGAGCGTAAGTTGTCGTAGCGTCCGCGCGGTTGAAATACCTGCGTGTAGAACTGCAGTGACAGCGTGCGCGTAAACGTCACGATGCCACGCAGCGCGAGCTCGATATTCTCTATATCGCGCTCACCAATGAGGCTTTGCCCTAGCGTGTCCGCGGCAATTACTCCATTCCCAAAATCAAACACACCCGTTTCCTCATTTATCGTTCTCTCAAACGCGAACGTCGGCGTCAGTTCCACCCACGCCGACGGGCGCAGCGTCGCGCTCAACTGTACGCGCTGTCCGGATTTACGTTTCTCGTCGAAGAGGAAGCTCAAGCCAAGTGAAACGCTGGCGGGCTTCTGTTCGGCGGTGTTCGTGCCGAGGAACAGCGCGTAGTTCACGGG
>JANNUB010000144.1:0-2483 GCA_031394795.1 Ignavibacteriota bacterium | reverse complement strand
TCAATTTCGCTTTCGTACAAACAGAACTTTCTCACATTTACGTTCGCGTCGCTCGATTATGAGTACCCTGCGCAAAACAAATACAAGTACATGATGGTTGGACTGGACGCTGATTGGGTGTTCGTGGAAAACATCAACACTGCGCGCTATCCGGGTCTTGCACCCGGCGAATATACGTTCATGGTACAGGGAACCAATAGCGCGGGTGTGTGGAGCAAGAATATCGCCACACTGAGGACTACCATTACGCCGCCCTTCTGGGAGCGATGGTGGTTCTATCTTGCGGCGCTTGGGTTTGGTTCCGCTCTGTTGTATAGCATGTATCGCTACCGCGTTTCCGAACTTCTCAGGATTGAGCGTTTGCGCTTACGTATAGCCAGCGATTTGCACGACGATGTTGGCAGTAGTCTAAGCGCCATCGCGTTGATGACGGAAATGGTCAGTCGAAAACTTCCCAAGGGCTCGACAGAAATGAAACGCCTTTCCGACGCCGTGGTCGCCACGCGCAACACTGCCGATGCACTTCGTGATATTGTCTGGCTCATCAACCCGGAGCATGAGACGATGGACGACATGCTTCTGCGCATGAAAGACGCTGCGTCAAAACTTTTGGTGAACATGGAATACACATTCCAAGCGGACGACGGGATCTTTTCAGACACATTGGACATGGAGTTTCGAAGGAACCTGATCCTTATTTACAAAGAGATTCTGAACAACATCACGAAACATTCGCACGCGACAAAAGTCTCCATTGCGGTACGGAAAATTGATAACGCCTTTTCCCTCAGAGTTGAAGATAATGGGAAAGGATTCGATGAAACGCTGGTAAAACGTGGAAATGGATTGAACAATTTAGGCTTTCGAGCTGAGAAGATGAACGGCACCATTCGTGTTCAAAGCACACCCGGTGAAGGGACCACCACAGAACTTCTTGCAAATATACCGCGAACGCGGTAGAGCAATTACCCGATACTCAACGTATCTTGGTAAGACCAAACATCATCCCACAAACTATAGGAGAATCATCAATGGCAAGACGCCTGCTACACCTCGTAGTGATTTATGCACTCTTGGTTCTCTCCGGTTGCAACGGAGGAAGAGAACTCACCAAAACACCACTGACCTCACTTCCGCTGCCGCAAGGCGTCATCCTGAGAGACACGACGTATGTGGTTTATTTTCCTGATACGCTCTCCATGGCGGAAAGAAAGGATTCCCCGGCACTTGTGCGTGGCGGATGGCGAAAAGGATTCCGCACAATCCCCGTCGAGGTAAAGGTTTTCAACAACCAACTGACAATTACTCCACGATCCAACCCGTGGCCAAAGATTCAATGGTCAGTTTCCAGCTCCAGCCCGATCTCAGGATCCCGCTCGAAGGAGGCTGCACAATTCCAGGCTGCTGCGGCATCTTCTTCGGGGTGTTCATCCGATATGGATGGTGATGGAGTATCGAATGAAGTGGACAATTGTCCGAATAGTTTCAATCCGGGGCAGGAAGACAGAGACAGTGACGGTACGGGAGACGTCTGCGATCCGGAACCGGACGCCAAAGGTCCCCCAATCATATGGATTGAAACATACAATGCAAATGGCACTTGTGTGTTTGCAGCAGTCCAGATATAGACTGTAATGTTCCACTCGCCAGCGCCCGGACATGTGCCGGGCGCGGTGGGATGCTCTTGAACGATGGAGAAAGCCTGTGACCACGCCGAATAAGAAATCGAACGACGTATCTCCCAACGACGTATCTACCATAGACATCTGGGTTGTGGAAGACGATGAATTCTATCGCTCAACCCTTTGCTCGCTCATCGGAGAAACGCCTCAGTTCGATTGTAAGGGCATGTTCTCTTCCGTTGAGGAAGCGCTTGCTGTGCTCAAGACGGACGTAGTACCGGAAGTTGTGCTGATGGATATCGGTTTGCCGGGGATGAGCGGCATCGAAGGAGTGAAGCGTATCAAAGCCATCTCTCCGGCAACAGATATTATCATTCTCACGGTCAAAGAAGGCGACCAGGAAGTTTTCGATGCTCTCTGCGCTGGGGCGAACGGTTACATGCTGAAAGACTCGACTCCGGATGAGATCATCGTTGCGGTGAAAGAAGTAGTCGGCGGCGGCGCGCCCATGAACGCCCAGATCGCCCGCAAAGTGCTGACGATGTTCACGAAGTTCGGCCCGCCGGAATCCGATTATGGTTTGACCGGTCGGGAAAAAGAGATTCTTCGCTACTGTGTGGATGGTCTCAAGAAACAGCAAATCGCCGACAAGCTGTTTCTCGCTTACTACACGATTGACACGCACTTGAAAAACATTTACACGAAAATGCAAGTCCACTCCCGCAGCGAAGCGGTTGCGAAGGCGCTCAAGGAGAGGCTGCTGTAGCGGGCGTCGGACGCGTATTTCGGCGCTCAGATGATAGACTTCTGGAGACTAGTGTTGAGATGTAGGATTTGCCTTGATGGTCAGGCGGATGATTG
>JANNUB010000053.1:0-2947 GCA_031394795.1 Ignavibacteriota bacterium | reverse complement strand
TCGCTTGACAAAGTGAAGTGGCAGCGGTAGCAATCGTGAGAACAAAGTAGCACGCTACCAGCGGTGAGAACCCACAATCACCAAAAATCGAGAGCGGGTTGTACCCCGCTCTCGATATGGCATAGCCGATGTCTAGCATTGATCGCACACTCCGTAGTTCGTCACCCTCCCCCTCTCGTTGCGACATTCACATGAACTTGGGGTCGAGTTACAGGTATAGCCACTGCATGAAACGCTCCCGCCACATTCACAATTCACGCGGACAGTCGCGGCTTGGGCATCAATAACGAACAGTGCAGCCTCCATAACAAAGAGAGCGGCGACAATGTACAACCACGCTTTCCGTAACATGGCAACCTCCGATTAAATAATGACATGAAAAATAGTTTAGTCCAACCCTGAGAACCCGGGATTGCTCAGTTTGGCTCACCAGAAGGTTGAAATTCTACTTCCCATATGCAACAAAATTCTCTTTGCAATTTCGGTTTGCAATAGTGGTTTGCAATTTCGGACAAGCAGATTATTTTCGTTTAGGTTTTGCCCCCCCCGCTGCTTTTCCTTTTCCGTGTTTGCGCCGGAACTCTTCCATTGTGCAACCTCCGCGTTGCTTAAACCATCGAGCAAGCACATCGTCTCTCAAGTAGAGTTTCGTCGCGATTTCAAAACAATTCAATTCTGTCGTGAGCAGGAGTTTTTTCATATGCTCAAATCGAACGTCGGCTATGAAACGTCCAAATGTGATACCTTCTTTGCGGTGAAATTCCTGCGACCGGGCGCGATATGAGCTTTTGCAGCATGCAGTTCAAACGAGATGAGAAAATCAGAGCCCGTAACTGGAGGAAGTGTCGCTGAAAGATAGAAAAAGAAGGGACCCAAACAAATCTCTATTCACTTTGGCGTGTGATGAATCGAGGAAAGAAGACTCTCGATTCTCGAATAAAAAATCTTGCTCTCATGGTAGCGCTCCGGATCGGGGAAATCAACGTTGAGTATCTTTGCTTGATCATCCGCCAAGAGAATTACAAAATCACTTCCGTTCCATTTTCGAATTGGTACTATCAACGCCGAGGGCAAATCAGCCTTGACGTACTTGCAGTATTGACTGTTGCCCAACACGATGATGGGGATGTTGAATGCGGCAGAGAGCATTTGCACTTGTTCGATGTGAAAATTGTAACAACTCATGCAATTGATAGATTTCAAGAGAATTACGAAGTTGTTTTGCGAACGAGCGATAGGCGAAAGCTGTTTTTCAAATTGACTTCTCGACAAACTCATGGCTTCCCAGACGTAGCGCCCGGCAACTAATGAATTCTGAACTAAGGCCTCCTTCTTCCCCGGATTTTCTACGTGCGCCGCGGGAAAAAATCCTCTCCTTAACAGGAAAGAACCAGCAAGAAGGATAAATCCGCCGAACAACATAGAAAGTGGGATGAGAAACACTCTCCCGCGAGTTCTGGGATTAAGCCACATTCGATTCACTTCGGCGCCAGTCGAAACACCGAGAATTTGATAAACTCCGGTCGCTCATCTGTGAGCACATAGATCTTTCCTTGATGAACGAACGCGAGTCTGCCGGGAATTTCTCCGTCAAAAATGCAATCGTGTTCCGCATTAAACACTTGCACGTAATGGCGGCCGGCAGTTAATGTCCGCTGCATGAAATAATCCTTTTCAAGATTGGCATAGTTGAGAATCAGGCGATCATTCACTTCGTCGTAGTGAATTCCCCAAAATGTCGTAGAGGATCCGATGAACGAAGAGAGCGCTTCTAGTGAAACCTGTGTACTTCGGAATGTCACTTTGGGAGGAGCTCGCCAAAATAGTGGGCGACCACCGAATTTCCGCTGCAATCTATTCCGGGCGTCGTACTGCAAAATCCACGGTGACGCTTGCTGGTGAAGAAAAAAGCCGCCATGAGAATCCGAACACAACTCTGCGTCGGCTTGATTTCTAGCGTATGCATCCATTTCCTTGTCAAAATAGATATCATCCCATTCCCCAAACAGCCCTTGAAAACGGAGAGTTGAGTCGAGTAAAACTAATGGAGGGCAAGCTCGTAGATCATCATCGTTGTTTAAAGCGCGATCATATCCGCCCGAAAAGACGAAACCGCTCTCAACCTTGATGCCCTTAGGGTCAAATGACCGTTCTTTGGGGAGAAAGAACTGACATTGATAATTTAGTTCTTCGTCATACCGGCTCACTCTCTTCAGAGCAATATCGAAAAGCCATAGATACTGGCTGTCTGTAACGATGATAGGTGCGCTCTTAAATTCTTCCGGTCCGCTACCTTTTCGGCCGATGACCTTGATTGGGCTCAAGGCTTGGTCAAAAACCCAAACGCATCGTCCGATCACGTCACTGATCAAGATTCTGTCTTGCCATACCTTAGCGCCCCATATTTGGCCGATGAATTTGTCCGATGGCTGTTGAAAAATCATCGTGTCAACGGGCAAAAGCCTATAACTATTCAGGTTACGCGAACGATAGGGCGGCTCCTTGGGTTTCTGATCAGAGCACGAGAAAAGGCACAACAGAGCAATCGGATATCTCAGTCCGGTGCGGCCTGACACTCTAATCCTTTTTCAGATGTTCGTAACAGAACACGTGGCCGCTCAGCAATGAGCAGCCACGCTTGCGGGTTATTGTGTATTGTCGCAACATAACTGGTTGAATTTAGAGTAACAAGATATCCAGTCCGGCCTTATTGCCCCGTTACAGGGCAAACCTGCCCGCGAGACATCTGACCCAACCCCCAGAAAGAAACTGAGGGCAAGTGCAAGCACGAACAAAAATGCCAAATGCTTTCTGCTTTGCATGAGTACTCCGTAAGGTGTTTTTGATTAATGAGTTCATCCTCAATATGGACGGCGCGCATCAAGAAAGCAAGCAAATTCTCTTTGCAATTTCGGTTTGCAATAGTGGTTTGCAATTTCGGACAAGC
>JANNUB010000040.1:0-3294 GCA_031394795.1 Ignavibacteriota bacterium | reverse complement strand
GAAGGACTCCTTACGGAGGATGGCTCGGACATCGAGCAACTGACGAACGAGCTCGGCTACGACGGCGGCGCGTTTTATTCATGGGATGGAAATCGAATCGTCTATCGCTCGTGGCATTACTCTGACACAGCCGATGTTCGGAAGTATAAGGAAGCTCTCGCTCAGGACTTGGTTCGTCCAACTCGAATGGAAATCATGGTCATGAATGCGGACGGTTCGGGCAAAAAGCAAATCACCAATAACGGCGGGGCTAATTTTGCTCCCTTCTTTTTGCCTGACAATAAACGCATTATCTTTGCATCCAACATGAAGAACCCCCGTGGTCGAAACTTTGACCTCTTCCTCATTAAGGATGATGGAACCGGACTCGAACAAGTTACATACAATGAGACCTTCGATAGCTTCCCGATGTTCACGCGTGACGGGAAGAAGTTGGTGTTTGCATCAAACCGAAATGGAAAAGTTGACGCCGAAACAAATCTTTTCATAGCAGATTGGAATGACTAATATGATGAAGCGAAACCTCATCGCAATACTCGTACTGGATTGTTGGATTGTTGGATTGATGTACGGGCAAGTCTCGTCACCGGAAATTACCGTTGACGAACTCAAATCGCACGTAAAATATCTTGCCTCGGACGAACTCGAAGGACGCAGCTCAGGCACGGAAGGTAATCGCAAAGCGGCGCAGTATCTCGCCGATCAATTCAAGCTGTACGGATTGGAGCCAGCCGGGGACTCCGCGACATACTTTCAAAATTTCGATTTCGTCTCGGCGGTGAAGCTCGGCGCGGCAAACTCCTTCGTCGTCTCTCCAAAAAAAGGAAAGCCACTTTCTCTCAAAGCAGATCAAGACTTTCGTCCGCTGGGGTTTTCTTCTAACGCGAAAGTTTCCGGCTCGCTTGTGTTCGCTGGCTACGGAATCACTGCGCCGGAGAAAAATTACGACGACTACAAAGACATTGACGTGAAAGGAAAGGTTGTTGTGGTGCTGCGCTATGGTCCCGACGGCGCGGACATGCACAGCGCTTTCTACAAGCACGCCGCGTATCGCGAAAAAGCTCGCATCGCCCGCGACAAAGGCGCGCTTGCGATGATACTCGTTGATGGAACGGAAGATGATCTCTTGAAGCTCAGATACGACCAATCGTTTGCAACATCGGGAATTCCTTGCGTCACTATGCAGCGTTCCATTCTCCAATCATGGATGAGCTTGCGGAAGAAAGACTTGAAGTGGATTCAAGACTACATCAAAGAGAAGAAGGAGCCGGTCAACTTCGAGCTTCCCGTGAATATCACGCTGCAAACTGAAGTCGTAAAAGTGATGGGGCGAACTGCGAATGTCGTTGGGTATCTTGAAGGGAACGACGCTGCGCGCAAGGAGGAAGTCGTCGTCGTTGGAGCGCATTTCGATCATCTCGGCTTCGGCGGCGAAGGCTCCGGCTCAATGAAACCCGACGCGCACGAAATCCACAACGGCGCGGATGATAACGCGTCCGGAACGTCGGCGCTGATTGAGCTTGCGCAGAAATTTTCCGCCGACCGAACGTCTCTTGCCCGTTCCATTCTGTTCATCGGCTTTTCCGCTGAAGAGATTGGAACCGTAGGCTCGCAGTACTACGTCAACAATCCCTCCTTCCCCCTTACCAAGACTGTCGCGATGCTGAATATGGACATGGTGGGACGGCTGAAGGACAACACGCTCACCGTTTCGGGCGTCGGCACATCGCCGATATGGACTGATGTCGTGAAGAAGTGGAACAGCGGCGCGGACACGCTCAACATCAAAACGTCGCCGGAAGGATTCGGTCCGAGCGACCACTCGCAGTTCTACGGCGAAGACATCCCCGTGCTTTTCTTCTTCACCGGAACGCACACCGACTATCACAAACCGTCGGATGATTGGGAGAAGCTGAACTACGATGGAGAACAGCGCATCGCGAAGTATGTCTACGCGATTGCCAAAGACGTTCAAAGCAAAACCGATCGTCCGCAGTTTGCGAAAGCTGGTCCGACGGCGTCAACGGCAACGGGCGCCGGCGATGGACGCGGCTTCTCGGTAACGCTCGGCGTCGTTCCTGATTACAGTGCAACAGTTGAAGGAATGAAAATTGACGGGACGCGTGACGGTGGGCCGGCGGAGAAAGCGGGGTTACTTGCAGGCGATGTGATTACGAAATTTGCCGAAAAGAAAGTTGTGAACATCTATGATTACATGGGAATTCTTGGCGGGCTGAAAGTCGGAGATGTTGTCGAGATCGAAGTTCTGCGCGACGGCAAGCCGATGAGATTTTCCGCGACGATGCAGAAGCGGTAGAAGCGCGTAGGGCATAGAGCGGAGAGCGGAGAGTTCTATGCCCTAAGCTCTACGCTCTATGCTCTTATGGAAAGTACTTGATGACATACCGAATCATCCGCTGCGGCTCGTTCAGCTTGTCGTGTTCGGCTTCACGATCAAGCGTGCCATGTTGGTCGTAGCCGTAGGTTGTCTTGTTCATGAATTCGTCATCGGCATTATAGACGGCGGCTTCGATGAGGGTCTTCCCCGCGTACTTGTATTTTTCCCGTGTGTCGAGTTTCCCCTCCGACTTGAATCTCGCCAGCTCGATTTTGTTTCCTGAGCCATCGTGGCGATACTCGATACGAAGAGCGATACTTCCGTCGCTCTCATACGTTGCGTCCTCGGTCAGGTTGTTACTGCCGTCGTACTTGTAAGTGGATTTCGAGTGGACATTCCCATCGCTCTCGTATGCGACCGCCTCGGTCAGATTCCTTTTTGTATCATAGATGAATTTCTCTTTTGTTTCGATCGCGCCGTCGCTACGGAAGTGAGTTGCTTCAAGTTTATTCCCGATTGCATCGTAGGCGTAGGTGTTCTTCTTTTCCACCTGTCCATCGGAATCATACACTATTTCTTCTACCTTCCGGCCGTTGTCGTAGCGAAGGACGGTTTTCTGTTTCACGCGCCCCTCAGCGTCGAGCTTCGCTTCTTCAAGAAGACTTCCCTTCGCGTCATACTTGTACGTTGTTCGTGATGAGAGAACGCTGTCGCTGCCAAGAACAAGCTCTTCGGTCTTGTTCGCTGCAGCGTCATACTTGTAGTGTGCTATCCACTCGAGATTCCCATCATCGTACTTGAGGAATTTGATCGTCCGCCCGCTTGGGTGGTACTCGACGTACTCCATCGGCACACATGTCAAGCTGTCGACAGCGCCGAATTTATACGAGCACCATTCCTTCAAGATGGACTGCATTTTTGGTTTCACGCCCTTCTTCGTGTCCTCCTTTTTTTCA
>JANNUB010000028.1:0-8091 GCA_031394795.1 Ignavibacteriota bacterium | reverse complement strand
GGGAAACACTGGCGGCAACAGTGTCGCAGCATTACGGAGAAGGGGGTTTCAATCCATTCATCCATCCAAAAATGGGATGGCAATATGTTCTGTTCAACGCGTTTCTGAATCTCGCCGCCGTGCTCACGTGGCAAACAACGATCGCACGCGTGCTCGCCGCGAAGGATACGCAAACAGGATTGAAAGTCTATAAAGGCACGAGCTTCTTTTTTGTTGCGAGGTTTTTGATTCCCGGCATTTGGGGCATTGCCGCTCTTGCAACGCTCGCGCCCGAAGTCGTCGGCACGAACACACTTCACGCGATGCCAAAACTTCTCAGCACAATCGTCCCGATGGGATTGATGGGCATTCTCGTCGCTGCCATGCTTGCCGCCGACATGTCAACCGATTCATCATACATGCTCACGTGGGGGAGCGTCATCTACAATGATATTCTCGCGCCGTTTCGAAAAGGGAAGTGGTCGGAAAAGCGCGGCTTGTTCTGGAATCGAAGCATCGTCGCGATCATCGGCGTGTTTCTGCTGCTGTACGGTTTGTGGTATCCGCTCAAGGGAGATTTGTGGACGTATCTCGGCGTGACCGGAACGATTTATCTTTCGAGCATGAGCGTGTTGCTGATTGCATGTTGTTATTGGAAGCGGGCAAACAGTTGGGGCGCCGGCGCGGCAATAATGTTTGGCGCAGTGATTCCCGTTTCGTTTCTTATCATGCAACAAGTGGAATCAACGAAACACATCGCGGAGGTAATCGGTCCATACTATTCCGGCATTGCAACGTATCTGCTTGCGGGAGTCGCGATGGTTGTTGGGTCACTATTAAAACCGGGGAAAGCTTGACCTGAAATTCGATATAGAAGTCTCACGCAAAGCCGCCAAGACGCAAAGGGAAAAGAAAGACTGGAAGAGAATGATCCCCTGAAAAATCAAGTTGTTTTCACCGACAAGATAAATTTCTCATCTCAACTTTCTCAAATAAACTTGACGGCTTTGTCCCGACCTTGTCGGGATGGTGCCAAATCGGAATTCAGGTTGACTGGAATGGTTGCTTCTCGAAAGTGCGTTCGTTAGATTCATGGAGAAGGAGATACTGAAGCTATGAAACATGCTCCGCCAATCAAATTTGGTTTTGACCGAAGGCCGGTCACTCGCATCTTTGAGAAGAATCGAGAGTATTACTACGCGCATAAGGCTGAACTTCTCAGGAAATATCGTAACAAGTACATTGCGATTTCCAACGAGAAGATAACAGATGTTGACAAGGATCGCAGTACTCTCTTGAAGCGCGTTCGCGCAGCAATCGGCAACGCGCCTGCGTTTTTTACTCAAGTGACTGAGCATCCTCGCGTTGTCCGGATTCCTTCGCTTTCTTTGATTGAGCCCCGACCGAAATCCCGATGATGTCTTTTAACTGATTGATGTTACGCAAATCAATCAAAACGAAAACTCTGTAGGGACATCGGCTTGCCGTGTCCAATCTGCGCATTGTACCTGCTTCGGTTTCTGTGCAGTTCAAGGTTGGGACGGGGCAAGCCCACGTCCCTACAAAAGCTAATAATTTTTAAGTATCGGGCGGCTCTGCCTTGCTCGATCTTGACGTTCTCAACCAACTGAATCTTAATTTCAACGGTCCTAAGAAGCAACTCGCGATTTTGTAGTAGCAACGCGCGAAAAACAGAACGATTACCCTCGGAACGAAGACATGACAAACCATTGGTTCTGGTTGCTGCTCACAGCAGCATGCCTGATTTGGTATTCCACCATTACTGTGTACGTTGCGTTCAAAGGCGCGAAGGATATCAAAGGCATGCTGAAACGTCTTGAGGAAAATCATCAATCGCAGCGATGAGTAGTCGCGACGAATTGAGCATTTCGACTCCCGGAAGAATTTGCCTCTTCGGCGAGCATCAAGATTATTTGCTCCTACCTGTCATCCCCGCTGCAATTTCTCTTCGCATCGTCATCAAGGGAAGAAGGCGAATGGATTCGACGGTGAATATTGCACTGCCCGATATTGATTCGCGTGAATCATTTGTGCTCAATACAAATCTCACGTACACAAAAGAGAGAGAGTACTTCAAGAGTACGGTCAATGTCCTCCGTCGCTCAGGCTTTTCCTTTTCGAGTGGATTTGATTGTGTTGTGCAAAGCAGCATTCCGATCCAGGCAGGCACGTCGAGTTCGTCGGCGCTGGTCGTCGGTTGGGTGAATTTTCTCGCGCAGATGAGCGACCAAGCGACGACCCTGTCTCAAAAACAAATCGCTTGCTACGCGCATGAAGCCGAAGTGCTGGAGTTCGACGAAGCGGGCGGTATGATGGACCAATACTCAACGGCATTCGGCGGAGTGATTGCGATTGATTTTGCTCCCGAAGTAAGCGTCGAGCCGCTCAATTGCCGCCTTGGTTCATTCGTTCTCGGCGATTCATGCGAGCCAAAGGATACACAAGCAATTCTCGCCCGCGTAAAAGGAACCGTGGAGCGAATTGTCGATTCGCTCAACGGCGTTTCACTTCACGTCGCTACAGGATCAAGCATCCAAGAATTCAGAAATCAATTGTCCGTTGAAGAATGTGAATTACTCGCCGGAACGATTCGCAATCACGAAATCACCGACGAAGCGCGAATGATTCTGAAACAAACTCCGCTCGATCATAAGCGCATAGGCGCACTGCTGACGCAGCACCAAGGAATCCTGCGCGACATTCTGAAAATATCAACGCCGAAGATTGACCGCATGATGGACGAGGCGCTGAACGCCGGCGCCCTCGGCGGAAAAATCAACGGCTCGGGTGGAGGCGGCTGTATGTTCGCGTACGCGCCGGCAAATGCGGAGCGAGTCGCGGAAGCGATCGAACGCGCAGGAGGTAAAGCATACATCGTTATGGTGGATGAAGGAACACGGGTGGATCAGTGGATTGATGGATGAATGGATTGATGGATGATGGATCGTAACATCGTCATACTCGCGGGCGGCGCTTCATCGCGGATGAAAAATTCGGTTGAACCCGATTCACATCTTGCGATAGAAACTCGACACAAATCCAAAGCGATGCTCGGCGTCGGAGAAGGCTCGCGCCCGTTTCTCGATTATCTGTTGTTCAACGTTCAACAATCTGGCTACGAAAACGTTGTCATCGTCGTCGCGCAGAAGGACAATTCGATTCGCGACTACTATGAGTCGCGCGGCGGCGCTTCTCAATTTTCTCATCTCACAATAGCATACGTCGTGCAAGAAGTGCCGGCACGTCGAACCAATCCGCTTGGCACAGCCGATGCCTTGATGCAGGCATTACACGCGACCCCGTCATGGAAAGGGAAACGCTTCACCGTCTGCAACAGCGACAATCTCTACTCGCAGACAGCATTGCGATTGCTTCTCGAAAACGAGTACGACAATGCCATGATTGACTACGACCGCTCGACGTTGCAATTCAGCGAAGAGCGTATTGGACAGTTTGCAGTCATCAAAAAAGACAATGATGGTTTTTTGCACGACATCATCGAAAAGCCAACGTTCGAAGAATTGAAACAGGTGAGCGACACGCATGGACGAGTGGGCGTGAGCATGAACATCTGGCGCTTGAGTTACGATCTGATTCTTCCATATCTGCAGGCAGTTCCGCTTCATCCCGTTCGGCAGGAAAAAGAATTGCCGGTGGCAGTGCAGAAGATGATTGCGGAACATCCGCAGTCAGTGTGTGCGATCACGCTTGCCGAGCACGTGATTGATTTGACAAGCGCCTCCGACATTCCCGCAGTTCAAGAGTATCTTCGGAAAGAATTTCCATCATTCAACAACTAAGGGAAGCCAGAGCATTTCGTTCCTTCTCTACAAACTCATCTTTCGTTTTCGAGAGATGAGTTTTTTCTCACCGCTCGGAACGGTTTCCCCTCTTCGATTTTGAGCACGCGCACGCGCTGCAAAATACCCCCAATGGGGTATTGAACGTTTTGTCCTCTCTTCGGAAATTGCTTCCGCAAAAAGAAAACCTCCCACGAATGGTCCGCTTTCGTTCGTGAGGAGGATGGCTTACCACATCATAGGGGGACGCACACCATGAAGCAATTCAAATCTATCGCTGTACTTGTCGCTGTTCTTGCTTTGACCGGATGCAAGAAGGACGAAGCCGTCACGACTCCACCACCGACGCAGCCGCCCGCGACACCATCATCGCCAAATCCACCATCGTACAATGGCTTTACGCCGACCAATGTCTGCGCCGTCGTGCGTACGTCAGTTGCAATCAGCACCCCGATTGGCGTAGTCGTGACCGATGCGAATGCCGCCGCTGCAAAGTTTGGCAACCCGGCGGGGTCAGATCAAGGGACAGTAACCCTTACCGTGGGATCAACAGTTTACACGCTCGGAAAGACAACGGCGAGCGGTTCGGTTACATATCTCCATCCCGATCCGGCAAATCCGACGGCACTGATTGGCATGAGCACATCATCGCAGAGTGTGACATTCAATGTGGGCACCTACAGGCTGGACGGCTCGGCAACGCGCAGCATTACTGTGCCGGGTCAACTTACGCTCACAGCGCCGGCAGCAAATGCGAATGTGCCGCGCAACGCGGCACTGAATGTCACATGGACTGTGACCACAGCCGGCTCGAAGCACGCAATCTTCATCACCGATGTTGCAGGGCATGCGCTGTTCAAGGAGGTCGCGGCAAGCGGCTCCGGTTCGTTTACTGCGGCGGAGATGGGAGCTTTATCGGCGGGGTACGGCTTTGTGTACGCGTTGACGTACAATTTTGCTCTGTATAATGGAAACGCAGCGGCGGTAGTTGCCGAGGCAGTCGCGGTTAACACAATCAATTTACAATAACTGACTTCTCAAATCTGTCTCGCTGCAGCCGGGCAAAGCGTACAAGTCGTCGGACCATCGGTTTGTAACGGTTGCTCGCTGCGGTGAGGCCGATTTTTTTTTACACAACTTTTTGTGGATAATCCTATGATCAAAACATTCAGATGTCTCGCTTCCTTATGGCTTGTTGCGTTCTCGCTTGGTGTTCAGAGCAGTGCGATAGCTGGAAAAAATCCTCATAAGGTGTTCACGATCGAGACAAAAGACGACGTCTCGTCGCATTATTTTTTGGAAGACGGCAAGTACTTCTTCGTTCGCGCCGATGACATCTTGTATTTCTTCAATGGAGAAAGCGGAAAAGAAATTTGGAAATCCAAAGTTGAAGATTTTGAGAAGCTGGGAATGCACGTTTTGTGGGAAGACAAAAAATATCTTATTTCCACTGAGGAAGAAGAAATTGTTTGTTACGACGTGTACACAGGAAAAATTCTTTGGCAGCAAAAGTATGAGGACATTGATCAAGACGACTATCTTGGCTACGACGCGTTAAAAGACGGCGTTATGATTCAATACAAAGGGATCGTGCTGTTCATTGATGTCGCGACAGGGAAAGAACTCTGGCGCCACGAATTCAAGCCCGAATCAGGTCGTTACGACAAAGGCAAATATACGTTCTCTTCCACCGATTGGGACACGGACAATAGAATTCTTCTCTCGACAAACGATGGTTTGTTTTTGGTGCATGCAAAAACGGGAAAAGATTTGTGGACGAAGGAGAAGGACGCCGACCTGACGACGGAAGACAACGTCGAGGCGATAACGCATTACGGCACGAAAATGCTTCTGATGTACGATAACGATATGATCGGTTTCCTCGACGTCAAGAACGGAAAGGAACTGTGGACGAAGAAAACGAAGATCGACGACATCGAAGGATACATTACAATTGAAGACGCGGGCGGGACGGATTACCTTCTGCTGTCGTTTGACGAAACGCAGACGATGGTCAACTTGACGACAGGAGCGATTGCCTGGGAATCGAAGCCCGATCAGATTATCGGCTTGATGACGAAGTATAAACTGATGGATGGCGGGAAGAGCATCGTTTGTTATTTCAAGCAAAGAATGCGAGCAAAGAGGACGGCACGTACCTCATTCTCTATAAATTGGAGACTGCAACAGGCAAAATTCTTTACAAAGAAAAAATCGCATTCACCGACTGGGCGCCGCGAGTGGGTTTCCTCAATTTCGTTGCAAGAACTTTGACAGGAAGTAATCTCATCGAAGAAGCTGATTACGGATTTGATTTCGATGAGTATGATGTTGACGGCGACATCGTGTTTTTGATTCGCGGCGGTCATGGCGCGGGCGATATGGCGAATCCACTCACGCGCAAAGGCGAGGGCGATGGTCTGGTGCGCATCAACCTTGCGACGGGCAAGGTCGCGTATCGTTCCTATTTCCTTCTCAACAAAAAGAATTTCAAATCTGCGCCCGACCCCGTGGTGGAAGGGGACAATGTGTTCGTGGTCGGCTCGGAAAATATTGTCTCAGCGAATTTGAAAACGGGAAAGGTGAATTGGAAGCTCGACGACGATCTCGGTTCGCCTAACGATTGGGGAATAATTGACAACACGATTTTCCTGAAGGTTGGCTATCAAACGTGGGACGTGTCTGTGAATGCGAAGAGCGGCAACATTGACGCGAAGAAAGCGGTGAACAAGGAGCCGTATCGCATTTACGCGATTGATGCGGCAAACGGAAAGCAGCTGTGGAAAATCGAATTCAAAACCGACCCCGGACTTGCCATGCGCAATGGTTCGATAAGTATTGATCCAAAAACAAAAATTCTCATCGGCGCAAGCGAAGAAGAATTGTTTGCCGTAAAACTCAGTCGCGACGCAGGCGGTAAAAAACTTTGGTCGCTCAACTTCGACGACGATTTGAAAGTCGGCGAGCTTGACCATGAGGAAGTGTACGCCGTAACGCAATCCTCTTCTTCGTCAACAAGCACCACGATTGGATATAACTACACCACAACGACCACAAAGACATCCTACGCGGCATCAGCGGCGCACGTTCTCTATCCCGTGTTACGCGGCGATCATGTTGTCGTGTTCGGTCCCGACGGCGTTGCTTCGGTCGGTATGGACGGAAAGGTTCGGTGGCGGACTGAGTGGAATTGGGCGGGGAAGAAGGTCACGCTGCCGCCGCAATTCCTGAGCAACGGAAAAATCGTGTTCATGGTGAAGGAAGACATCCAACTGATAGATGAGAGAACAGGCAAGCTGCACTGGAAAGAAGAAGATGATTACGACGCGACGCCCATCATCCCACCGAGCAATAAGTTTTTGTACATGATGGAGAAGGACGAGATTCGCGTGTACAAGATGGCGGAGTAAAGTGTTTCATAAGCATTGCCACGAGTTTCCCGCCTGCCCTCTCAGCACAATGTGGCAGGCAGGCAGCTCGTGGATCGGAATAGAAGGAAACAATTGGGGCTTTAGCCAAACAACATCCTGCGATGAATGGCTAAAGCCCCTGCCTTTTCTAAACCTTCGATCCAAGACCTAAAGAGCTTGTGTGAAAATTACAGCAAACTTGTAGAGCGATTCTCCTCCGAAGGAGTCCTTTGGACGAATCGCTCATTCCGTCCGCAAGAGCGACACTGTCCGAAGGGCTCCCTTGGAGGAGTGATCGCTCTCCAAGCTTCTCACACATGCTCTAAAGGTTGTGGCAATAGTCATGCAAGATACGCGCGCAACTCTTTCTCACTCTTCGCGCCAACGAACAACTCCGCGATCACGCCGCCATTCACAATTGCTGTCGTCGGTGTTGCCATTACACCAAAGGCACGCGCTGTATCCAAATCGTCGGCGACGTTTACCTTGAACACGTTGGAGAACTCGCTCTGCAACTTCTCAACGACAGGCGTTTGAGTTCTGCACGCCGAGCATGATGGACTGTAGAAGTACGCCAACACTCTTCCGCCGTTTGCAACAGACTTTCCAATCTGTCCGTTCAGTCCTTCGACCTTCCTTCCTTTGTTACGCTTCGATTTCCAGATGACGAAGAACTGCATGCCGATGAAAAGGAAGAGGACTCCGCCAAGAACGTACACTGCAGTCGTCATGACGAAACCTCTTTCTGTTTCTTCGGGCTGCTCGTCCAGCCGGCGAGTCCGCCGATGAGTGCGCCATAGGCAGTGCTGATGTACGGATTGGACGTGAGGGGACACGTTCCGCTCGCGCAGCCGATAAAATAGTAATATGCAAAACCGCCC
>JANNUB010000011.1:0-5757 GCA_031394795.1 Ignavibacteriota bacterium | reverse complement strand
CTCGTTGGGAACCGCAATCAACACTTCCTCAACACCCGTAACGCTGGCTTGATTATTTATCTGAATGCCCCATGCATACACTCTGCCCGTGTCGCCGCCTGCGTCGTCGTTGATTCTCAAAATCCATCTCCCTTGCGCGTTGTCTCCCGAGAAAATAGTGTTCATCGGGTTCTGCGGTTTGATGCGGGGAGCTGGAGAGGTATAGATGTTGGTGATATTCGGCGCTGCCAGCGATGAATCGGCGTTGTCGTCGAAGATGGTAATGATGTTGTCGTCCTGATCCGTAAAGCCCGCATCAAAGGCAACTGCGACAGTATCTCCATTCGGCGCGACAAGAGTAATGTCCATATCAGTGTCGAATGTGTGGTTCGTCAGGAGGAAGAAATTCACGTCGCTCATCAGGACGTTTTGATTGATGACCAACGTATCGTTGCGCATTAAACCGGGGCCAGTGCCGGTTTCCGGAATTCTTCGGTTCGAACTTTTCCAATAATATCCCGCCGGAAAACTCTGTGCATTGGCGCTCAGCATCGGCGACACCACTATGTTCGATATCCGTGAGGGGCTACTGAAAATTGCATCGCCGTTGAAGATCAATGCGGGACCACCATCATTTGTATTCTCCAATGACATAGCATCCAGATTGTACGCTACGTTGCTCCCGGTTGTAGCCGGTACACTCGTTGAATTAATCGAACGATGCATGTAGCTCAGAATCTGCGCGCGTGTCTTCACATATTTCGCAATACGGACCTCGTCAATCAACCCAACGAACTGGATGCCCCCAAACGCCGGGGCTGCACCAATCCTCAACGAGTCGGTATTGCCCGGTGGCTCGAAGTTCGGAATGACAACCACCCCATCCACATTTCCGTTGAGATAAAAAACAAGGGAATCGGAAACTGAATTGTAGGTCGCAGCAACATGTGACCAATACCCTGCTGGCACGTTTGTATTCCCAAAGGGGAGGAAACCCGCGTTCGATTGAACGAAGAGCCGTGCATCCGAGATCCCGAAAATTAGTGCGCCTTTCTGAAGAATTGCGTGGCTACCAGTAACCGATGCAACTTCGGGGTATATCCATGACTCCAATGTAAAACTTGTGAGCGTATTAATTGCTGAAGTGTTAGGACCAGAAAGATAACCAGACGGTCCAACCTTCAGCGCTTCGTTGTAGGTGTCATACACGAACGGCCGACTGCCCAAATCTAATGCGGTCGCGCCGCGTAGAATCCCATTGTTGCCGTTTCCCGAATAGTCTGTTGCATTGAAGACTGCAGCGATGGGACCGAGCGGAGTTTGAAACGGCATGGTAAGAACAAGCCCCGCGTACACACCGCCTGCCCGTGTCGCAAGCGCTGAGCGGCGATTGCGGGCGATCTCCGCTGCCGTGAGATCTCTGTTCCAAATCCGAACGTCATCCATCTGCCCACTGAACGGCTCAAAGAAACCTTTTCCAATCTTAAGACTGTCTGCGTTCTGCACTGGTGCAGCGCCTGCAACCGTTGCGGTGCCGTTCGCTGTGCCGTTCACGTAAACTGTAAACACGCCCGTCGTTGAGTTATATGTTGCCGCAATGTGTGTCCAGATGTTGTTGGGAATCTTTGTCGTTCCCGTCACCCGAGTTGCGATATTAGTAGAAACCTTTACGCGACCTGAGTCTAGACTCAAAATGTATCCGCTAACGATAACACCGTTGTACTTAATGGCAATGGTCTGCTCTCGTGGAATCGCAACATTGGTTGGCCTCACCCAACATTCGGTCGTAAAGCTTCCGGTTATGCTTAAGCTCGCGGAATGCGGAACGTCAATGTATGACGACGCATTCCCCGCAAATGATGCCGCCTGATTCCAATACAATTGCGCACGCGCCGTTGGAGGAGCAAACAGAGCGACAATCAGCATTGCCCCGAGAACATGCCGCAGTGGTTTCATTCGTTTCATAGAAAGCCCTTCTTGTTGTTGGTTGATGTTGTTTGTTTTCCTTCTCTGCGATGCGAACATCCCAGCAGGAGTAAGGATTTTTGGAATCATATTCTTGTGCAACGCGAACGAGCTTGCGTCAAAGGGATGACCTACTAAGGAATGGACTACTTGAGAGTAACAACAAATTCGAAGCCGAGGAACACTTTGTACTCATGTCTACGACTCGATATAGGTGAGTGTTTTCATTTCTTAACGACTGTTGTTCTCAAAAAGCGGAATGGTAAACCCATAGAATATTGAAGAAAACAATTTCAATATCAACATTAGCCGCAACATTCATTGATTCGCAAAACTATGAAAAGAAAGATGGGCAATGGGGAGTTCCGGCTATCGTATCAATGTAAGCTCCTTCTGAGGGGTTGAAAGAAACTCCGCACCGTCATCGGTAACAATCACCATTTCTTCCACCGTAGCAATGCCGCGACCTTCAACAGTCAATCGCGGCTCTATCGTAAACACCATTCCCGGCTCCAATTTTTGAAACGGCTTCTGCGCGTACTTCTCCCATGCAGGTCCGAGCAGCGCGGTTCCGTCATGCGCGAATCTTCCGACTTGATGTCCGAGCGCGTGTGGAAATTCCGGGTAGCCGGACTTCATGATGTAGTCGCGACAGACTTTGTCAATCACGATTCCTTCAACACCGGGCTTCATCGCTTTGCGCGACAACTCGATTGAATCAACGATCACGTCGAAGCCGCGCTGCACTTCAAACGGCGCTTTTGTTTCGCCTTCGTTCAAAATGTAAAATGTCCGCTGCAAGTCGGAGCAATAGTCGTTGCACTTCAAACCGAAATCCATATTGAGAACGTGTCCGCGCTCGACGACTCTGTCTGTTGGTTGATAGTGCGCGCCAGCCGTTTCAGGACCTGTGAACACCGCTGGACAAGAATTCGGGTCCCACGCGTATTTCACTCCCGCGGCTTCTACCTTCTGCCTCATGAACGCCGCGATTTCCTTTTCGGTTTTACCAGGCTTGATGAACTTCGTGACTTCACCAAAAATATTTTCCGTAATCCGAATCGCCTCTTTGATGTTCGCAATCTCGCCTTCTGTTTTCCGTTGCCTCAACGCCGAAACAATTTTTTCGGCAGAGATGATTCTATCCTGATAGTCTATTTCATACAGGAAATCTCGTAGTGTCAAAAACATTCCGTGGGTAATGCCGTCGCAGATTTCGCTACCTGTCGAATAGTTGACCGCAATCTTCTTCGGATTGATTTGTTTGATGCGCGAAAGAAAATGCTCTTTGATGCCCTGAACGTAACCGACAACCTCATCGTACGCCTTGAGATCCTCGACGCCTAACTTATCGTACTGCCCAACGATCGCGTACGCGTGAGATTGTGTGACAATTATCGCAGAGTGCCAAGTCAAATCGCCATTGACGAGAAACGGAAGCGTCGGGTCGCCATTAAGCGCGCTTTCGCGGACGAATGTTATCCAGCAGTCAGTGTCGAATTCTTTGAGGATTGCTTTTGCTTGTTGAACTTTTTGTTGGATGAGCATGATTACCTTTGTTTGTCCGTTGAGTATTTCATTTTGAGCCACGCCCTTCAGCGGCTCAGAAAGACAAATCAAAAAGCCTTTCGTCTGTCATTCTGTACGAAGCGAAGCGTAGTGAAGAATCCACGCGGGAGGGTGCTTCGCCGGCGAAGAAACCAGAAACTTGTTATCAGAGGTAGTCTGCCAAGTCATTCCACTCAGGATTCTTCGCCTCAATCAGCGCTATCTTTCGAACTCGTAACCAGCCTTTGATCTGCTTTTCTCGCCCAATCGCAAGTCGAATGTCATCGAAGATTTCATAGTACACCAATCGGTTAAGCCCGTACTTACTTGTGAACCCCTCGACAAGTTTGTGTTTGTGTTCGTACACGCGACGCGTGAGATTATTCGTTACGCCGGTGTATAACGTTCCGTTCCGTTTATTGGTCATGATGTAAACGTAATATTGTCGCATAGGCTCACATCCTTTCGTTTGTCATTCTGAGTCCCGCCCGCTTCTGGCGGGCGAAGAATCCAGATTCGCGTCATCAACGGCAACCTCGACTCATATGTCGCGTGTTGCAATATCACAAGCATGGATTCTTCACTCCGTCCCGACAAAAGCGGTCGGGACTCCGTTCAGAATGACATTTCACGAAAATCTATCAGGATTCAATAGTGATAAGTCAATAGACGATTTTTGATTCATCGCAATCTCGCTCACCAACTTCCCCGTAATCGGCGCGAGCGACATGCCAATCATCGCATGACCCGTTGCTGCTATCAAATTCGGATACGACTTGAACCTTCCGATGTACGGCAATCCATCGGGACTGACGGGACGCAGACCCGCCCACACTTCTCCACTCTTGAAATCTGCTGCCGTGACGCCGCCGATGTAGTTCGGAATCGAATTCAGGATCGCATCGACGCGGCGTTGCGTGATGCTCAAGTCGAGCCCTGCGATTTCCATCGTGCCCGCGGCGCGGAACGTATCGCCCATCGAAGTCATTGCAACGCGAGCCTCAGAGAAAATGAGCGGAATGAGCGGCTTGCTTTCTTTCCTCTGAATTGTAACGCTGTAGCCCTTACCAGCTTGCACGAGCAATGTGATTCCCAACTCTCGCGCAATCGTTGGCGACCATGAACCGCCCGCCAACACAAACTCATCCGCTGAAAAATCTCCGTTCGAAGTTTTTACTTCCACAATTTTATTGCCTTGAACCTTGTCCGAAGGACTCCTTACGGAGAAACCTGAAACCGTCGTGTTCTTTAAGAGGCTCACCCCATTCGCTTCAAGATGTTTCGCTAATCCGCGCACGAATTTTGCAGGCGTCATGTGGCAGTCGCCAGGAAAATACAATCCGCCGTCGGCGCGCATTTCAACGTTCGGCTCAAGCGATTGAAGTCCCACCCTATCACATAACTTCGCTTCGATTCCGAGTTTATGCGACAACTCGGCTTCTTCTTCCCAATGATGTTTTCCCTTTTCAGTTCGATACAAAACGAGCAAACCTCGCGGCGTCCATTCAAAATCGAATGCGTCCATCGCCGCGAATTCTTTGTACAACTCAAGACTCGCATTGCCGAGGTCGCGCAGAAGCGGCATCGCTCTCTGAACATTTTCCGCAGTACACGATTGCCGAAACTTCCACGCCCACGACATGAAATCCAAATCGAATCGCGGCTTGACATAAAACGGACTCGTGGGACTGAGCATCCATTTCAATCCTTGAGAAATAATTCCAGGCGACGCGAGCGGAATGAAATGGCTCGGACAGACGTAGCCCGCGTTGTGCAATGACGAGCCATGACCGAACTCGCCTTTGTCAATGACGGTTACTTGCGCGCCAGCTTTTGAAAGATAATAAGCGGAGCAAAGACCAATTGCTCCGCCGCCGATGATAACAACTTCAGTATTGTTGTTCATACTCAAAAAAAAATAACCACGGATTTCACGGATGAACACGACTTTGGTTCAAGGTTCTCCGTAAGGAGTCCTTCGGAGAACCCTGTCCGACAGGACTCCTTTGGAGAACCCTGAACCCACTGGCGCTTCATCAACCTTGCTTCAGTCTTTCAGCACAAACGTCACGAGCATCGCAACGCGATACTCGCTGATCTTTCCGTTGTTGCAAACGACTTTTTGCTCTTTGATCCAGGCGCCTTTGACATTTTTCAGCGTCTTGTTCGCTCGCTTGACTCCGGTGTTGACCGCATCTTCAAAACTCTTCGATGACGATGCGATGATTTCAGTTACTCGTGCTACTGCCATGGTGTTTCTCCTTT
>JANNUB010000608.1:0-13752 GCA_031394795.1 Ignavibacteriota bacterium | reverse complement strand
GGGGAAGTACGGTGTGGGCCGCGTCATCGCTGTCGAGGACCCGCAACTTGCGCAGCACTCCAACGCCGCGTACGCGAAGGTCATCGCTGAAGTTGCAAGGAAAGAAAATGCGAGTATCGTATTCATTCCCGCGAGCCAGATGGGAAAAGATATTGCGCCCCGCGTTGCAGTGAAGTTAGATGCAGGGCTTGCATCGGATTGCACGGCGTTGAAAGTGGAAGGGGGCGAAATCATCGCAACGCGCCCGGTGTATGCCGGCAAAGCATTGGTGGAGGTGAGGGTAAACACCTCCGCAAAGGTTTTCACGCTTCGTCCGAATGTTTTCACGGCGTCCGCCTCGGCAGGCTCGGCGGCTGTTGAAATGCAATCCGTCGCGCTGACCGCCAATGACGTGGTCACGAAAGTCACGGAAGTGAAAGTGGCAACCGGGCGTCCCGATGTAACGGAAGCGAACATCATCGTTTCCGGCGGACGGGGCATGAAGGGGCCGGAGAATTGGCATCTTATCGAAAAACTTGCCGACACGCTTGGCGCCGGAATGGGAGCGTCGCGCGCAGTCGTCGATGCCGGCTGGCGTTCGCATGATGAACAGGTAGGCCAAACGGGCAAGACGGTTTCGCCTGCGCTCTATATCGCGTGCGCGATCTCGGGGGCGGTGCAACATCTTGCAGGGATGTCGTCGTCGAAGTATATTGTTGCAATCAACAAAGACAAAGACGCGCCGATTTTTCAGGTCGCAGATTACGGCATTGTCGGTGATGTGTTTGAAATTCTTCCGGAGCTTACGGTGGAGTTCAAGAAGGCGCTTGGGAGATAGGGATCTGCTTGATTGTTTTTTGGATTTTCTCTATATCACATAAAAGCTGAGGAGTTAGGCGTGGAAGAAGTTCTCAAAGTTCAAGTAGATATACTCGGACTTTCAACAAACCCGGCGAGCGGTGGGGCGTATGCGTTGATCCTGAAAGAGGTGCAGGGTAACCGACGGTTGCCGATCATCATCGGTGCGTCGGAAGCGCAATCTATTGCACTTGAAATGGAGGGAATCAAACCGCCGCGCCCGTTGACGCATGACTTGATGAAGAATATCATTACGATGTTCGGCTACGACCTCTCGGAGATCGTCATTGATTCGCTGCGCGACGGAACGTTCTACGCAAAACTCAATTTTGATTCCCAGCTTGTTGATTCCCGTCCCAGCGACGCGATTGCGCTCGCGGTCCGCTACGGCGTGCAGATCTATGTCGCCTCAAGCGTGATGGATGAAGCCGCTTTCGTGCCGGAGGAAGAGGAGGGCGAGCAGGCGCTCGGTTCCCGCGAAAAGACAAAACAACCCGTCCCGCCAAAAATGACCAAGCTGGAACAACTCAACCAGCAATTGAGGGATGCGGTCGACAAAGAGAACTACGAAAAGGCGGCGTCGTTGAGAGATGAAATTCGAAAATTGCAATTGCGCGACTGAATCGTGATCATCGTACCAACGAAAGCATCTCCCGCACGGCGCGCTCCAGCCCGACAAACACGGCATGCGAGATCAATGCGTGTCCGATGCTGACTTCCTGAATCTCCGGAATTGTTGTAATCGGTCTGATGTTCGAGTAGTTCAGCCCGTGGCCTGCATTCACGATGAGGCTCAGCTCGGCGCCCAATCGCGCGGCGGAACGAATGATTTCCAGGTGCGCCATCGCCTCTTTTTCGCCTCGAGCGTTCGCATATTCGCCTGTATGGATCTCAATCATGTCTGCGCCGATGGCTTTGGCGGCTTCGATCTGTTCTGCACGCGGATCCACAAAAAGGCTGACCTCGATTTCGTGTCTGTGAAATTCCTCGATAACCTCCCGAAAGTGATTCCGATGTCCCCGGACGTCAAGCCCGCCTTCTGTCGTTAGCTCCTCGCGCTTCTCGGGAACGAGCGTGACAAGCTCGGGGAGCGTCTCGATCGCGATCTTGATAATCTCCTCCGTTGCCGCCATCTCAAGGTCCAGCTTCGTCTTGACGGTTTCGCGCAGCAGGCGCACGTCACGGTCATTGATGTGGCGACGGTCTTCGCGGAGATGGCAGACGATTCCTTCTGCCCCGGCAAGCTCGCAGATTGCGGCTGCGGTGACGGGGTCAGGCTCGACGCCGCCGCGGGCTTCGCGCAGCGTTGCAACATGGTCAATATTGATGGCTAATCGCATAGAATGCCCTTAGAATTTCTTTCTCACGACATACGTGAATCGTTCGGGTGATCGCCGGACGATCTGCACGCCAGGGGGAAGCTCGATCTCCGGCTGGATGATCCCGCTCGTGTCGGCAAGGACCGTTCTGTAATCGAGAATTGCACGAAAGCTTTTTTGATTGAGACGCGAAAGCTGCTCCAATCCACAGCGGACAACGATTTCAATGTTGGGGCTGCTGAGAATGACTTCGCGGTTCTGCGGAACGGACAAGCACTCGATCGGTATCTCCGGAAAGGTTTGTTCGGCAAACTGCTGAACCTCGATGTGAAGATCGGCTTGCTTCGGCGCCAATGAAAGAACATTCGTCGTATCAACGAGCGAAACCACTTCATCGACAGATTGACGAATGCGATCCAACATGCGATGCTCTGTCGGCCACTCGTTGACAGCCTCCAAGAGAGATTTCGCCCCGGTGACGGTGATGCTCTCCGGGGTGATGAGTGCGCTCCCTACCTGTCCGTAGCCTTCCCGAAAAGTCAAAGTGAAGTTGGGCGCAATCGGCACGCGCTTGCTGACGAGCGTATCCAACGCGATGTAGAGAGATTCAGGCGTCATCGAAATGGGTTGCACCCCCAGCCGCCAGCCGAGCTGATCGGCAAAATCCTTCACTGTGAGAGCATGACGGCCCGGCGCCGCGCTGAGATTCACCACCCACTCGAGATTCGATCTCCAATACAGTTTAGCAAGCCGCCATCCAAACTCGTTGAAAGTCAGTTTCACTGTCCGGGGTAACGGACTGGCAAGAGCTTTCCCCGGCGGCAAACTCTCGATCACAAGAGGGGCGCTGAGTTGTTCCTGGTACTGTTCGGTCATGCCGACTGAGAACCAGAGAAGGAACGCGAACAGCGTGGTCGCGACGACAATATGGATGCGCTTGATATTCACTTCCATCAAAATAAAAAAACTCCATCAGTTATTCACTAATGGAGTTCGTGTGCGCAAAATTTTTTCAGCCTTTCATTTTCATAAGCTCGGAAATCAGCTGTTTCTTATTCGCTTTCGAGATTTGCCTGCCTTGAATGCCGAGATTGCCGTTACCGCGGGCAACCCGCCGAAGCTCATGCACGGTCATGACGTCGAGCTGCTTTTTGTATTCATCAGCAGTCTCAACGGGTTCGAGAGTCGGGCGGGTCGAACCCTGCTTCTTCTTCACATCTGTTTCTGTTGGAGGTACCACTTTCTCCTGAGGCTTGCGGAGGATCGTCTCAATATCTTCAACGGGACGTGGGATGACATGTGTCGCAATCAGTTCCCCCACGCGCTGCGCAGCCGCCCCGGCGGCGTCCACGGCGGCTTTCACCGCCGCGACTTCACCGATACATTTTACCGTGACGAAACC
Organism: Ignavibacteriota bacterium; assembly: GCA_031394795.1. Taxonomy (GTDB): domain Bacteria; phylum Bacteroidota; class Ignavibacteria; order UBA10030; family UBA6906; genus CAADGV01. Next base: position 10,194 of record JANNUB010000608.1, on the reverse strand, counting down.
GTTTTTGATATACTCAACGTCAACGAGGCGAACGTTCGCGGTTTTCACCATCACGTCGCCCGCTTCAATCGCGCCGACAAGCCCGCGCGTCTCAACCATGCCAAGAGCGTAATCAAGCATCTGCATAAAGAATCGGAGAAGTCTACGTGCGAATTATTTTGTTGCGGGACGCTTCGGGAGAATCATCTCCACGTCGGAATGAGGACGAGGAATGACATGCACCGACACGAGCTCGCCGACGCGTTGCGCCGCCGCAGCGCCGGCATCGGTTGCAGCCTTCACTGCTCCGACGTCGCCGCGCACCATCACCGTGACGTAGCCGCCACCGATGACTTCTTTGCCGATCAACGTTACGCGGGCAGCCTTCACCATCGCGTCTGCCGCTTCAATCGAACCAATCAGGCCTTTGGTTTCCACCATTCCGAGTGCGTCTATGGAAATGTCTGACATGTGTGTTTCTCTCCTTAGTAGTAAATCGTGTGAAAGTCAATTGAAGTAGGAGCAATATAGCCAAGCGGGAGCATAGAGTCAATGATTCATTCCAAGCCATATTCTCACATGCTCCCACAGAAACAAACGCGCTCGAAGCGAGGGTGATAATGGTTCTTGCGGGTGATTTTTCTAAATTGGAGAGCAATCTCCTTAGGATGAAACAAACTCAAATCCATGATTCTTACCGACAAAAAGATCCTCGAAGAAATGGAGAAAGGCGCCATCGTCATTTCTCCGTTCGACAAAAGGTTTCTCGGGAGCAACTCGTACGACGTTCATCTCGGAAAATATCTCGCAACGTACAAGAGCGACATCCTCGATGCGAAAGTCCACAACGAGATTGACCATTTTGAAATTCCTGATGATGGTTTGATTCTTCTTCCGCATCGCCTCTATCTCGGCGTGACAGAAGAGTACACTGAAACGCACGCGCATGTTCCGTTCCTCGAGGGGAAGAGTAGCATCGGCAGATTGGGAATTGACATTCATGCGACCGCAGGTAAAGGCGACATCGGCTTCTGCAATACGTGGACCCTCGAGATTTCCGTGAAGCAGCCCGTTCGTATCTATTACGGCATGCCGATTGGACAGCTGATTTATTTTGAAGTTGATGGCGAGGTGTTGACGAGTTACAAAGCGAAGGCTTCGGCGAAATACAATGCGCGAACGGACAAGCCTGTCGAGTCTATGATGTGGAAGAATTTTTTGAAGTAGGAGAAAATAATGAGCAAGAAACTTTCACCGATTCACCCTGGAGAGATCCTTCTCGAGGAATTCCTGAAGCCGCTGGGACTTAGTCAGGCAAAAGTCGCTCATGACATTGGCGTTTCCGCGGGAAGAATTCACGAGATCGTTCGCTCGCGACGATCGATTTCTCCTGAGACAGCCTTGCGGCTCTCCCGTTACTTGGGGCTTTCGGATCGGTTCTGGTTGAATCTTCAATCGCGCTGCGACTTGGAAATTGAGAAAAGACCGATTGGAAGACGACTGCGACGTGAAGTGAAGGTTCTCGAAAGAGCTGCCGCACAATCTTTCTCTGCGAAATACAACGCGCGGACAAATAAACCTGTTGGGTCAATGATGTGGAAGAATTTTTTGAAATAACATTTTTTGAAGGAGGAACGAGATGAAGAAAAATGGCAACACACATAATCTTGGTCGGCACATTGTGGCTGACCCAAAGATTTGTCACGGCAAGCCGACGTTTCGCGGTACGCGCATTTTTGTATCCGACGTGCTCGAACAAGTTGCCAGTGGTATGGATTGGGAGACAATTGTCGAAGAATGGGACGATCACATCTCTCACGAAGCGATACGCGAAGCGGTCGAGCTGGCGGGTGAAGCGTTCCTGAAGCATGCCGATGAATTTGTTCTCCGCCAGAAAGCGGCATGATTATTCTTGACGAGCAAATCCTCCGTCAGCAACGCGAGTTGTTGCTTCGCCAACGCATTCGAGTTCGCCAAATTGGGTTCAGCATTGGCCGCGCAGGAATCCAAGACGAGGACATTATTCCGCTTCTCTTGCGAAGCAGAAGTTCGACGTTTTTTACACGCGATGCTGGCTTCTGCGACCCGTTACTCTGCCACAATCATTATTGTCTCGTTTATCTTCACGTTGAGAAGTCGGAGGTTGCTACGTACGTGCGTCGCGTATTGCAACATCCACAATTCAATACGCAAAGAAAAAGGGTTGGCAAACTGATCCGGACTTCGAGGCGAGGTCTTGTGGTATGGCAAAAAAACGTACAAGGAGAAATTCACTATTCATGGGCATGAAGTACTCTCATTGCGTCGCTATCACCATTCTTCTTTTTGCCGCTTCGTGCGCAAAGAAGCCTTTGGAAGAATCAAAAGAAATTCTTCAACTTGATTATCCTTCAGAGTTAGGAGTTGTGCTTCGCGAGCAATGGGGCTGGTCGAAGACTCGACTCGTTGAGCAAGCGGGCGAGCGAACGTTGCCGAATCACATCATCAACAAAATCACGATTCATCACGGCGGAGAAGATTTCGCTGCGGACAAAGACGTTGGCGAATATCTTCGCCATCTTCAATCATGGAGCCGCTCGGAGAAAAAGTGGATTGACATTCCGTACCACTTCATGATTGATTTGAATGGAACAATCTACGAAGCCCGCCCCGTGAATCTTCCAGGTGATACAAACACGGATTACGACGTGCGCGGACACGCCCTGATTTGCGTGATGGGAAATTATGAGAATCAGATTTTGAGTCAGCAACAGTTGAATTCGCTCATCAAAATCACTGCATTTCTCGCGAAGGGGTTTTCGGTTTCGGTTGATTCAATCAGAGGGCATAAGGACTACACAGAGACGTTATGTCCGGGGAAAGATTTGTACGCGTATTTGCTGGATGGCACGATCGTGAACGCGGTTAGAGAAAAGTTGGAGAGATAAGCGCTTCGTGTTTACTCTTAACTCTCTCCTTTGTATTTTTGATTGAATCCATGAAAGGAAGAACCTATGATCACGTTTGACAGCGCACTCGATTCAGTGATGCAGTTTTCTCCAGAGCAAAGACTGAAACTTGTCGACATTGTGAGAAAGCGCTACATAGAAGAACGCCGCGTAGAAATTGCGGCGAACGTTAAGGAAGGCCTCGCGTTATTTCGAGCCGGCAAGCTCAGGAGCGAGCCGGTTGATGATCTGCTTGCCCGACTCCACGCATCGCTGAATGAACCTGAAGAAGAATGAGAGAAGTTCGCACAACGCCCAAATTCGATCGTGCCTACAAGAAGTTTGTCCGCGACAATGCAATCCTGAAACAAGCGATTGATGAAGCCATTAAGCAGATGGCGTTAGACGTGTTTGCTCCTTCCTTAGAGACACACAAACTCAGCGGAAAACTCTTCAAAGCGTTCTCGTGTTCTGTGGATACGATTGCCGCATTGTCTTCACGATCGAGAGAAGTGAATCAACAAGTGATGAAGTTACCGTGCTGCATGACGTCGGCACTCATGATGAAGTCTATTGATTTCTACCTCACACCAACCGTTAGGAATACTATGAAGCGAATCTTTACTGGCAGCATACTTCTTTTTCTTCTCGCGTACTCAGTCTCTTCTTCTCAACCTAAACGCCCCCTTGAACTCGCGGACATGTTCAAAATAAAACGCATCTCCGACCCCGCGCTTTCGCCAGACGGGAAATGGGCGGCGTTCATTCTCGCTACGCCGAGTTTCGACGAGAACCGGAACATCTCCGACTTGTGGCTCGCGTCAACCGATGGCATGGCGATGAAGCAGTTGACGAACGACGCGGCGAGCGATCGTCACCCGGCGTGGTCGCCCGACGGAAAGTGGATTGCCTTCGAAAAAAAGGATCAGGTTTTTCTCATCAGTCGCGAGGGCGGGGAAGCAAAACAGCTGACGAACCTCTCCAACGGCGCGGCGATGCCGGTCTGGTCGCCGAACGGCACGATGATTGCGTTCGTGTCGGATGTGTTCCCGGAATTCTCTCATCTCCCTTTTTCCGAAAGCGATGCGAAGAACAAAGCCAAGCTCGACAAATTGGAGAATGGAAAAGTGAAGGCGAGAGCGTTGACACAGCTTTTCTACAGAAATTGGGATTCATGGCTCGATGGAAAGCGGCAGCATATTTTTGTGCAGGCAATTGACGGTACGGAACCGAAAGATTTGACTCCGGGAGATCGCGATGCATTCCCGCGTTCATCAACGTTTGCGGCGGGAATTGACTTTTCATTCTCGCCGGACGGGAAAGAAATTGCTTACGTTGCCTCGCCGACTCCGACACAAGAGGAGGCATGGAACACGAACTTCGATATCTACACACTCCCTGTCGGGGGCGGCGCTCCGAAACTGATCACCACGAACAACGCCGCCGACAACTTCCCGATGTTTTCGCCCGATGGAAAGTTTATCGCCTATCGTGCACAGTCGGTCCCGGGCTTCGAGGCGGACCGGTGGCAGTTGATGCTGTACGAACGCGCATCCGGCAAAACACGCAGTCTTACCAAGAACTTCGATTCGCATGTTGAGACGTTCGTCTGGTCGCCGGAAAGCAAGGTGCTTTATTTCTATGCCGAAGAGAATGCAACCCGACCGATCTTCTCTGTCTCGATCAATGGCAACGACGTAAAAAAGATTTTCGACAAAGGGTCGAACGGAAGTCTCTGCCTCAGCAAAGACGGCAAGCGGCTCCTCTTCGCGCATCAACGCGCCGTGCGACCGACCGAGCTGTACGCAGTAGATGTTGGTGGAGGCAATCTGAAGAAGATCACAGGAGTGAATGACGAGCTATTTACCGGCTTGGACATTCCCGAACCCGAAAGTGTTTGGTTCACCGGCGCCGGAGGAACAAAAGTACAATCGTGGATTTTCAAACCGACGAAGATGGTCGAAGGGGCGAAGTATCCGTTCGTCTATCTCGTGCACGGCGGACCGCAAGGCGCGTGGATGGATTCATGGTCGTACCGATGGTGTCCCGCGCTCTGGGCGGCGCAAGGCTACATCGTAATGGCGCCGAACCCGCGGGGGAGCAGCGGCTTCGGGCAGAAGTTCATGGAAGAAATCTCTCGCGACTGGGGCGGCAAAGCGTATGTTGATTTGATGAAGGGGCTCGACTATGCGGAGAAACTTCCGTACGTGGACAAGGAGTACAAAGCCGCGGCGGGTGCGTCGTTCGGCGGCTACATGATGCACTGGTTCGCTGCGAAAACAGGGAAGCGATTCAAGACCATCATTACGCACAGCGGCATCTACAACTCCGTTTCGATGTACGGTACGACGGAGGAGTTGTGGTTTGACGAATGGGAACATGGCACTCCATGGGAGGATGCGAAGGAATACGCAAAGTTCTCACCGCATACGTACGCGAAGAATTTCTCGACGCCGATGCTCATCATTCACGGCGAAAAAGATTACCGCGTCCCCGTGCAGCAAGCGATGGAGGCATTTTCGATGCTGCAGCGTCGCGGCATTCCTTCAAAATTCCTCTATTTCCCCGACGAGAACCATTGGATACTCAAACCCGCGAACAGCAAGCTCTGGCATGAGACGGTGTTTGAATGGCTCAAGGAGCACTTGGGCAAAGGCGATGCTTTGGATTAGTCATATTACCCCAAATAGTACTTCAACGGATTCGGATCGACCCGGCATTCCTCTGCAACGCGGATAAAGTCAATTCTCTTTTCCTCGCGAAGTTTGTACAAGCGCGGCACCATCTTGTCGCGCACCTCGATCGGCGTCATGGGATTGATGTAGATGCCGGTTCCGCCCTCGAAGCCGGCGGGCACGGTCACGCGCCATTTGATGAGCACGTGCCACGGCATTTTATAGACGGCGTCGAACGGCGTGTAGTACCATTCTTCGTTGCATGAAATGTGGCTCCCCATCGCAGCGTGCATCGCATGCACGAGATAGCTCATGCCGCGAACTTCCTCGTCCGAGTGTTCGTGCGGTCGTCCGCTGCGGGCTTTCGAGTAAATCTCGATCGTCGGAAAGCGGTGACCGATTCCGGCATACGCAATGGCGTAGTCATTCTCCGCAAACACGAGATTTTTCTGTGCGGCGAAATTCGCGCCGAGATAGTTATAGATATTCGGATCCTCGCGGATCATTTTTGTTTGACGATAAATCGACGCTCCCCAGTCATCGATTGCGACGAGCTGTTTGTGGAGATGATCGAACGACGCGCCTGCGGGCCGGAGCCAGTTCTGGAAAACGCTGATGTAGCGGACGTACTTGTTCGAGTTCATGACATCGCGCTTCGCTTCGATCGTCATTTTGAAATACTGGTAATGCTCTTCCAGCGTCATCTCGCCCGAAGAGAAGAGATCCGTGTCGTGCTCGGCGTTGTCCTTGTAATGCCGGCGCGCGATAATCATCTCGTGCACACCGCCGAACATTGCGTCCGCCATTGCAAGACGCTCGCTGAAGGGGATCGCCTCAATCTGTTCGTCCGTTCGCCCTTCGCGCTTGAGCTTGTACGTGATGAGGTCGTTGACGTGTTTCATGCCGACGGGATTCGCGATGTATTCTTCTTTCCACCGCTGCTGTGTCACCGGAAGCTTGTATGCGTAATTCTTGCGCCAGTAATCGAGCGTAACGATCTCGAAGAGATTTCCGATTCGGCGAAACTCCGCCGCCGTCTCGAAATATTTGTCGGGCGGAAGCATGGCGAGACGTTCCCATCGTCCACCCGCATGAAGCACCATGCGCGCTTTCTCCGGCGCCGTTTCGTAATACCGCGACTCGCAAAACGCGCAGTAGTCTTCCGGCGCATGCCGCTCGATTTTCTTCGGCTCATGGGCAACTTCGTTTGTGATCGGCTTGCTCCGTCGTCCGGCGACCGCCCACACTTCCGCGCCCGTGAACGGATTTACCTGCTTCACCGTGCCATCGGGCATGATTTGGTAGTAGCTTTCCAATTGCATCCTTACGTTATTGCTCGATTGTTGTTTTGATGATCAATGGTGACGGCTAGCCTTTCATGGCAGCATTCAGCAGCGCCTCGCACTTTGTCTGCGTATCGGACTCTGCATAGAACCGAATCAGCGGCTCGGTACCCGAAGCGCGGATCAAAACCCATCCGCCCCCTTCCACGAAAAACTTATGTCCGTCCGTATCTTTGCGCCCCACGACTCTGTAGCCGGCAATCTCCGCAACTCCTTTTTTGAACTTGCTCATGATCGCGGTTTTTTCTTTTTCGTTCGTGTGATAGTCAATTCGCTTGAATTCATGCTGACCGTATTCGTCCATCAACTCTTGCACAAGAATGCTCAACGTTTTTTGCCGCACCGCCATCATCTCGCAAAGCAACAAGCCTAAGAAAATTCCATCACGCTCAGGCAAGTGCAACTTCGTACCAAGCCCGCCGCTCTCCTCACCGCCAATAATCACGTCGCGCTGCGTCATCAACCGACAGACATACTTAAATCCAATTGCCGTCTCGTGCATCTTCAACCCGTACTTCGCGCACTGCTTGTCCACCATTTGCGTGACGGAAAAGTTTTGACGACTTCGCCGCCCAGACCTTTCTGCTCGACAAGATATTTCAGCAACAAACAAAAGACACGTTGCGAATCAACGAAATTGCCAAATTCATCAACGGCGCCAATGCGGTCGGCGTCGCCATCCGTCGCAATGCCGATGTGGAAGCCCTCGTCTTTCACGCGGCGCATCAGCTCCTGCAGGTTCTGCGCGATCGGCTCCGGGTTCGTTCCGCCGAACGACGGGTTGTATTCGTCGCGCAGACGAACGACGTTCGGCAGAACGTCATTGATAACGCCTTGTCCCGCGCCGTGCATCACGTCGTACAAAATTCTAATGCCCGAATTCTTGATGAGATCGAAATCCAACTTCGTCATCAAGTCATTGAGATAGCGCTGCTTCATACTGATGTAGGAAATCGTCCCCTTCTCCAACAATTGCTTGAACGATTTCCCGCCCCCTCGGGGTTTCTGCGGCGGAAGCTTTTTCAGCTTCATAATCTTCGCGAGTTCCTTCTCCACCTTCTCAATCGTCTCAGGAAACGCGGGACCGCCGAACTCTCCTTTGATTTTGAAGCCGTTCCAATTGTACGGATTGTGGCTCGCCGTAATGACGACGCCTGCCGCGGCGTCTTCCATTTTCGTCAGCAGAGAAATCGCAGGCGTCGTCGCGATGCTATCCGAAAGTTTTACTTTGATGCCCGCGTTCGCGACGGTCGCCGCGACAACTTCCGCGAACTCCCGCGACATAAACCGCGCATCGTAGCCGACGACGATACCGTTTTTGATTTTCTTGTGTCGCTTATAGTGCTTCGCTGTCGCGAGAGCGACTTTTTCTAAGTTAGCAAACGTGTAATCATCGCCGATGACGGCACGCCAGCCATCGGTGCCGAATTTTATTGGTTGAGACATGAATCGTTTTCCTGATTGTGATGCGTTAACGAACGAAAGAAATCATTTCGTCCAGTTTTCAACTTCGAGATTCTTGATACGACTGAAATGCGCAATGTTGTTTGTAGCATCAACGAAATCGTTTTCGAGAGCGATGCCAGCAATCAAAGTGTCCGTAGGTTCAATCGGCATTCCTCGCTTCCTCAAGTCCGCCGTAACTTCAGCCGCGAAACGAGCCGAGATCAAAGTCATTGGGGCAACTCGATTGAGTTCAACGAACTTGAGGAATTTTGAAAGTTGCTTCTTTGCATCGCGATAGAGTAAGCCGCTCAACACTTCGAAATAGGTTATGATGCTGATGTTCACGTAACCGTATTGCGCCATATGCTCATCAACCCTCTGCATGACATTGATGTTCGATCTCATGAACTCGGACACAATGTTCGTGTCGAGCAAGGCTTGTTTCATAATTCTACTTTGCGTCTAAACAGAGTTTTGTGCAGCCTCTTTGTTTCCTTGACGTATGCTCTATAATCCTCGTCGCTCATGTCGTTGAAGCTTCCTGCAAGCGCCATTGTTTTCTTTCGTCGTTCTTCCTTTTCCTTCGTGCTCATCGCAGCTGATCGCTCACCATTTCGCTTAGTTCCCTGACGTTTGGATGTGCTCCTCTTCTTCAAAATCAAGAATTGAACGAAATCCATTACCTCGTGTTGTTCTTTGGAAGGCAATTGCCTTACCATTTCTTCAATACTCATTCAATTCCTCCTTAAAAAAATCATCACCGAAATTATCTCTTGAACGCCGCCAACCCAGGATAAATCGCCTGCTCACCCAACTCTTCTTCGATGCGAAGCATTTGATTGTGCTTAGCATTGCGGTCGGTGCGGCTTACTGTCTTACGCCTCGACAAACTCCTCAACAGGCACAACTATCTCACGTGTCGCTCTTACACCGGCCTGATAAATGTCAACGAACTGCTTTTCGATTTTCTTCAGGACGCCTGCCTTGAAATACTGCTCACCGCAGAATTCGCATTCTTCGCACGGGACATTGTTCATAACGAGAAGTCGGTCGTCATGCCGATAGAAGTACTGAACCCGTTTCTCGCGGAAATTTTTGTTTCCACAGAAATTGCACTTATTCATATCAACCTCGTTCAAATGGATTCTTAAATTTCGGTGGTGCAGGAAGATACACTATTATTATGGATAACGTGTCGGTCCGCTTACCGCACACAATGTGAATTGGCTTCCCTGTCTTTGTAAATCCCACAACCAAACAACTTTCACCTCTTCCTGTATCGGGATATTGTTCGGGTATTCTTCCTTCTATCAGCGCTTCTTCAACCTCTTCAACTGTAAGGTTGTCATTTTGCCTTTCGGTATCACCATGTTTGGAGAAGTAGTACTGACTCGACCTCGTTTTTTCAATAATCCATTCAATGTCAAACATATGCGATACTATCTCTTAAACGCCGCCAACCCCGGATAAATCGCCTGCTCGCCCAACTCTTCCTCAATCCTCAAAAGTTGATTGTACTTCGCGATGCGGTCAGTGCGGCTTGCGGAGCCTGTCTTGATTTGCCCCGCGTTCGTTGCGACTGCGACGTCGGCAATTGTTGCGTCTTCCGTTTCGCCGCTGCGGTGGCTGATGATTGTCGTGTAGCCCGCGCGCTTGGCCATCTCAATCGCGTCGAGCGTTTCGGTGAGCGTTCCGATTTGATTGACTTTCACGAGAATCGAGTTGGCAACTCCCTTGTCAATTCCCTTGCTCAAAAATTCCGTGTTCGTTACAAACAAATCATCACCAACGAGTTGAATCTTCTTGCCGAGCGAATCGGTCATG
>JANNUB010000318.1:0-2619 GCA_031394795.1 Ignavibacteriota bacterium | reverse complement strand
CTCGACGAGCTTTGCATCAACACGATTCGTTGTCTTTCCATTGATGCTATTCAAAAAGCAAAATCGGGACATCCGGGACTGCCGATGGGGATGGCGCCCGCCGCGTACGTCGTGTGGACGCGGCATCTCAAACACAACCCGCGCAATCCGAAATGGGTGAACCGCGACCGATTTGTTTTGTCGGCGGGGCACGGTTGCATGTTGTTGTATTCGCTTCTTCATCTCACCGGCTACGATTTGTTGCTCGATGAGATAAAGAACTTTCGTCAGTGGGGGAGCAAGACGCCCGGGCATCCGGAGTACGGGCACACTGCGGGAGTTGAAGTGACGACAGGTCCGCTTGGACAAGGAATCTCGAACGCAGTCGGGATGGCGATCGCGGAAAAATATTTAGCCGCGTATTTCAATCGCGACGGTTTTCCGATTATTGATTACAAGATTTATGTCATCGCCGGCGACGGATGTTTGATGGAAGGCGTGTCGTCGGAAGCCTGCTCGCTTGGCGGGCACCTCGGCTTGAACAATCTCATCGTCATTTACGACGACAATCATATTTCGATTGATGGAAGCACTGACCTCGCGTTCGGCGAAGATGTCGCGAAGCGCTACGAAGCGTACGGATGGTTCGTGCAAACCGTTGGCGGCGATGGCCTGCCCGACGGTCAGGCGGGCAATGACATGATTGCTTTCGAGCGCGCGCTCGTCGCGGCGCAGAATGAAAAGACTCGTCCTTCTATCATAAAGCTGCGAACGCACATCGGCTACGGCAGTCCGAACAAGCAGGACACCGCCGATGCTCACGGCTCGCCTCTCGGCGATGATGAAATCAAATTGGTAAAGAAGCGTTTCGGCTGGGATGTCGAGAAAAAGTTTTTCATTCCTGATGACGCGCTGGATGTTTTCAGGAAAGAAATTGCGAAAGGCGCGAAGCGTCAGCAGGAGTGGGACGCGGCGTTCGAGCGCTACGCGCAGAAGTATCCCGAGCTTGCAAAAGAATTTGAGCGCGCAGCGGAACGAAAGCTGCCGGCAAATTGGGAAACGATTTGGAAAGAGAACGCGCCGAAGTTCGATGTCGCCACGCCGCTTGCAACTCGCGAAGCGCAAGGCAAAGTTCTCGATGCCATCATGCCGAAACTTCCTCTCGTGCTTGGCGGCTCCGCGGATTTGACGCCGTCCAACAACACACGCTTCAAGGGCGTCTCTGATTTTTCGCCGAAGAATCCGCTCGGGCGCTACATTCGTTACGGCGTGCGCGAGCACGGCATGGGCGCGATCATGAACGGCATCGCGGTGAGCGATTTGCTGATTCCGTACGGGGCGACATTTTTCTGTTTCACCGATTACATGCGTCCGACGATTCGGCTTGCGGCACTCTCGCATTACCCGACGATTTTTGTATACACACACGAGAGCATCGGACTCGGCGAAGATGGTCCGACGCATCAGGCGGTTGAGCACTTCGCATCGTTGCGCGCAATGCCCGGCTTGATTGTGCTTCGTCCCGCGGACGCGAATGAAACCGCGTACGCGTGGAAGTTCGCGCTCGAACATCGCACCGGACCGACAATGCTCACGCTGACGCGGCAGAAACTTCCGATTCTCGACCAAACAAAATACGCGAGCGCGGAAAACGTGGCGAAAGGCGCGTACGTTTTGATAACCGACAAAAATCCACAGGTGCTGTTGCTCGCGACCGGCTCCGAAGTTTCCCTTGCGCTCGCCGCGTACGAACAACTGAAGAAAGACAAAATCCGCGCACGCGTCGTCAGCATGCCGTCGTGGGAATTGTTTGAAGCACAATCCGATGAATATAAAGAGAGCGTACTACCTTCGATGGTGACGGCGAGAGTTGCTGTTGAAGCTGGTGTGAAGTTGGGTTGGGAACGCTATCTCGGTTACAGCGGCGAGTTCGTCGGCATGTCGTCGTACGGCGCGTCCGCGCCGGCGGATGCTGCGTACGAAGGATTCGGCATCACGAGAGATGCGGTGGTTGCCGCAGCGAAAAAAGTTTTAATGACAGGATACTATGAAGAAGAAACGGAAATCGTCGGTCGCAGACTCGACTCGGAGAGCGGCAAGCTCTTCTAAAACAATGAAGGTCGCGCTCGCGGGCGACCACGCGGGCTTTCCTCTCAAGCAATTTCTTAAACACCAGTTGAGCGGGAACGGATTCGAGGTTCTCGATTTGGGCGCGTACAACGAGAGGTCATCCGACTATCCCGACTTCGCGGAAAAAATCGGGGATGCAGTTGTGTCGGGAATTGTCGAGCGGGGCATTCTCGTTTGTGGGAGCGGCGTCGGCGCGTGCGTTGCTGCCAACAAAATCAAAGGCATCCGCGCCGGACTCGCGCACGACAATTATTCCGCGCATCAAGGCGTTGAGCATGATGATATGAATGTGTTGTGCCTCGGCGCTCGCGTTATCGGCGTCGCGCCCGCGTTGGAAATTGCAAAGTCGTTTCTTGCCGCGAAGTTTACGAATGAAGAAAGGCATGCGCGGCGGCTGAGGAAGGTGTTGGAGATTGAAGCGCGGAGCTAAACCCTGAGTCCCGCAAAGCGGGACGAAGGGTATGGACCTGAACGAATGGGATGCATGCATGATGGATGGATGGATGGATG
>JANNUB010000528.1:0-10449 GCA_031394795.1 Ignavibacteriota bacterium | reverse complement strand
CTGGCTCGTCTATCAAAGCAACCCGGAGTTCGAAGGCTGGCTGCCGAAATTCGATCCGGCTCGCGCAGAGGATCGCTCACGAGATTTTATTCGGCCGAACCGATTTGCGCGTCCGGAGGCTGTTGCTATTGACCGGTCGCGCCGCGATATTTTTATTGCCGATGCCGGTCTCGATAGTATTTTCAAATTCAATAGCAGGGGGTCGTTCAAAGTTGAATCGTTCGGTAGATTCAAATCTGATGGCGCGATGCTGCGTCCCGCGGGACTTGCATTTTTTGAGCGCGTACTCTACGTGCTCGACAGCGAGCGCGGCGAAGTATTGCGGTTCCGTTTGACGACTGACACGCCGCGATAATCACCTCCTCACGAAGTGTTGCCTTCGGCAGAAGGAGTCCTTCGGACTTGCTTCGCGTACCGTATTTTTTTAGATTGATTCGGTTCGAGTCGTTGCGCCGAGAGATGGAACCTGTTGAATAAAAAGGAGAGGTGGGTGAGTGGCTGGATTCCAGAAAGAGGTTTATACAAGGGATCGAATACTAAGCAAGAAAAAACTTTATTGGAGAGGTGGGTGAGTGGCCGATACCAGCGGTTTGCTAAACCGCCGTAGGCTGTTAAGGTCTACCGAGAGTTCGAATCTCTCCCTCTCCGCACAACCCGTTGTCGAAGATTGACAACGGGTTTTTTGGTAATGGGCAAAGGATCCCTTTGATTCTCCCAAGAAAACTCCTTACTATTGGAAGCGCTTCCAGAAGATTCAGATGTCCTAATCCTCGTTATTCAGACAATAGTATGCTCGAAAGTCATGAACAAGTTTCTCCTTTCAGTTCTTCTCTCTATGAGATTATTTGAACCCGCTATCGCTCAAGTAAGCGCGGATGTTGCATCGAAGTCATTTGTCCCTTCGTGGGTGAAGGACGCGGTGTTCTATCAGATTTTCCCCGAGCGTTTCGCGAATGGCGACGTGAAGAATGATCCTCCGAACACGGAGTCGTGGGGCGCCGCGCCGAAGACGAAGAATTACGTGGGCGGCGACCTCAAAGGAATCATCGCCAATCTCGATTACATTCAATCGCTCGGGGCAAATTGTCTTTACTTGAATCCGATTTTCTGGTCGACCAGCAATCACAAGTACCATACGAAAGATTATTTGAAGATCGATCCTGCGTTTGGCGACGAGAAGATTTTCAAACACCTGGTTGATGAGTGCCACAAGCGCGGCATGCGAATTATTCTCGATGGAGTCTTCAATCACACGGGAACGGATTTCTTTGCATTCGAAGACATCAAGAAGAATGGAAAGAAATCAAAGTACCTGAAGTGGTACAATATCTACAGCTTCCCGGTCGCACCGCCGAACAAACCGAACTACGAATGCTGGTGGAACTTAGGCGATCTTCCGAAATTGATGACGCATAATCCCGAAGTGCGCGAGCATCTTTTCACAGCGACCGAACAATGGATGAAGTTGGGTATTGATGGCTGGCGGCTCGATGTGCCGAACGAAATTCCGCATCCGTTCTGGGTTGAGTGGCGCACGCTCGTGAAGAAGCTGAACCCCAACGCGTACATCGTCGGCGAGATTTGGGACGATGCTTCGCCGTGGCTGAAGGGTGATCAGTTCGATGCGGTGATGAACTATCGCTTTCGAAACGCCTGCCTTGATTTTTTTGTGAAAGGAAAACTCTCTCCGTCCGCTTTCAACGACACACTTCTGAAAGTTCAAAAATCATATCCTTCCGAAGTGAACTACGTGATGCAAAATCTTCTCGGCAGTCACGACACCGAGCGCTTTCTCACTCTGTGCGAAGGCGACAAGCAGAAGATGAAGCTCGCGTGGTTGCTCCAAATGACGTATGTCGGCGCGCCAATGATTTACTACGGTGATGAAATCGGGATGACCGGCGGGAAAGACCCTGAGTGTCGCAAGCCGATGATTTGGGATGAAGCGATGCAAGACGGCGAGCTGTTGTCAACGATGCGGCAGCTTGTCGCCGCGAGAAACCAGTTTGAAGTGCTGCGGCGCGGTCGGTTCGAAACGTTTCTTGTAGACGACAAGAATGCACTCTTCGGCTTTTTGCGAAGAGGTGACGGCGACAAGCAGCTTGCTGTTGTCGTGCTGAACAATGGCGCGTCAGCGCAAGAGCTTGATTTGAAAAAGTATGGTTGGTTTGCAGGAAGAAACTGGTCGCAGCAAGTGCCGCCCGATGCGAGCATGGCGATGCGTCCGATGGCGTTCATGGGCGATTTCACGCTGCAAGGGAAAAGCGGAACTCTTTTCATAGGGGAGATGCAACAATGAACAAGTTCTCTTGCTCCATTTGGTCAAGTCTTGCTTTCGTCGCGTTGTTTGGCTGGAATGCGTTTGCGCAGGATAGCGTGGACGTGACGTTCCGGTACAACATTTCCGGAACGCCGAGCGGCTTAACTGTGCCCGGGCAATTCAACGCATGGAACAACACCGCGTGGCCCATGACGTATCAAGGTGGAACACTCTGGACGCGTGACGCCCGGCTTGCTGTCGGCGGCGCTCCGAGTCCGATTGCGGGAGCGTTTCAATACAAGTTCTTCTTCACGGGCGCCTCGCCATGGCCCAACGATCCGTTAAATCATCACGTGAATGTGTCGGACAACGACAACACGTTCATCATCGTCAAGAATCCGACAATCTACCATTTTCTTCCCAACAATCGCACGGGAACGGTAACGACGAACTTCCCGACTATTTCGGCGTTCATTTTCCCGAAAGTCGGAACGGCCTTCGATACATCCGGTCTCGCTCTCACGATCAATGGAACGACCTATACAGGAATTGGTTCGAGCTATAATTTCACGACGAGAGAATTCCGTAAGATATCGCCGACCTCGTTGGGATTCGGAAATCACATCGTGATTTTGCGCGCGGGAACGACGCTCGACACCGTGTCGTTCATCGTGCAAACGGGGCCGCCTCCGTCGGCGCTGATGCCGTCGTACGCAGCGCATAGCGTCACGCTTCCCGCTGCCGCGTCGAATGATTCGACGACATTTCGTTTGCGAGTGAGCACGAGTTATGCGCTGCTTCGGATCGCGCCGCTCGGTCAGCCGCTTGCGAGTGCGCCGGCATATTTTCTAAGAAAAAATTTTACGTCGGACGATTGGTGGATCAACGTGAAACTGCTGCCCGGCACGTATGAATATCAATATCAGGTTGCGAACGGCGCTTCATTCAACGATCCGTGGGGAAGATGGAACGGTACGCAAGGCTCGCGGTTCACCGTCGGCGCGGAAGGTCTCACTGCCGACGACTATGTTTGGCGATCGAATTCCTACCAGAAGCCGCCGCCGAACAAGTTGATCATCTATGAAATGAACGTCGGTGAGTTCACGGGGGGATACTACGGACTTACGGGCGGGCAAGGAACCTTCAGTCATCTCTCGCGCCTTATGGGCTATTTCGATTCGCTCGGTGTGAATGCACTGGAGTTGATGCCGGTGAATGACTATGGATTGATCGGACGCTCCGGATTCTCGTGGGGCTACGATATCAGTCATCACTTTGCGCTGGAGCCGGGATACGGAGCGCCGCGCGACTTCAAGGCGCTCGTGGATTCCGCTCATGCTCATGGCATTGCGATTATTATTGACGCTGTCTTCAATCATCTCAACGATCCTGGTCCGCTCTGGCAAATGCATCCTGATGTGGGTGGTACGAATCCGTATTTCAAACTTTGCTCGGAGCGGCGCTACAATGAGGACGATCTCTGCTTCTTCCGCGACATGGATCATTTCACGCCGCAGACGCAAGAGTACGTTCTGGAAGTCTTGAAAATGTGGATTGACGTTTACCGCGTCGACGGTTTCCGCTACGACTTCACGCAGGGCATCGGGTGGAACATCAACGAGCCGACGATGGGCATTCTCGGATGGGCAAACAAGATCGATACGCTGTATCAGGGACGTGTCTATCAGATAGCCGAACATTTGCCGGAGAGTCCGGCGCTCGTCTTCTATAGCGGCATGACCGGCGGCTGGCACGACAGCTTCCGCGATGAAGTGTTCGACGAAGCGCGATTCCAAAACCGAACACTTGATAGACTCGAGAATTTGGTGCTTGATCTTGGAGCATATGGAGGGAATGACACGCCCGCATTGCCAAATCGGTACGCAAGCCGAACCGAGCCGATCAACGGCAACGTGAACCATGACGAGCAGTCGTTGATTTTCGAGATGAATAATTTCCAAGGCGTACCGATTGACGTCGCTGTTCAGCGCGACAAGCTGTATGCGCCTTTTATGTTTGCCTCGCTTGGAATTCCGATGTTGTGGCAAGGAATGGAAAATGGTGAACCGCGCGGCTGGGATCCTGAGAACCAAAAGTTGTCATATCGTCCGGTGCAATTCAGTCTCCGTTCAACGCCGAGGGGTCAGGCGCATTACCGGTGGTACAAGGCTCTCATTCTGCAACGCAAGCGGAATCCCGCATTGTACAACGGACAATTGCGAACGTTGTTCCGCTACAACGCGGAGAAAACATTGGTGTGGGGATTTGAAGACATTGCGACCAACTCGCGATTCGTCGCGGTTTCAAACTTCACGAGCGCGCAACAAACAATTTCCACTGTGCCGTGGATTGGTTCGGGGACGTTCTACAATATCCTCGACCAAACAACGCTTGTTGTCAGTGGCGGATCAGTGCCGAGCATAACGATTCCCGCGTACACATCGCTCTGTTATTCAAGCATCCCCGACAGCATGTTGCTGGATGTTGAACCGATGATCAGCGAAATCCCGACTGAGTTTTCGTTGAACCAGAATTATCCGAATCCGTTCAATCCTTCTACGCGCATTGCCTTCTCGGTTCAGGTTTCAGGGTTCACGTCGTTGAGAATATTTGATGTGTTGGGGCGAGAAGTTGCGACGTTGGTCAATGAACAGTTGGCCGCTGGAAAATATGAACTACCGTTTGATGCGAGAGGATTGTCGAGCGGCGTGTATTTCTACAAACTCGTCTCTGGCTCGTTCGTTGAAACGAAGAGGATGATGTTGACGAAGTAAAGTTTCAAATCCGTAGATGCACGGCATGCCGTGCATCTACGGATTTCTATTTGCATATCAAAAAAACGCAATCTTGAAACCACGATACATTGCTCTTTGTCTGCTCGTGATGGTTTTCACGTGCAGTGTGTTTGCCCAACCGAAATCCACTCCAACCGGCGTACAATTCGCTCTTCCCGATAAAGCCTACTCCTCCGTCTCGCTCGTCGGCGATTTCAACGGCTGGTCGAAGGAGGAGGGCGCGATGATGAAGTCGTCGTCCAACAAATGGACTACGACGCGGGCGATGCTGCCGGGGATTTATCAATACAAGTTCTTCGTCAACGGAGCGACATACCTCAACGACCCGAACAACTCTGTCGAAGTAGATAATTACAACCAGTCGGGGAAGAATTCCGTTTTTGTCTTGACGGAAGATGGGACGATTGAACTTACTGCAACTCCACCCGTTCCCAAATCAAATCCAAACGACGAGTATACTCCAGCCACAGACCACTCCAAAGGAGTCCTTTCGGACAAACCAGTTTTTCTCAACATCATCTGGCATCAACACCAGCCGCTGTACTTGAATCCCGCGACCGACCAACTCGAAGGTCCCTGGGTGCGCACGCACGCTACAAAGGATTACTACGACATGGCGGCGATTTTGCAAAAGTATCCGGACGTTCACTGCAATATCAATCTGACATCATCGTTGCTGTTCCAGCTTCAGGAATATTATCTGAAGCGATTGAAGCCGTATGTTGATGTGAAGAGAAATGCCATCAACGTCAAGAACTTCCTTCTTGCGAAAAAAGGGAAGACCGACCCGTGGATTGATTTGATGCTGAAGCCGACCTCAGCGTTTGGCAGCAAAGACCGCGACTATCTCATCAAGAATACATGGAACGCATTCGGCATCAGCGAAGTGCAGATTGCGCGCTTTCCCGAATACGAAGCGTTGAAGAACAGGTTGGCTGAACAGAAGGAAAATGTGAAGTTCGGCGAGCAGGAACTTCGTGACATCAAGTTCTTTTTCTATCTCGCGCATTTTGATCCTGACTTTTTGAAAGGCGCGGTGAAATTGACGGACGGCTCGGTGTGCGACTTGAGCGACTTCGTCGAATTTCGGGAGAGTGAAACGAAGTTTTTCCTCAAGAGAAAAATAACGGAAACCGATTGCCAGCGCATAGTAGTCGAAGCATACAAAGTGATGGCGAATGTCATTCCTATACATAAAGCGTTGCGCTACAATGCAAAGAAAATGACCGGACAGATTGACGTCATCACTACGCCCTTCTATCATCCGATTCTCCCGCTGATTTATGATTCGGATTTGGCAAAGACATGTCAGCCGAACGATGAACTGCCGGCGCGATTCAGCTATCCGCAGGATGCAGAAGCGCAAGTGGTGAAGTCGGTGAAGTTCTACAAAGAAATGTTCGGCGTCGCGCCGACAGGGATGTGGCCCGGCGAAGGTTCGGTTGCTCAACCGATCTTGGAAATCCTTCGCGACAACGGAATTTTGTGGACGGCAAGCGATGTGAAAGTATTGAAACGCTCCGAGCCGGAGAATCAATCAAACACAACGCCGTACCGGTTCGATGCAGGCACGGATGCGACAGGGAAGAGTCAGTCAGTCGCCCTCGTCTTTCGGGATACGGAACTCTCTGATCGCATCGGTTTCAAATACCAAAACTACAAAGGCGAAGAGGCAGCAGAAGATTTTGTGAAGACTGTGCTTTCATTTGCACCAAAGAATGAGGAGCCTGACCTGTTGCTCACCGTTATCCTCGATGGGGAAAACGCGTGGGAATGGTATCGTCAGGACATTGATGGAAAGGAATTCCAACACGCCTTCTACCGCAAGCTCTCGAAACTGTTCAAGACTCGCCAAGTCGTAACGACAACGACGACTGAATATCTTCTTGGCAATACTAAGCGAGGCATCGCATCGCACGCAATTGAGAACCTCCCTTTGATGAAATCTTTGTGGCCTGGGTCATGGATCAATGCAAACTACGACACATGGATTGGCGAGAAGGAAGAAAACGTCGCGTGGGAGTACCTGCGGCAAGCTCGTCAAGACTTAGCGGCAAGCGGACTTGTGCAGCCTGACCCAAAGTCAAATCCGCCGCAGAAAAACTCGAAGGAACATCATTCGTACATGGCGTACGAAGCGATGTACGCTGCCGAAGGTTCGGATTGGTTCTGGTGGTACGGCAGTGACCAGTCTGCGCCTGCGGGCGATAAGCCGTTCGACAATGCGTTTCGCATACATCTCGACAACATGTACAAGTTTGCGAACCTCGCTGGCGCGAAAATCAAAGCGCCAGGTTTTGAGCCAATTATCAAAACAGAAACGAGCGGCGGACAAGGCGTGATGGCACGGAGTAGCGATGTACAGAAGGTTCTTTTCACCGTAGATGTGTCCAAAGGGAAAGTTACGGATGCGATTTACATCGTCGGGAATGTGGAAATGCTTGGCGAGTGGTCGCCGAATTCCATTCGCATGTACGACGACGCGACGCACGGCGACACAATCGCGAACGACGGCGTCTGGTCGTTGGAGGTGGAAATACCGGTCGGCGTTCAGGTGCAATATAAGTTCACGAACAGCGGTAAGAAAGGGGAGTGGGTTCCGAGTGAAGAATTTCCGTCCGAGCATAGGACATTTGTGGCAACAGCGTTGTCGGAGAACGCTATCATCGTCAGAAACGTATTCGGGAAAAAATAGTTTATGGGGAAGACGCACGCAGCTCTGAGTTTGATTGAAGAAGCCCTCTCAGCAAAGAAGCGAGACACGAAGTCCCGGAAGTTCAATTATGCTATTCCTTCGCTTTGGCTTTCGGAGAATGGAGCGCCAAAGCGCGAGAAAGTAAACCCGTTCGAGTTCTATCTCGACGCGGTGCGCGGTGCAATGAAAGCGTCTCCGCCAAAAAAAGAAAAATCTTCTAGCGGCCCGCCTGAAGGACGGGCAGGAGAATGGAGCAAGCACGCGGTTATTTACAACATGTTCGTGCGAACGACTTGCGCGTTCGACCACAACGGCAACGGCTCGCTCGACCTGCCCATCAACAGCGATGGCTTTCGCGAAACCGGGACGTTTCTCAAAGCGATTGCGATGCTGCCGTACATCAAGCGGCTTGGCGCGAACACGATTCATCTTCTTCCCATTACTGCCATCGGACACGACGGCAACAAAGGAACGCTCGGCTCGCCGTACGCGATTCGCAATCCGTATGAACTCGATGAGAACCAGGCGGAGGCAGCGCTCGGACTCGATGCGAAGACAGAGTTCAAAGCGTTTGTTGAAGCCGCGCATCGAATGGGTTTCCGCGTCGTTGTCGAGTTTGTGTTTCGTACTGCCGCGAAGGACGCCGATTGGGTGAAGGAACATCCCGAATGGATGTATTGGATTCGCGATGAGATTCAGCTTCGCGACGAGCATCATCATACCGAGGCGCGCTACGGCTCGCCGATTTTTTCACGGGACGAACTTCAGAACATTCATCATCATATTGAAACGAGGCAGTTCGACAAACTGCTGCCGCCGCACGAGACACATCGCAATTTCTTTGTGCCACCGCCGCACTCGGATTTCGTGAATAAGGAAGACGGGCGCTATGTCGGCGTGTTGCCGAACGGGCAACGCGCAAAAATTCCAGGTGCGTTCGCCGACTGGCCGCCGGACGATAACCAGCCGCCATGGGGCGACGTGACGTACTTGCGCATGTACGAGCACGCGGACTTCAATTACATCGCTTACAACACGATTCGCATGTACGACTCGCGGCTTGCGCAACCTCAGCATGTAAATCGTCCGTTGTGGGATAGAATCGTCGGCATCATTCCATATTATCAACGCGAGTTTCAGATTGATGGCGTTATGATTGATATGGGGCATGCGTTGCCGATGGAGCTGAAGCAGGAGATGGTTGGTACGGCGCGCCAAAACAATCCCGACTTTGCTTTTTGGGATGAGAATTTTTCCATCTCCCAAAAAAGCAGGGACGAAGGGTATAATGCCGTGTTCGGATATTTATGGATTGATGAACATCATCCGACGAAAATGAAGAACTTCATTCACAGGGCGGCGCATGAAGGATTCGCGATTCCGTTCTTTGCAACGCCGGAGAATCACAACACACCGCGAGCCGCATCTCGTCCGGGTGGAATCGCCTACGCGAAATGGGCAATCGTGATGAACGCATTCCTTCCCGCCATTCCGTTCATTCATTCGGGCTTCGAACTCGCTGAAACGTATCCCATCAACACGGGGCTCGACTTCACGCAGGAACAGTTGAAGCATCTGCCTTCGGAGAAACTCCCGTTGTTCAGCGAGTACGGCTACAACTGGCTGAATAAAGAGAATCTTGTCGGCTGGGTGCGGAAGGTGTTGGAAGTGCGAAGCGAGTACGCGGCGTTGATTGTGGATTCGACGACGTTCAAAGTTCTTCACGACTCCAATCATCATATTCTCGCATTCGAGCGTTTTTCCGCCGATGGGAAAAAACGTCTTGCAGTTGTTACCAACACTAACTATGTTTCGTGCGAGCCAATCAACGTCAGACTCGATACGTCATCGAAGCACGTCAACGACCTACTCAGCTCCAAAAAATTTTCCGTGAATGATGGTCATCTTTACGCTACGCTTGAGGCGGGGCAATGTCTTGTGTTTGAGTATTGAGAGAATTCCAGATAGACAAACTTCTTCATTCGATATTTCTTGTTCGATATTCGAAATTCACAAGCAATATCGAATTTTGAACGCCGAATGTTGAATGGCGAATGACCCAAGTCAGATGATTTCAAAGACAATTTTCATCCCCCAAAGGATCAACAATGTCATGCAGATACTCGATGAGTTGCGCCAACCCGATGTCACGTTCTGGACGGCGTGGTCGGAAAACGAATTGCTCGGTTGCGGCGCGTTGAAGGAACTGAGTCCATATCATGGTGAGATAAAGTCCATGCGCACATCTTCGGCATTCCGAAGGATGGGCGTTGGGCGGGCGATTCTCACGCACATCATTGAAGAAGCGCGACGTCGTTCTTATACTCGTCTCAGTTTGGAAACGGGTTCAATGGAGGCATTCAAACCAGCGCAACATCTCTACGAGAGTTTTGGCTTTACCTATTGCGCGCCCTTCGCTGACTATACTGACGATCCGAATAGTGTTTACATGACGCTTCGGCTTTGACTACTTTGGTTTTGAAAGTGCTCAACTGTTGATACCAACTTGAAGAATGGTTGTCAACTCTTGGCTACAGAAATGTAACGCGTAGATTTGATAACATGTTATACTGCGATCTGCAGTCTATTACTAGTTAGGCGGCAATTGCTATCCAGAAGATAGGAGCAAACTCTCAATGGCAACCATTGTGAATCAAACTATTTCGGTCAAGGTACCAGTGCAAAGGTTTTCTTGGAAC
>JANNUB010000523.1:0-9426 GCA_031394795.1 Ignavibacteriota bacterium | reverse complement strand
GTTTTCCACGGCTCGCTGTCGTTGAAATACTTGTTTGCCGCGCGGGCGAGATTCATGATCTCAAGCAAGCCATCGCGGAAGCGATACGCTTCAAAGCATTGCGCGGCCGCCTGCGGTACGTTCTTCATCGCGTCAATCATTGCTGTGTCGAGCGCGGACAGATCCGCGCGCTCCGGCACGACGCCGTCGAACGCTCGAAGCGCAAATGCAAGCGTCCGATTGACGAAATTTCCCAAAATGTCGGCAAGCTCGTTGTTATTCTTTGCCTGAAAATCTTTCCACAAAAAATCCGAATCGCGATACTCCGGCATCGACGTTGCGAGATAATAGCGAAGTGCGTCTGCTGGAAACTTTGCAAGAAACTCCTCTACGCTAATTCCCACGCCGCGGCTCTTGGAAAATTTCTGTCCCTCAAAATTGAGAAACTCATTCGCCGGAACATTCTCCGGCAGCACGTATTTCTGTTCGTGCGTGTCATTCCACGCCATCAACATTGCTGGAAATACGATGCAGTGAAACACCACATTGTCTTTGCCGATGAATGCAACGTATTTCGTCGAAGGCTCAAGCCCCAAGGGGGCAACCCCCAAGGGGGCAAGCCCCAAGGGGGCAAGCCAGAATTTCTTCCACTCATCGGGCTTGCCGATCTGCTCCGACCATTCTTTTGTTGAAGAGATGTAACCGAGCACGGCATCGAACCACACGTAGAGCACCTTGCTCTCAAAACCGGGGAGCGGAATCTTTACGCCCCAATCGAGATCGCGCGTAACGGCGCGGTCCTGCAATCCGTCGTTGAACCAACTCTTGCAGTAGTTCAGGACATTCACTTTCCAACCATCACGGGCATTTGCTTCCGCGATGTATGTCTCGAGCCGCTTCTGAAAACCGCCAAGCGGAAAGTAGAAGTGGGATGTCTCACGCAGCTCGGGAGTCTGGCCAGAGATCTTGCTTCTCGGATTGACAAGCTCTGTCGGATTCAAATAGGAACCGCACTTCTCACACTGGTCGCCCCGCGCATCGGGATGCGCGCACACCGGACATGTTCCCTCCACGTAACGATCGGGGAGAAACATATTCGCTTTCGGATCGAAGAATTGCTTTTCTTTTTTTCCTTTGAGTATTCCTCGACGGTGGAAATCGAGAAAGAACTCCAGCGCGGTCGTATGATGAATCGGAAGCGACGTGCGCGAGTAGTTGTCGAAACTCATGCCGAGTTTCTGAAACGCAGCCTTGTTCATCGCATGATAGCGATCCACAACAGCTTGCGGAGTTATTTTCTCTTTGTCGGCCGTCAGCGTAATCGGAACACCATGCTCATCGGAGCCGCAGACAAAGAGGATTTCTCTTCCAGCAAGCCTTTGATAGCGTACATAGATATCAGCGGGCACGTACGCACCAGCCAGACCTCCGAGATGGATTGGCGCATTGGCGTACGGAAGCGCGGCAGTCACAAGTATGCGTTTGTAAGCAGTCACAACGCTGTCGTCGAATGTTGTTGAAGAATCGCACGCCGGAGTTTCACGGCAAGCTGAGTTAAAGCGAGAGGAATGTAGCCATTTTTGTACACAAGCGAAATACAGTGTTCGATTGCCGCCATGACATTCTCCAGGTCGGCGTCAGGGAATTTTGCGGCGAACTTCATCAGGTCGTCCCGCTGGTCGAGGTTGATGATTCCGCCGCCGTTGCGCAGCACAAATGCATCGCGGAACCACATCAGCATCAGCGTGAGATACCGAACGATGAACTCCCGATCTTTCTCCGCTGATAGCCTTTCGATATGTTGTGAGAGATTCACCGTGTTGCTCGCAAGCGCGGTGCGAACGAATGCGACGACGTCGTTTCGTTGCTCGGCAAGATCGGCTTGCAGAAGCTCAAGCGCACGAACGTAGCTGCCGTCTGCAAGCCGCGCAACGAGATCCGCTTTGCTCTTTTCGATTTTCTCCCGGTGCATCAACGCCTGACTGATCTCCTCTTCCCTCAACGGGTCGAAGCGGACCGGCTGGCAGCGCGACACGATCGTTCGCAACAGCGCTTCGGGACGCGATGAGGTGAGAACCAGCAGCGTATCGCCCGGAGGCTCTTCCAATGTTTTCAATAGCGTGTTCGATGCTTCCTCACCCATCTCATCGGCATTCGAAAGGATGAACACCTTCTTCCCATGATAGAGCGTGCTCATCGCAGCCTCGCGCCTCACTTCCCGTATGCTGTTGATCTTGATAATGTTTGCTTTCGGAATCGCGATGCGGTGGTAGGGGTTGGCAGCCTTCGCTTTGTACTGTTCGTGGATACACTCGATTTCGGAAGCCGTCAATTTCTCCAGCGGCCTATCGTCACTCTTCTCTCCCTTCCCGACCGGCAGCGCCGTAATGAATTTGACATCGGGATGCTGCAGTGAATGCATTTTTAAACACGAACCACATGGCGATGCGGAACCCTGCGATGAACACGCTTCGACCTCGCTCCTCTTTTCACAGTGCAGCACGCGCGCAAGCTCCAGTGCCATTGCATCTTTCCCGACTCCTTCGTTGCCGGCGAACAAATACGCGTGCGGCAATCTGTCCGAGCGCAGCGCGCTCGAGAGAATATTCTTCACACGATCCTGACCGATGACGCGTTCCCACATCGCAACACTCAAAAAGAATGACCGATACCGAAATGAAGCACCCCTGAGCGGAATGTTTCACTCCAGAGTTTCCTTTCCGTGATCCACTTTTTCCCATTGGTTCTGCCGGCAGGATCATAGACCTGCAGTCCGTAATCAATGCGAAAGGGTCCGAAAAAAGTTTCGTATCGCAGCCCGACGCCTGCGGCGACAGCAATGCCGGCAATCTGAAGGTCCCCCACATCTGCCCACACATTGCCGGCGTCAATGAAGAGCACTGTCCAGAGTTTGTCGAGAGCGTCATCTTTCAGGCTCTGCAGGATATTCGTCCGCAGCTCGACACTCCCTTCGAACAGGATGTTTCCGCCGAACTGCGCGCTTCCCGTCGCGCTCAGCTCGCGGGAACGCCAACCGCGTACACTGCCGCCACCGCCGGCATAGAAACGGTGCGTCTGCGGAATGGAGCGGCTCGTATCGGATGTGCTTTCACCCCATTTGTCTTCAAAGCCGCCTTTCAGTTTCAGAGCAACGATATTATACCGTGTGTCGCCGGTGAGGTCGAAATACCAGCGCAGCAGCGAGCTGACGCGATAGAATTGCGTAAAAGGGAGGTCGGGCTGCCAGCCTCTGATTGCCAGCGCCAGCAGTCCGGATTCCTCCAGCGTAAGCGAGTGAATCAAGCCGCGCGACGGCGAAAAAATATCGTTCGTCAAATCACGTTGAATGGTGAATGCGAGGATTGAGTTGAACTGTACTTCGCGCTGCTGCGCTGCAAGTTCCTGGAGCTGCAGCCGCACTTCCGGGTTCGTCGTGTCGGCGCCGACCGACTCTTTGCGTTCAAGCTGGACGCGTTGCAGCGTCCAGTCGAAAAATCCCATCGTAAACTCTGCGAAACGATCCGTCACCCCGAAGCGGTTTTGGAGAATGCGCGTGATATACAACGCCTGTTTGTCCGCGATGAGGGAAAGTGACCATGTTCCTTTGACCTTGTTGGAAAAAAGATATGGCTGGAGGATTTCAAATGTAAGGTCGGCATTCGCTACCGCATCGTTATTGGCGTTGAACACGTCGGGGAAAGCGCGAAAGTTCTGTGTGCGGAATCGGAGCCGGGTGGTGAACGTCCGGGCGCCTCCCAGAAAATTCCGATTCGTGTAACCAATACCGGTACCGAGATTGAAGTTGTTGTTCTCATCGCTGAACGAAAGCTCCGGCGCCACTTCGTGTTTGTCACGAGGACGGAAACGGACGACGGTCTGCACATCAACCGATTCGGGTGTATCGGGAAGTCTTGTTTCAATCGATGCGCCCTCGAACATGCCCATGCGGTTGAGGTTCTTCTCGCTCGTCCGAACTTTTTCCTCGTTGAACACTTCGGACGGAACATAATCCAGTTGGTGCAGCACATCTTCGGGATTTATGTCTGGACGCGTCTCTTCCAGCTCATTTCGCACCGACACGTCTCCGAAATTGTAGCGCTGTCCCATGGAGAATGCGAGCATGACACTGTAGTTGCGAGAGCTGGTCCGGTACGTTACCGAGGAACTTTCACGCTGGAACAGGGCACGGGCGTATCCGGCATTTCTGAGGACTCTTACGATGCGCTTCACCTCTTCTTCCATGAGGGCTTTGCTGAACGGATAACCACGGGCTACTCCCGGCTCGTCGTAAATCGCGCGCGCTACCTCCCCCGGTGCATTCACGATCCCTTTGAGCGTGAGAGAGTCAATCACCGATCGGTAGCCCTCCGTTATGCGTAGTGTCACCTCCACCAGCGAGGCGCCGGAAAGAAAATGGAGCGCCGTATCGACGCGCCCATCCTGAAAGCCGTGGTCCATGTAGAATTGTCGCACACGCTCGGCATCCTCCCACAACACAAGAGGATCGTAAAACTCATCCGGGCTGCCGAGCCGCTCACTGATACTCTTGTAGAAAAATTTGTTGAGAAATCCCGGAGACGCTTTGGTGCGCAAAAGCGGCGCGAGCTCGCCCGTCGTGAAAAGCTCATTCCCTTCAAACGTCACCGAACGAATCTCAAACCGTTGCAGCGTATCCTCCGGCGACTGAGCGTCTGCGGTACTAGCTGCGCACGCGAGCGCACAGGCGGCAATGAGGCGTTTAGCGGCAACGCTGCACCGCGTGAGAGCAACAAAAAACCCATCCCGACACGGCGGAATGGGTTGAAGGGGAGGATGCAATCTCAATATTCTCCTTCATCCTCGTAAAAGAAATCCTCGTCGGTTGGATAGTCGGGCCAAATTTCTTCCATACTTTCGTATGGTTCGTCGCTATCTTCCAGCTCTTCCAGATTTTCAATCACCTGTTCGGGAGCGCCCGTCCGCTGCGCATAATCAATCAACTCGTCCTTTGTTGCGGGCCATGGAGCATCGTCGAGACGCGAAGCAAGATCTATCGTCCAAATCAATTTCTTAGCACCTGCTTTCTCATCGGTCCTATAAAACTACTCTGTTTTCGCAAGCTGTGTTCTGTATCGCGCTGCATCAACGTCATCAAATAAGTAATCGACCGGGTTCATCTTCCTTCCGTTCAGACGGACTTCATAATGCAGATGCGGCCCGCTCACCAATCCTGAACGACCGACCCGTCCGACGAGTTCCCCGCGCCTTATCCGCTGTCCTTCTCTGATAAGAACCGTCGAGAGATGGGCGTACAAAGTCGAATACCCGTAGCCGTGGTTCAACTCAACGACCCTACCATAACCACTTTGCGTCACGCCGGCAAAATGTACCGTCCCATCGCCTGATGCATAGACGGGTGTTCCGATTTCGTTGATGATATCCAGTCCCTCGTGCATTCGCCACACGCCGAGAACCGGGTGAACTCGCATGCCGAATCCATTGAGGGAATATGGACCCTCGGATGGCTTGATTGCAGGCAAGTGTTTGAAGAGTATTTTGTTCGCTTCAAACTTGCGGGTGATCTGCTCGTAACTTTGTTTTTGCAGCTGGACTTGACGCTCCAATTCACTGAGAAGATCGTTCGAATTGGTCAAGAGCGCATCCGCGTCCCGCGCCAGGATGGAGAACTCCGGAGAGTTCAATGAGCCGCCGGAGGACGCCTTGCGAGTGTCGTCATCGATCTTCGGCAACGCCACTGCAAGTCGCAGGTCGTTGTTCTGCTGCGCAAGCCGGTCGAGGCTCACGTGGAGAAGCTCCATTCTTTCTGCGAGAGTATTTAACTGTTCCTTCAGCAACTTATTTTCTGTGGCAAGACCGGCGTTTTGCGTCACGCCGAGCGGGTCACCGACGATAAAGTTGATCAAAAACACTCCGCCGAAAATTCCAAGCGCGATCGAGGCAGAAGAGAAAAGCACTTTTCTCTTGAACCGTTTGATCTCGTGGTAATCGAGCGTCTTGTCGGAGAAGACGAAAAATTTTAGCCGTTTCAACATGAACACCTCTCCAAACAGGCGTACTACGTTCCGAATGATTTCCAAACGCGGTTCTCCCTCCGATTTCCCCCCCTCCTGCCACGTGGATGACAGTTTAGATTTGTTTCCTTGATCTTTAGAACGGAATTGACACTGCTGTGCGGGAACTACACCTTACAATGGCACAGCAATGATACTAAATCTCAACGCATCTGTCAAGCAGTTTTTTCTGGTATTAGAGTTTTTTAACGAACGCTGCAATTCTACTCGAAGTCATGCTCAAAGTAGTCTACGGTGCGGTTTCCTTTTTTTGATTTCTCCGCAATCTGGCGCTCGATCCGTTTGGCAAACTCCGTCGGGGCGTCATAGCCATAATGTTTGAGCAGGTAATTCAAGGCTATGACTTCCGTAATGACGGTAACATTCTTGCCCGGAAATATCGGAAGCTGCACATGCTCAATATCAACGTCAAGAATCGAGAGTTTTTGATTGTCAAGTCCCGTTCGAGTGTACTCTTGCGTCGGCTTCCATTCTTCAAGTTCCACCACGATTTCAACCCGCTTCTGAAAACGGATCGCACGAATGCCAAACATTGCACGAACGTCAATAAGACCAAGCCCGCGGATCTCCATGTAGTGCTTCACCAATTCTGATCCGGAACCCAGCAGAATGCCCTCACCTTTGCGCGTCACATTCACGACATCATCGGCGACGAGACGATGGCCACGCTCGACAAGGTCGAGCGCAATCTCGCTCTTGCCGATGCCCGAGCGACCGATCAGCAGCACACCAATGCCATAGACGTCAACAAACGAGGCGTGCAGCGTTATCTGCGGTGAGAATTGGTCGTCAAGAAAATCTGCAATGAAGTATGCTATCTTGGTTGTCTCGAACGAAGAGCCAAACACTGGGACTTGCTTCGCCGCTGCGGCATCGAGAAACTCCTGATCGAGTTTGTTCGAGTCGGTAAGAACGATGCACGGCATGTGAAATTCCAGCAGCTGCATGAACGCATGATGCCGCTGGTCGGGTGCAAGAGTGTTCAGGTAGTTCACCTCCGTGTTCCCGATAATTTGAACACGGTCGTACCGGAATAGATCCACGTAGCCGGCAAGAGCCAGTCCGGGTCGGTGAAGGTTTTTGTCCTTGATGAGATTGTCAAACCCGACGTTCCCGTTGATCATGTCGAGCTTGAAGCGTTCGTGAAACGCTTCGTAGAACTCGGCAACAGTAATGGACTGCTTTCGCTTTTCCCTGTTCTTATCGAGTTTCACGGCTTACTCTTTCTCGCGAACGAGCTTCCGCACTTTCGCTTTGTCTTTGTCGCGTAATCTGGATTTGTATTTCTTCAACTGCACACTCGCTTTGTCCATCGCTGCATCAAGCGACTTCACGAAGTCGTTCGACTTCTCTTTTGCCGATAGCATATGCGCATGGACGTGCAAATTCACTTCCGCTGTCTTGACGCTGTTCAATCCCCGTTCATAGCTCAAGATAATATCCGCTTTCGTAATTCCATCAAAAAACTTCTCGAGCTTTCGGACTTCTTCAAATGCATAATCCTTGATGTCCGCGTGAACTTTGAATTTTCGTGCCGTGAAATTTACATCCATGGTTCGCTCCTTTCGTCTGTTCGATGTGATTCATGATGCCTTGGGGTGTGCTTGTGCGTAAATTTTCTTCAGCCGATCAACACTCACATGCGTATATATTTGTGTCGTAGATAAACTCTCATGTCCCAGCAGCTCTTTTACCGCTCGCAGGTCGGCTCCCCGATCCAACAAGTGCGTGGCAAAGCTATGGCGCAGCACGTGCGGACTCTTCTTTTTCACCTCGGAGACTTTTCCAATATAGCGATTCATTAGGACATTCACGCCTTTGGGCGACATGCGTTTCCCGCGCTTCGTGATAAACACGCCGTTCCCATCCGTCTCGTCCCCGTATGGTTTGACAAGGAGATCGTAACGCACTGCCGCGTATTTCTGCAGAGCGCGCTGGGCTTTGCGGCCCAAAGGAACAATTCTCTGCTTGCTTCCCTTTCCGGTAACTTTGATTGTTGAATCCGTGAAGTTGACGTCTGCCCAATCCAAGTGGATCAATTCGCTCAAACGGACGCCCGTGCCATAGAACATTTCGAGAACAGCCGCATCGCGGACGCCTTCGGCATTCGAGACGTCGGGCTGATTCATCAAGGCGGCCATCGTCGCTTCGTCCAGAACCGTTGGAAGTGATTTCCCCACTTTCGGGGATTGGACATTTGATGCGGGATTTGTTTTGAGAGCGTGTCTCCTGTGGAGATACTTGAAGAACGACTTCACACATGCGAGCTTGCGGGCAATGCTTCTGCGCGAGAAATCCTCCTCGACCAGATCATGAAGAAAGAGCCGAATCGTCTCGCGGTCGATCTTTTCCAGAGAAAATTCGGAGTCGGAAAAATGTTTGGCGAGAAACTGCGAGAATTGCCGGAGGTCAAGCGCATACGACGCGATCGTGTGATGAGAGCAATTCCGCTCCGCACGAAGGTATGTTAGAAATGTGCCGAAATGTTCTTGCATCGCCTTGCAAGCTATGATTCAGCAGGCTGCGCCACAGCCTCCTCTTTTGCAACTTCCGCTTTGCAGTTCGGGCAAAGCAGAAAATCGCCCCGCGTCTGTGTGAATTTCTGGACCATATATGCATTGCCGCACGTATCGCACGCGCGGTTCAGCGGCCGATCCCACGAAGCAAAATCGCAGTTCGGATACTTTGAACATCCGAAGAACGAGCGCTTTCGCTTCGTCTTCCGCTCGATCACGTCGCCGACTTTGCATTTCGGACATGCCACGCCGATGCCGATCGGCCTCGTGAACGTACACGTCGGGTAGGTGGAGCAGCCAAGGAACGCGCCGTACCTGCTTCCCTTGACGAGCATGTCCGCTCCACACGTTTCACACTTCACTCCGACGGCATGTTTCATTCGCTCCTGCTCTTCTTTTAGAGGTTTCGTGCTTTTGCACGCAGGGTATCCTTTGCACGCCATGAAACGCCCGTTGCGTCCCCACTTGATGATCATCTGTTTGCCGCACAGCTCGCAGACCTCATCGGTCTCTTCCTGCAGCGATTTCTTGACGGCGCCGGAAGTCTTGTCCACTTCTTCAACGTCACGAATGAACGGGTGGTAGAAATCCTCCATCACCGTGCGGTACGACGCGTCGCCGGTGGCAATCGTCTCAAGTTCATCCTCCATCTGCGCCGAGAATTTCACATTGATGATGTGCGGAAAACTCTTGACGAGAACGCGATTCACCGCAAGCCCCAATACCGTCGGGTACAAACGCCGCTCCCGCGACTCAACGTATTTCCGCGCCTGAATCGTGTCAACGATCATCGCATACGTGCTCGGGCGTCCGATGCCCTGCGCCTCCAGCTCTTTGATGAGCGAGCTATCGGTGTAGCG
>JANNUB010000520.1:0-2878 GCA_031394795.1 Ignavibacteriota bacterium | reverse complement strand
AATCGTTGAATTCTTGACTTGAACAATCCTCATTTCCGAAAAAAGGGAAGGGAATTCTCAGGGAGTGGAATGCCGCTCTTCAATCGGCCACGGCTTCACTTTCAACTGTCCCATCATGTACGCTTTCTTCTGCAAGCGAACGAGTACGCGCAGCTTGTCCATGAAAGACATGTTCAAGTAACTCTTCTCGTACTCCTCCTTACTCTCCCGAACCTTGAGAATCATATCTTCCGGAGACTTGTATTTCTTTTCAATCATCGCGGAGACTCCAATCTTTGCTTCATCATTGCCCACGTTGAGACAAGGTTGAACTTTTCAAGAAGAGGTTCCAGTTTCCTCTCGTCGAACAGTCTGTGCCTGATCAACGTGCGTAAACGTTCAATGTACTTCTCTTTGCCAAGTTGAATCATAATTGCCATGCTATACTCCAAATCGAAGATTTTGAAACTCATTTGTTCGGGAGTAATGCGGATTGCATGAGCGAACGCATCCTTGCTCAGGTCGTCGTATGGAATCAGAAATTGAATTGGAAAATCGTCAATGATAACGTAATCGCCTTGAATGCGAGCATGCTTGCTTGAGACAAGATAGTTGTAGATTGGGCTTACATCAATAATGGTCGAGGCGGGTTTCGTCTTCAGATTTACAAACACATCAATGTCTTCAGTGACGAAGTTGGGGATAGAAAAATACATCAACGCCGTTGCCCCGCCGATGACGTAATCCTCGATCACGCCATCGCGCACCATTGCGTCGAGAGTTTCGATTACACGTTCCACCGGATCCTATTTGGCGATGATCATTTTCCTAACGCTGGTTGAGGAGTTCGATTGCAGTCGGTAGAAATACATGCCACTGGAAAATGCTGATGCATCGAATTGATAGCTGTACCGTCCCGCTTCAAGTTCACCATTCACGAGTGTCGCGACCTCCTGTCCGATGAGATTGAATACCTTCAAAGAAGTTCGTCCCGCAATGGGAATTGAAAAAGAAATCGTCGTCGAAGGATTGAACGGATTCGGATAATTCTGCCCCAACACGAATTCACGCGGCAATTTTTCATCATTCCCGACGCTCGTAACGATTTTTGTCGCGAGCTGAAGTTGATCGAAAAAAACCTGTCCGCTTGCCGCACTCATTCCCGGCAGATACCGCATCTGAAAACTATCGAACCGAAGCTCGCCGTCGAGCTGGCCGTTGCCGCTCCATGTACCGAGCGAGTCAAGCTCGGCGTCCCAATCAATTTGCCGCCAGCCGATCCAATCCACCGTGAACCATTTGCTCACCTCGTAGCCGAGCGAATCTTCAACGGCGAAACGAAACTGACAGAGGCTTCCGTCGCCATGTACAAATGTTTGCAGGATGTTTTTCTCTTTTCTAAAACGTACGCTGCGTCCCGCTCCGCTCAGCATTTGCTCACGCAGCAGCCACGATGCGGCGCCGGTTTGCCAACGATACGTCAATTGTCCGGAGCCGACATTGCCGAGAATCGGCGGGACATAGCGCGACGTTGAAAGAAGAAACCTCGCGCTGTCAACGCCGACCGTGCTCGAGTTTGCAAGCGGCTGCTGCCAATGCGCGACCGATGTATCGAGTGGATCAAGAGTTGTGTAGTTGAAAGAATTCGGCGCAACGGAGAATTCCCAAAAGATCGGCGCGCTGTTTGGAATCGCGTTGCCGACAACATCCGTTACTCCGCTCACGCGCATGCGGAATGATGCACCGGCTTCGAGCGGACTCGCGAGATAAATGTTCACGCCACTTTTCAAACCTACTTCCCAATATTGTAACGTGCGCGAAAGAAGCGACCCGCCGATTTGCTGCACGGCGATGTTTGTCACGGTCACAGTGTTCGGATTGAGACGTTCATCGAATGTCACGTTGAGAACCGACGTCGGAGATCGAAGCTGCGTGCTCGCCGATGGATACGACGCGATAATTTGCGGCGGGAACGCATCAACGTCGCGGGTTTTGAAGCGGAGAAAATACGGGTCGCCGGGAATGCCGTTGCCGTCGCCGTCGATTTGTTGCCCGCCGGCGGAGCGCGCTTGCGTATCAACCTTGACGGTGTAGTTGACGAAGAACGGCAGCACAGCGTCGGGATCGAATGCGAGCGCGGTGTTGAGACCCGACCACAACAATCGTCCCGCCGCGTTCGGCGCAATGGAGAATGCGCGACGCACCGAAGCGGTGTCCATCGCTTTCGAGAATTGCAAAATGATCGAGCGCTCGGCGGAAAACACAGTGTCGCCATTTGTCGGAATTGACGTGACAACTGTCGGCGCAGCGAAGGATTCGAGCTGCTTGTCGGAAAACACCAGCGCGCCCGTGCCGACCGTGATTGTTACCGAATCGAGTATGAAGCCCGGCGTTTCAAAGCGAATTCTCTTTATGCCCGGAGTAAGTCTGTCGAACATGTAAAATCCGTTGTTGAACCTATCGCCGGTGTATACGCGATTCTCCGGCAACACCCGCACTTGCGAAAAGTTGATCGCCCTCCCCGTTCCGATTTCCGATTGAATGCCCGCGACAATGCCGAACGTATCCGCAGGCGCGGAGTAGTATTGCATAAACGAATTGCGCAACGCGTACGCTTCCATTTTGTTGTACGCGAGGTTTTGCATTTTTCGATATTCAGGAAGGAAGTCATGGAACGCACCTTCGGACAACTCGCCCGGCATGACGAGACCGCGCAGAACGCCGAGATTGAATCCGCCGCTTGGCCCGCCATAGAACGTGTAGTCGAGTGCAACTCGGGCCGGTGGCGGAGTGCGCAGCATGGATAAAATCTTCGGCGAAATAATGTTCGACATGATGAGTGCTTCAGGAAATGCGGGTTGGCGTGTCAGGATGTCCTCCTTGAGGAGCACGAGCGCCT
>JANNUB010000518.1:0-1722 GCA_031394795.1 Ignavibacteriota bacterium | reverse complement strand
TTGATGCGGGAGATCGCCTGTTCGGCCAGTTCCTTACCTTCCACCACCTTCACTTTCAACATCACCCCGTCGACGCGATACTTGATCGTGAGATCCGACGTGCCGGCTTCCAGATGGATGTCGCTGGCCCCCAGTTTGAACGCATCGTAGATCGTCGAATGCACCAGCTTGACCACCGGACTGGTCCCTTCGCTGATCGACTTGATCGACAGATCTTCGATGATCTCGGATGCCCTACGTCCCTCCTGGTCGAGCGCGAGCACGTCGTCCATGGCGCGGGCTGCCGCTTCGTATTTCGAGAACATCGAGAGCAGGGCCGTGCGATGGACCAGAACCCAGAGCGCCGGTTTACGGAGTTGCTCGTTGATCCAGGCCTGCCTGGCCGGATCGAACGGATCGCAAAACGCGATAGAGAGGAGGCCCTCCCCGTCGCGGAACGGCAGGCATTCGTGCGCGACCGCTTCGGGATAGGAAATCGAGCCGAAATCGGCTTCGCAGGCGTCCAGCTCGTTGTGGCGCAGAGAACGGTAGCTGAGCGTCGCGGCCAGTTTTGTCGCAAACTCGTCTGGGCCCAGCTTTGCTCGATCGTCCAACACCTCGATCAGCCGCCGCTTTTCGTGAATGGCGTCGGCCTTCGCGAGCGATAATTCGCGCAATGGGAATCCGTCGTAACCGGCGATCGTGGGTTCGGTCTGGTTCATTGGATGCTCCCTGCGAGCTCGAAAATCGGGAAATACATGAGGAGCACCACCGCGCCGATCACGAGGCCGATCGCGGCCATCAGCGCCGGTTCGATCAATTTCGTCAGCCAATCCAGCAAGCGCGAGATGTCCTCGTCGTAGAAGACCGCGATGCGCTCCATCATTTCGCCCATCTGTCCCGTCCGCTCCCCGACCCGCAACATACGAAGAGCGACGGGGGTCGTCAGGCCGTGCGATTCCATTGCTTGGGACAGCGGCTTTCCTTCACGCAGATCCCGCACCGCAGCCTGGAGCGGGGTGAGCAGGGACGGAGGCAGAATACCGGAGACCATCTCAATGGCTGCCACAATCGGGATGCCGCCCCGCACGAGCATGCCCAGCGTCCGATAGAATCGCGCCAACTCTAAAATATGAAGCCGGCTTCCGATGGCGGGAACAGAGCGGACACGAGCGAGCATCCAGGACTTGGCGGCCGGGCTGGTCATCGCATAGACGACGCCTCCCATGGCCAGAGCCAGAGCGCTCATCACAATAGATCCATGTTCTTCCATCAACTGTCCCCACTGCAGCAGCATCTGAGACAAGAAGGGCAGGTCTTTGCCTGCCTGCTCGTAGATGCGGCTAAATTTTGGAACCACATACATCAGCAAGAACAACATCACGAGCCCGCCGCCGACGAGCAGGACGACGGGGTAGATCGAGGCGCTCACGAGCTTCTTCCGAACCTGATCCAGTTGCACCTGATAGGCGATATACCGGGACAGGGCCTCGCGGAGATCGCCCGTTTTCTCGCTTGCGCGAACGGTGGCCACATAGAGCGGAGGGAAGCTGGAGGACAATTGCCTCAGAGCCGTAGAGAAAGAGTTCCCTTCTCGAAGTTTCGCGAGGATCTGTTCCAGCACCTGCTTCAAATCCGGATGGCGCTCTTTTTCCCTGAGTGTTTCCAGGGCTTCGACCAGCGAAAGTCCCGCTCCCACAAGGGCAATCAGCTCTTGACTGAACAGGGTCAGGGGGAAAGCAG
>JANNUB010000516.1:0-4232 GCA_031394795.1 Ignavibacteriota bacterium | reverse complement strand
CGCAAAGAATCGCATCAGTGAGAAGACGATGCGGTTGCTGTATGATTTAGCGAACCAAGGAAATGTTGAAAGCTGGCGCGACAAAATGTTTGGTGGACAGAAGATCAACTTCACTGAAACCCGCGCCGTGCTTCATACAGCGCTTCGCAATCGTTCCAACAAACCGATCATGGTTGATGGAAAAGACGTGATGCCTGATGTGAACGGCGTGCTTGCGCATATGAAGGAGTTCAGCGATTCTGTTTGGAGCGGCGCTTGGAAAGGCTACACGGGAAGAGCAATCAGCGATATTGTGAACATCGGCATCGGCGGCTCGGACCTCGGCCCCGTTATGGTGACGGAGGCGTTGAAGCCATACGCAAAGCCAGGCTTGCATGTTCACTTCGTTTCAAATGTGGATGGGACGCATCTCGCCGAAGTGTTGAAAGTCATCAATCCCGAAACGTCGCTCTTCATCATCGCATCAAAAACATTTACAACGCAAGAGACTCTGACGAATGCCGAGTCTGCGCGCAAATGGTTTTTGAATTCCGCACAAGATGAATCGGCGGTGGCGAAACATTTCGTCGCGCTTTCGACGAACGCGAAGGAAGTCGCGAAGTTCGGCATTGATACGAAGAACATGTTCGAGTTTTGGGATTGGGTCGGCGGGCGCTACTCGTTGTGGTCGGCAATCGGGCTTTCGATTGCTGTCTATATCGGCTTCGAGAATTTTGAGGAACTGCTGACTGGCGCGTTTGAAATGGATGAACACTTCCGCACTGCGCCGCTGGAAAATAATCTTCCCGTCATTCTCGCCGTGCTCGGCGTGTGGTACAACAATTTCTTCGGCGCGCATACGCATGCGATACTTCCCTACGACCAGTACATGCATCGCTTCCCCGCGTATTTCCAGCAAGGAGACATGGAGAGCAACGGCAAGTATGTCGGGCGTGATGGAAAAGAAGTTGATTACTCAACGGGTCCAGTAATTTGGGGCGAGCCGGGAACGAACGGACAGCACGCGTTCTATCAGTTGATTCATCAAGGAACGAAGCTGATTCCCGCCGACTTCATTGCGCCGATTGAAACGCACAACCAACTTGGCGAACACCATGCGATTCTTCTCTCCAATTTCTTCGCGCAAACTGAAGCATTGATGAAAGGGAAGACGGCAAAAGAGGCTCGAGAGGAATTGTCCGAAGGGACTCCTTCGGAGAAAGCGGCAGGCGTCAAAGAAGCCGACATCAAGAAACTTCTTCCGCACAAAGTCTTTAAGGGAAATCGCCCGACGAATTCCATCATGTTCAAGAAACTCACGCCGCGAACGCTCGGGTCGCTGATAGCGATGTACGAGCACAAGATTTTCGTGCAGGGAATAATTTGGAACATCAACTCGTTCGACCAGTGGGGTGTTGAACTTGGTAAGCAACTCGCGA
Source organism: Ignavibacteriota bacterium (assembly GCA_031394795.1). Taxonomy (GTDB): domain Bacteria; phylum Bacteroidota; class Ignavibacteria; order UBA10030; family UBA6906; genus CAADGV01. The sequence continues at coordinate 2,814 of JANNUB010000516.1, read as the reverse complement.
AAGCTATTCTACCTGAACTGAAAAGCGATGGCGAAGTGAAGTCGCATGATGCTTCGACGAATGGCCTCATCAACCATTACAAGAAAGCTCGGTGAAGACGCAGTGCGACGGAATTAAGAAGCATTCATCTAATCGTCCACTGAGTGGATGATTATCATCCACTCAATTCTCGACTTTTCTTTTGACTCTCATGGCATCAGCCACTGTAACTGATTGATTTCTGTACGAGTTATCCGTACTTTGAGTTCCAGTTCAGCGAAATCAAAGGGCACGATGAAACTTACCGAAAAGCTCGTCGCATCTCTTCCGAAGGCGTTGTTGCACGACCATCTCGATGGCGGCTTGCGCGCAGAAACCATTATCGAGCTTGCGAAAGATCAAGCCTACAGAAAATTGCCGACGGATGACGCGGGCGAGCTGGCAGAATGGTTCCACCGCGGCGCGCAGCGCGGAAGTTTGCCGCTCTATCTTGAAGGTTTCTCGCATACGTGCGGCGTGATGCAGACGGAGGAAGCGCTCGAGCGCGTTGCGTACGAGATGATGGAGGATATGTACAACGACGGCGTGGTGTATGTCGAGACTCGCTTCGCGCCGGTGTTTCATAAAGAAAAAGGTTTGCATTCTGACGAAGTCGTGAGCGCAGTGCTGAAGGGTTTGGAGCGCGGCAAGAATGATTTCGGCGTCGAGTATGGACTCATCATTTGCGCGATGCGCAACATGCACCTTTCGGAAGAGACGGCGGAGCTTGCGGTGGATTTTCGTGAACGCGGCGTCGTGGGTTTCGATTTGGCGGGAGAGGAAGGCGGCTTCCCGCCGAAAAAGCACGTGGATGCGTTCCACTATATTCAGCGCGAGAATTTTAACATTACCGTTCACGCGGGCGAAGCATTTGGCAAAGAGAGTATCTGGCAAGCGATTCAGTGGTGCGGCGCACATCGCATCGGGCATGCGACGCGGCTGATTGAAGACATCGGGTTGGACAAAAAAGACCCGACGAAGATTGTGAAGATGGGGTATCTCGCGCAGTATGTTTTGGACAAACGTATTCCGCTCGAAATTTGTTTGAAGAGCAATCTCGATACGGGCGCTGTGGACGCGATCGAGAATCATCCGTTCGGCATTTATTATCGGTACAAGTTTCGCGTTTCGCTCAACACCGACGACCGCTTGATGAGCGACACGACGATGACGAAGGAGTTTCTGCTTGCGCAAAAGCACTTCAAGCTACGGCTGGATGATTTCGAAAAGATCACCATCAACTCTATGAAAAGCGCGTTCATTCCGTACAACCGCCGCATCAAGCTCATCTACGATGTGATCAAGCCCGGGTACGCAAAAGCGCGCCAGAAGCGCCCGGGCACCCGCGCGCGCGCGCGGACGTGACTCACATTCTTCACCGCGTTTGTTCATTCTCAATTGCAGAGGGGAAACTGTGAACCTGTACGTTGTGCGCCACGCTGAGGCGGTTTCTATCGGTGATGGTGTTCTAAGCGACTTCGACCGACCGTTGAGCAATCGCGGTCGAGCCGACGCGATGATGATGGCGCGGGCTCTCGCGCATATTGACCTGGAGATTAAGGCTATTCTCACAAGTCCGCTGGTGCGGGCGGTCGAGACAAGCGAGATATTCGGGCGGGAATTGAAACGCGAGCCGCAAACAACCCCGCGGCTTGATCCGGGATTCAACCCCCGATTGCTTCAGGAAGAAATCCTCGCTGCGTCAAATGGCCCGGGAGTTATCGTGATCGGGCACCAGCCGGACATGGGTGCGTTCATTTCGTATTTGATTTCACCTGCGCACGCGGCAACCGTCGCGATGGAGACATCGGCAGTTGCATGTTTGAATTTGCAAACAACGGGCTCTGCTCATCTTCGCTGGTTGTTGACGCCGGAAACTGTTCGTCGAATGAACTTTGCTTCGTGAGATTGTCGAGCGAGGCTCCCGCCTGCCTTCTTAACACAATGAGGCGGGCAGGCCGTCTCGCTCTTAAGGACAACACATAGTAACTGACGTTACGCACCCGCGCAGAATTCATTCGTTTATACACACCCCTGAATCCCCTCTCCCCTGCGCGCAGTCTTTCGCACAGAGGGGACTTTAACGTCAGATAGTAAGTCTCGAATTGGAAAAAATGGAATTCAAAGTCGTTACCATCGAGAAGCCGGATGATATGAACTTCATCCTCGGCCACTCGCATTTCATCAAGACGGTGGAAGATGTGTACGAGGCGATCGTGCAGACGAATCCTTCGATGAAATTCGGCATTGCATTTTGTGAAGCATCAGGTCCGGCGCTTGTTCGTTTCGTCGGAAACGATGAGAAGCTGACGGCGCTCGCTCAGAAGAATGCGATGCGGCTCGCGGCGGGACATACATTCATCATTTTCATGGAGAGCGGTTTTCCCATTAACATTCTCAACACCATCAAAAATGTCGCTGAAGTGTGCCGCGTGTATTGCGCGACGGCAAATCCAACTCAAGTCATTGTCGCCGAGACGGAGCAGGGGAGAGGGATTCTCGGCGTGATTGACGGTATGGCGCCGAAGGGAATCGAAACAGACGCCGACATTGTGAAGCGGAAGGAATTTCTGAGAAACATCGGGTACAAACTTTAGCCCGAGTGAACAGACTCGTTGATGCGATCAAACTTGTTGCGGAAGGAAAATTATGAAATTGTTTTTGGGGCTGGTCGCCGCTCTCCTCGTCATCGGCTGTCGTCCGAAAGAAGATCGGATACGCGAAGTCGTTCGGGAAGAAATCGCCAACGCGATGGAGAGACAAATCGTCGCGCCGACGAAAACGATCGGACCCTAT
>JANNUB010000473.1:0-3099 GCA_031394795.1 Ignavibacteriota bacterium | reverse complement strand
TCCCTGAATAAGAATATTCACGCCGACGAGAGCCTCACCTTCGGACGTCACTCGTCCAACTATCCCGCCCTCAGCTCCAAAGGTTCTCCCGAAAAGGAAACACAGGAGATATGAATACAAGATTTTCATCGCCAAGGTTTTGGTGGTGGGTTGCTAAAATCTACTTCAATATCAATATTTGGAAAGATGCGGTGGAGCAATACACGCAAGGGTTTCGGCTCGAATGAGCCGGGCTGGACTGCGTACACGCCCGCAGGTCGCCACGCAAAGAAGTCGGTCCCACTGTAACGCCATCCTACGACGATGTACTCGTAATTCGTGACCTTGAGAGTCGTACCTTGTGTCAAAAACGAATACTGGAGGGAGTCAAGATGGCGTGTCTGTGTCGAGTCGAACTTCTTGAAGGCAGGTGATCCAATTGGAGGATACACGTCAATGTTCCCTGATACGAGCTGTTGTAAGATACCTGCGCTGTCACTACTGGGGAATTTCTTGAAGGCAATCAGTCGAAGCTCCCACACATTGTCAGGGGTGGGCCAATTCCTAAATCGAATAGTTCCAGTGAAACCAGATGGATTATCAATAGGCTCAAGTCCTTTGTCGCACCCAGAATAAAGAAGGACAAGAACTGCAAGAAGACGAACTGTAAAAAGAACTGACTTCAATGGGGAGTATACCTTTTTCACGACACAAAATTATTCAACTGAGAAGTGAGATGCAAGAACTCATTGCACAAGCGTTGCATTTCCTTTTCAATTCGACTAATTTGGATGCAATCCATTATCGAATTGAAGACAAATGAAACAGATTCTCTTTTCATTAACATTTTTCGTTGCGACGAGTCTCTTCGCCGGCGAGCCTCTGAAGCTTGGAGACGCCGCGCCAACATTCACACTCTCCTCCGCAACGAAGGACACAATCGTCAAAGACGGCTTCTCGCTCGCGTCGAGCGTCGGTAAGAACAACATCATCCTCGCCTTCTACCCTGCCGATTGGAGCGGCGGCTGCACAAAAGAAATGTGCGCGATGCGCGATAGTTTTACGGAGTTGAGTAAACTCGGTGCCGAGGTGTATGGCATCAGCGGCGATTACGTCTGGTCGCATCGCGAGTGGGCGAAGCACTTGGGGTTGCAATTCCCTTTGTTGAGCGATCATGATCATGCTGTCGCGAAAACGTACCAAAGTTACAATCCAGAAAGCGGCTTCAACAAACGTACGGTGTTCGTGATAGATAAGATGGGAAAGATTGCCTACATGGACCTCGAATACAAAGCGGGGACGCCGGACTCGTTCAACAAATTGAAAGCGGCTCTCGCTAAATTCTGAGCGGAGCGAAGAATCTGGATGTCAGTTCGAAGCGACAAGTCTATCGGCCCATACACTCCAATCTCATGTTCCGTCTATGACGTTCTCGAAGCATCGGCTGTCAAGAACGCCGCTGTTCGATTGGAAATCCAAAACGACAATGAAGTCGTCTCCTGCGACGTGAGGATTCTCGACCTTTTCTCAAAAGACAAAACAGAATTCCTGAAGGCAAGAGACATCAACACCAACGAAGAGTTCACGCTTCGCCTCGATGCAATCAATCTGATTACTGAACTCGCGACGAACAGAGTCTATTCGCCCAAAGGCTGTTAAGATGGACTCCACCTCTCCGCGCATTTCATGAGGAGGTGGAGTCCATCTTGCGGCGAAACAATTAGGAGAACCCATGGCGCTTCCCCTCGGAGCAGGACACCGCGCACCAAAGATCGCATTGCCTTCCACCGAAGGCAGACACATTTCGCTCGAAGAGTACAAGGGCAAGAAGAATGTCGTGCTGTATTTTTATCCCGAAGACGACACGCCTGGTTGCACGAAGGAAGCGTGCGCGTTCCGCGATTCCTTGAAGATGTACGAAAGCGCCGACACGATTGTGCTCGGCGTGAGCACGGATAGTTTGGAGAAGCACAAAATGTTTCTCGAAAAATACAAACTCCCCTTCCCTCTTCTCAGCGATGAAGATGCGGTGATGACGCGATGGTTCGGCGTGTACGATGAAAGCGCGGAAGAAGCGAAGCGCGTTACATTCCTCATCGGCAAAGATGGTCTCATCAAAAAAGTGTGGGAGAATGTTCGCGTTGAGCATCATGCGGAGGAAGTGTTGGAGGCGATCAAACTACCGTAAGAGCAAACGGCGAGTTTCTTGAACCCAGATGATTCGCTGGTTATATTGAAATGAAAATTGAAGGACGATGATGAAAGAGTTGATTTTCCCCGTTGAAGATGCACCCGAAGGCGGATACACTGCGCGGGCGTTGGGAGAAGCTATTTTTACAGAGGCAGAAACTGCTGATGAACTTCGGGAGAATATCCGTGATGCTGTGCGCACACATTTCGAGGAGGGAACTGAACCGAAAGTCGTTCGCATGCATTTCGTGCATGGCGAAATCCTTCGAGTATGAAAGTTCTCTGTCACCTTTCCGTCAAGCGCCTAACAACACCTTAACATTTCAATCAGTCTTCTCATATAGATCATGCTCAAACAACTATCGCTCACACTCCTTTCATTTCTTTTCCTCTCCTGCTCCTCACCTCCACAAAAACAAGCAGTTGGCAACTCCCTCGTCCTCCCAGGCGAAAAGCATCTCTCCAACATTCGCCAACTAACGTTTGGCGGCCAGAATGCGGAGGGATATTTTTCGTTTGATGAAACGATGCTGTCGTTTCAGTAAACGAGAGATTCGTTTCAATGCGACCAGCAATTTGTTATGGAGTTGGCGACGGGCAAGACGTGGCTCGTCAGCACGGGAAAAGGGCGAACGACCTGCGGCTACTTCTTCCCCGGCGATAAGATGATTCTCTTCTCATCAACTCATCATCATCGCACAACGTGTCCGCCGCCGCCAGATTACTCCAAAGGTTATGTGTGGATGGTGTCGCCTGAGTATGACATCTTCACTGCAAATGTTGACGGCTCGAATCTTCGGCAACTCACAACCACGCCGCGCTACGATGCCGAAGCAACAATCTCGCCAACCGGAGACAGAATTATTTTCACGTCGCTCCGCAACGGCGACCTCGATTTGTACAGCATGAAGTTATCCGAAGGACTCCTTA
>JANNUB010000460.1:0-20664 GCA_031394795.1 Ignavibacteriota bacterium | reverse complement strand
GAGACGAGAGGCGTGTTCGGCCACATGAGCGGTGTTGAGCACGATGGCACCCGTCATACCGGCGACCGAACCGCAAGCTCCGCGTTTTTCTTTAGCACCTGTGCAGACTGCAAAACCTGATTCGTTCCGAAGCCGTCGAATATGTTCCAACGAAAATTGATCCCCCAATTGATTCCTTTGTTCTCAGTAAGTTTTGAAAACTCCTCGTTGCTCAAGCCATAACCCGCCGATGTGGAAACTGTGGGAAAATACCCGCTGCGCGCAGAACTGACGCCGCCGTCGGCTGACCGCACCCCCTCTTTTGCCGCGAGATAGTCGGGACGTTTTTCAATCGCTTGACGAATCAACTCGCCGAAGTTCTTCGTTTGTGCGATGGAAGCATCGAGTTCGGACTGGGCAATCTCCGTGGAGATCGCCGGATCGGCAATTGCGTACTCATCGGAAACATTCAATCCGATCAGCGCGATCAAATCCGCTTTCGACTTGTTGAAGTTGTTTTGCGCATTGATCAAATTCAATTCGTCTACTGCAACCTGCGATTGCTGCCGATACACGTCGGCTTTCGACAGCGCTCCGACGCGGTTCGATTCCTGAATACGTTCAAGCTGCCTGCGATCACGTTTGAGGTTTTCCTCACTCACGCGAACAAGTTGCTCGTTGCGGAGAACATTCAGATACGAACTTTCGACCTGGAAAATGATTGACTGGCGCGTTCGCGTAGAGGTTTGCTCGGATGAAATCGCGTTCGCCGACGCTCGCGTGTAACCGCCTTCCCGCGAAAAGCCGTCGAAGATCGTGTAATTCAAATTCAAGCCGGTATTAAAATACCTCCTCACGTTTCTTGAATTCGGAATGACGACCCCACCGCCAAGATTGATAGGTCCTTCATTCTGATTCCAATTCCATCCGCCGCTCGCGGAAAGTGTCGGCAAGTAACTCCCTGTCGCCGCGAGCACTCCCGCTTGCGCAGCTTCGACATTGTTCTGCGCCTGCGCGATATTCACGTTGCGTTCAAGCGCAATTTGCCGCGCTTGATCAAGCGTAAGAGTCTTGGTTTGTGCTGAGCCGATCGCTGTCGCGCAGACAATGGCAACAAGCAACGAAAGGAATGGTGTAAATCGCATGACGAACTCCTTTGGAAATAACTGCGGGTAGATTCGAGGCTTCAGCGCCTGATGTTTAGACGCACAGGCTGCTGAAATGTTTCAATGTGTTGCTGAAATTTCTTGCTGATACTGTAACTCGTCTTTCACGCTCACGAGATACGCGAGCGCGGCATCGTGCTCGTTCGGAATTTTCCCGTCGAGTATCGCCTCCTCAATCGCCTTCTTTAATATGCCGATCTGCTTACCTGGCTGCAATCCAAACACCGCCATGATTTCCTCGCCCATCACCGGCGGCCGCCAGTTGCGCAGGCGATCTTTTTCTTCCACCTCGACGATTTTCTGCATGACGAGGTCATAGTTGCGAAGATATTTTTCAACAAGCTTTGGATTTTTTGACGTGATGTCCGCGCGACAGAGCTTCATCAAATCGTCAATGTCGTTGCCGGTTTCGAAGACGAGGCGGCGCATCGCGGAGGCAGTCACTTCCTCGTCAACGAGAACCATAGGGCGAAGATGCAGGCGAACGAGCTTCTCGACGTACGGCAAATGTTCGAGCGACAGTTTGAGTTTGCGGAAAATGCTCTTCTGCATTCTCGCTCCAAGCTCTTCGTGCCCGTGAAACGTCCAGCCGATTCCTTCGACAAATTGTTTCGTGCGCGGCTTGGCAATGTCGTGCATCAGCGCGACGAAACGAAGCCAAACGTTGTCTGTCGTCTTCGCGATGTTGTCAACAACGATGCAGGTGTGAAGAAACACGTCTTTATGATGATGATCTTTTCGCTGATCAACGCCCGCCATCTGCGCGACTTCGGGAAAGACAACGTGCATCACGCCGGTATCGAACATCAGCCGCAAGCCCACGGATGGCTTTTCTGTTTTCAGAATCTTGAAGAACTCGTCGGTGATTCGTTCTTGCGAAACGATCGTGAGACGATCCTTCATCCCCCTGATTGCATCGAGCGCTTTCTCTTCGATGCTGAAGCCGAGCTGCGAAGCGAAACGAATCGCTCGGAGAATGCGAAGCGGATCGTCATCAAACGTTTTCACTGGATCGAGCGGCGTGCGGAGAATACCGTCATTCAAATCCTGAATGCCGCCGAATTCATCATGCAACGCGCCGAAGGTCTTCTCGTTGATGCTGACGGCAAGCGCGTTCACAGTGAAATCGCGGCGCAACAGATCGTCACGCAGCGTCCCGACCTCGACAACCGGCTTGCGCGAATCGGCGTTGTATTTCTCTTTTCGAGCGCCGACGAATTCCACTTTGCCGCCGTTGATCGGAACCATCGCCGTGCCGAAGCGTTCGAATGCGACGACGGTTTCGGTTCCGAGTTTTTTCGCGACGCGTTTCGCAAACTCCACGCCATCGCCGATCACGAGGATGTCAATGTCCTTGTCGCCAAGTCCGAGCAATTGGTCGCGCACCCAACCGCCGACGACATACGCGTCAATGTTCAACTCATCCGCGAGGGCGCCGATGGCTCGGAGGAGTGGATGGACAATTTCTATTTTTGTTTTTGCTTCTGACATTTCTCATGAAATCGCTGTCCCTCCGAAGGACCCCTTCGGGGAAGGACTCCTACGGAGAATCGGTTTCTATTCTCTTTACAAAATCGTAACCCACGAATGTCCGAAGGACTCCGTTGGAGAATTCGTGGGCTGGTAACTCTACGAACTCTACAAAATCTACAAACTCTACAAACTCAAAACTTGTTGTTCTATCTTTTGCATCACGAGATGCGCGACTTCGAGCGCACGTTTGCCGTCTTCGCCCGTTACGGGCGGTGGCGTGTTGGTGCGAATTGATTTCGCGAAAAGCTCAAGCTCGTACTTCAACGCATTCACATCTTCCACTTTCGGCGTTTCGTAGGTGATGCTGCGTTTCACTTTTCCCGACTCGATTTGCCCGAGCATCATCGTTCCCTTTTGCGGAGGCTCATCTTCGCCGACGAGACGAAAGACTTCCGCGGATTTTTCGGAAAAGTCAATCGCGATGTACGCGTCTTTTTGAAACATCCGCATCTTCCGCATTTTCTTTTGCGAGATGCGGCTGGCGGTAACATTCGCGACACAGCCGTTCTCGAATTGCAGCCGCGCGTTCGCGATATCAACACTGTCGGAAACCACCGCGACGCCGTTCGCTTCCACTTTCACAACGGGCGACTTCACAAAGCTCAAGATGATGTCAATGTCATGAATCATCAAATCAAGAACGACCGCGACGTCGGTTCCGCGGGGATTGAACTGCGCGAGCCGGTGCGACTCGATGAACATCGGGTTAATGTTGTATTTTTCCACTGCAAGTATGGCTGCATTGAAACGCTCGATGTGCCCGACTTGAATGACCAGCCGCTTCTCCTTCGCAATGCGAATCAGCTCGTCCGCTTCATCCGTGGTCTCCGTGATCGGCTTTTCGATGAAGACGTGCTTTCCCGCGAGCAGCGCTTTCCGCGCAACATCGCAATGCGTTGAGGTTGTTGTCGCAATCGTGAGGGCGTCAACCGACACGAGCAAATCTTCGAGCGAAGCAAACGCGACGGATTTGAATTCCGTCGCAATCTCCCGCGCGCGATGCATGTTCGTGTCGAACACGCCCGCGAACTTCACGCTCGGAATTTCCGCGAGCATCTTCACGTGCAGCGCGCCAAGATGCCCGATGCCAATGACGCCGAGAACGAGTTGGTCGGTCATGTTCACCGAACAGATTTCCTTCCCGGAATCCGCGACACGAGTTTACGTCTGTAAATCATGCGACCTTTCGCCGTGCATGAGGAAGCGTAACGGAAAGCGGTTTCCGCATTGCACGGGAGCCAACGTTCAATATCGAAAAGCCGAGAATGTTACCTTGCAGATCAACTTTTTCCATAACGGCATCGTTCGATGTTTCCCGGAAATATCCAACCTTCTTTTCAAACAGCACTTCGAGATAATCGGCTTGTTTGTCATACCACACTTTTATTTGCTTACTTTTTGCCATAGGACAGTTCCTTTCTTGACCGTGTTGGTAAAATATGCCGTCAACATGAATCTGCTTTCCGTTTCTGACTTGACAACGACGCAGAGATACATTGCACCAACCGGCGTCTCGTCAAAAAACTTGTAGTACAGCGCGACATCATCATCAGATCTCGACGCAACTATTCTCTCTGGATTTGCCAGTGTCGCTGCCACTTTCGAGAACTGCTTTCGCATTTCGGGATGTTGGCTTCGCATATGGTTCATTCGTTCCTGAGTGAACCGAATCTCCCTTCCAAAGATATCTTTCAGGATCCTCATCTGAATCAATTCGATCCAACCGCGGCCGTCCCCGAACTCCTTCCCTCGCCAACTCCGACGATTCTATCGAACCCGCCGAAGCGCGGGTCGTTGTAGTAGACAAATACTGTGTACATGTTCGTCGTGCGAACGTCTGTGCCTTCGATGGCGAGCCAGTCTTGTTGCTCGACCCTCTGGGTCTTCGCGTTCCATTTGCCGGTGATGTATTGATAATCATAAATGCCGCGGCGCAACAGCTTCTTCACAACGAGCGAGCGCTCGACATCATCGTACTCAAGCTTGTCTTCTTCGGTCGGATTCCAGAAGTTGAATTCGCCCACGACAAAAATTTCCCTTCCGCCGGACGTCATTGCCCGAAAATCCGTTGGAGTCAAGTCAAGTCGAAAAAGATATTCGAGATACTCAGAACTCAAGCCCGTGAATCTCTTCAACGTCGCTTCGCCATTCCGGTCGCTACCTGTCTGCCAGAATTGTCGCATCAGATCGACGCCGTCAACATTCTTTGCAGGTTGGTAGTTCGGGTAGCGCGTCGCGTTGCTCAAGTCGAGCGTGCGGTACTCGTTTCCCGGCAAAACGTTGCTGACGCTGAAACTCCTCTCGTCGTCGGTGAAGCCCTCCACTTTCGTGTAAGGATCGCGATCCCACACATCGATGCGAAGAGGATTATGGATCCGCCTGTTCTGATACACATCGACCGTCGTGTAATAATGAAGATCAATTGCACGAAGAGAAGCCCGGGTTATGACTTTGTGAATCTGGTTGTACGGAAAACTATTTGCCGTGAGATACTCATTCTTCACCACAACGCGCGTCGACACCTCATTATCGACAACGAAGAAGCGTCCTTCTGCGTAGACCGTTGTCAGACTCTTATCCATGATTCTGAAAATCCAATTGCCTCCATATTCGAGGCGAACAAAATCCCCATCGGGAAAACTATTGACATAGCGGTAACTGTACGTCTGAACACCATTGGGTGAAACAACGAAACTCAGTATTCCCGATGTGTTGCGGCTTTCATCGTTGACGAACAGATTCTCGTCGACCTGCCAATCGCGATTGCAGTGATAAAACCGAATCTTCAGAAATGGAGGATGCGGAGCAAGAGCGTCGAATTGAATTGTGATTTCTCTCGAACCGCTATTCTGCCTCGTTTGGGAGAGCGCGCCGCGGACAATTACGGGTAGATTTTCTTCATTATCTCCTCCGTACACGGAAAGTCCGCGCAGAACGAAATCGTCTTGCGCGTTTGCGGAGAGAATACACAGCAGCATCAACACAACAAGAGTTTTCATTCTGTCTTGCCTATCACGGTTCGACTCACGCGGCAATGCATGGCACATCGGAGACATTCAGTTCAGATGATGGTGAAACCAGTCGCGCAACTCCTGAACGCTGTGAAAAACCAAATCGGTGTTCTCCGCGAGCACGCGGTCTTTGTCGTAGCAATCCCACACGACCGCGCCCATCTTCACTCCCGCGGCACGCGACGCCTTCACATCCGACATCCCGTCGCCAACCATCAGCGCTTCCGACGGTTCGAGAGAAAAGTGCTTCAGTATCTTCTGAATGCCCTCAGGATGCGGTTTATGATTGACCACATCGTTGCCGGAGATAATCACGTCAAAATATTTTGTGAGATTGAATTCATCGAGAGTAATCTTTGCCGTTCGCCTTCCTTTTCCCGTAAATACTGCAAGCCGGACGCCTTTTGCTTTCAACATGTTCAGAATATCTTCCACACCGTCATGAAGCCGAGCCATCGCTTCGTGATTCCGAGAATAGAATTCGCACAACTCATCCAGCGCGGGCACGACGTCGTGTTCGCTCAACATCTTTTGTAAGCCGCCTTCTTCGGGTGGGCCGAACAGCGCGATGATTTCGCGCGCCGTCAGCGTCTTCCCCAAGTATTTTTGCATCACATGGTTGAAGCTTGCAAAGATCAGCTCGTTCGTCTGTGTGAGCGTGCCGTCCATATCGAAGATGACGCACGAGAAGCGGGCAGCGTACAATGATTCTCCGTTGAAATTTCTATGAAAAGATACGGAGAATCGTTGCGAGTATCAACGAAGGGAAATTGTCCGAGAAACAGCTTCGACTACGCGGGATGTTATGCGTTGCGAATACGATCCGTCGTCGTCGCGATCGGCTGCGTGAGGTTTCCCGGTAACGATCTTTTGTCAGCGACGCGTCTGTTATGAATTGCCACACATTCGCGAGGTGGAGTAGTGCATGCTCAACGAACGCCCGCTCTACGAGTCGTAGACCTACCGAAGCAAAGCGGTCGACGACTCCCTACGGGTCGTAGACGACTCGGCGAGCGGGCAGGCAAAACATCAGACAACCACCCCCTGTAATTCATCCAACAGATGCACCACCGCGTCCGACAACTCATATACCTTTTGCGCTTCACGCTGAGCACTTTCGAGATTTTCGTTGTTGTAGAAACGCACGGCATTGCGAACGGCGTTGTGCATCGCCTCGTGCTTTTGCCCGAGGAGAACAAATGTTTCGTTCCCCTGGAATTCACTCTGCCCGGCATTGTAGTACCACTTGCCCAACTTGCAGTCTCGGTGCGAAACAACTTCCTCTTCCTTTATCTTTTCGATTCCCGCCAAGACCCGTTGCACACGCATTCGCCACATCCTGTGCGCTTGTTTTGCCGCTTCGACATCGAAACGCGCATCGCCTTGCTTTTCAAGCCGAACATTCCCGCTCACCCTCGTTTTTCTCCCGGGGGCTCCAAAGCTCACTGTTTCAGACAACTTGAATTGCGCAACAACGTTGTGCAAATTCTCCGTCAACCTGTTAAGATCATCAGCCGCGTGCGCCATTTGCTGCGCGCTCTGCGACGTTTCCCCCGTCACGGAAGAAATTGCTTCGACGTTGCGAGCGATCTGCTCGCTTGCGCTGGATTGCTCTTCACTCGCCGCTGCGATTTGCGTCACCATGTCTGTGAGCTGCTGAGAAATCGTTACTATTTCGTTCAACGATTTACCGGCCTCATCGGCAAGCTTGATTCCCTCGTCCACATGGCGAGTTCCTTCGTTCATTGAACTCGCGGCTCCAGCAGTCTCATTCTGGATTTTGGAAATCATGTCGGCGATTTCTTTTGTCGCTTTCGATGTTCGCTCCGCCAGGACGCGCACTTCATCTGCGACAACTGCGAAACCGCGACCCTGTTCCCCTGCGCGGGCTGCTTCAATTGCCGCGTTCAGCGCCAACAAGTTTGTCTGGTCGGCAATCTCATCAATCACATTGCTGATAACGCCGATCTCACTGCTCGATTTGCCGAGTTCCTGCACGGTCTCCGCCGAGCGCTTGACGACATCGGCAATACGTTTCATTCCTTCAATGGTCTTCGTAACGACTTTCCCGCCGTCTTCCGCTGCACGTTTCGCTTTGAGCGCCGTCTCCGACGCGGCAGATGAGTTCTTTGAGTTTTCAATTATTGTTTTTGTCATCTCTTCCACTGCAGCAGCAACTTCACCCGTCTGCGTGGACTGCTCGCGCGCACCTGCCGCCATCTGCTCCGTACTCGAGGAAATCTCTGCGCTTGCACTTGCGACCGCAGCCGTCGCGTCATTTATCCGCCCGAGCGTCTGCCGCAGATTCGCCACCATGAGCTTGAACGAATCAGCAAGCTCTCCAACCTCGTCATGGGATTCATGAGTGACCTCGACGTTCAAATCTCCCTGGGCAATTGCACGTGCTTGGCGCCCGAGCGATTTGATTGGAGCGATGACAATTCGCGCGATCACAACGCCCACAAGTGAAACAAGTGCGCCGCCTACCACTGCAATGAACGCAATAAGCCAAGACTTCGACGCAACATCGGCATGCAATGGAGCAAGCGGCATAATGATTTCGAACGCGCCGTGCACTTCGCCCTCTTTCCAACCTTCCATCTTCACTCCCGTCGGGTCAAGTCCCTGGTCGTTGCCCCAAAGCGCTTTTGATTGCGCGGGATCGCCGTGGCACGCAAGACATTCTTTCGTCAGCCGAATGGGACGATAGTAGCGGATGGCGTCGAGCTTCTCGTCTGTCTCCCAAAGCTCGCTTTGGGTTCCGGATTCGAGAGTCTTCAACACACGAGCCTCGGCTTCATCCGGAGCATTGTTCGGATTGCGTGGAGAGAACTTCGGAACTCTGAATTCACAATCCATCTCACGCGCCTTCTTGCTCGCAACCTCCATCGCTGCAAACACCGGAACGGTGTGGAGAATTTCTTTTAGACCTTTTAGGTCCTTTCGAAAGACGCCTGTTGAGTGCTGCCGCGCCGCGTACTCCCGCGCTGATTCAGCAGAAACGACGAGCGCTCGAGCTTTCGAAACAAGCCCTGCTTCTTTTGCGTCGCGGTAGAAGTCTCTGAAGAAGAAGAATACACCTGCCGAGGCAAGGATAACTGAGACAACCAGCGGAACAACAATCTTGGTTCGCAGTTTTGCTGAACGGAATAGCTTCACAGTATTACTCCTATCTTGAAAACCATCCAAAGTGCCCTTGGGTTCTTTCTACGGGACGAGCACTTTGAAAAGCAAGTACAGTTCACCCACAAACGCTCCCTTGAAAGCTCAAGCAAGCGCTGAACTCTGCCCGGAATTTCTCAAAGAACCTCGCGACTGAAGATGCGAACCGTGTGCCAGAGTTGGGTGACATCTTTCTGTGATTTCACTTGGTCTTGTTTAGACGACGCTGGATTGCTGGCGATTATTGTACAGGTGTCTGGAGACTCCCCGCATCCTTGCCGGTGTTTCTTGCAATTCACTCATCATGTTGATAGCTTGAAAATACCATGAACAAGGTCGAAAAACAGATTATCCTTCGGAACAAGGAAGAACGGCGCATCCTTGCAGGGCACCCTTGGGTTTTCAGCAATGAGGTGAAAGAAACAAAAGGCTCGCCGCAAATCGGCGATGTCATCGAGCTGATTGCTGCAAGCGGCAAATCGCTCGGCATCGGCTTCTACAATCCACATTCACTGATTGCATTTCGTTTGCTGACATCGCACATTGAAGAGATCAATGTTGAGTTTTTTGAAAAACGAATCTCGCAAGCGCTTGAGCTGAGAAAAAAACTCTACCCGCAACGCGAAACATCGCCAAGCGAAACCTTTCGTCTCGTGTACAGCGAAAGCGATTTCCTGCCCGGACTCATCGTTGACAAGTTCAACGAGTATCTTTCGATCCAGACACTTTCGTACGGAATGGATGCGCGGCTTTCGGAGATTTGCGATGCGCTCGAAACACTCCTTCATCCAAAGGGAATTGTCGAGCGCAATGAATCGCCATTGAGAGAATTGGAAAAGCTCCCGCAGAAAAAAGGAATTCTCCGCGGCGAAGTTCATCCAACAATCATCGAAGAAGGCGACGTGCAGTTTCGCGTGAACGTGCTGGAGGGACAGAAAACAGGATTCTTTCTTGACCAACGTGAAAATCGGATTCTCGCTCGAAGGTTTTGCGATCATGCCGACGTGCTCGATTGTTTTTGCAACGATGGCGGTTTCGCGCTTCACGCAGCAAAAGGAAAAGCGAAATCAGTTCTCGCAATTGACTCGTCTGCCGAAGCGATTGAGCGTGCAACGGAAAATGCGCGGCTGAACAATTCGGGCAACATCGCATTCGAGCGCGCTGATGTTTTTGAGAAATTGAAATCGCTTGCTCACGCAGAAAAGCAATTCGACGTTGTCATCCTCGATCCGCCGTCATTCACAAAAAGCAAGAAGAACGTCACAACGGCAAAGCAGGGCTATAAAGAATTGCACGCGAGCGCGTTCCGCGTCTTGAAAGTGGGCGGAATCCTGCTGACCGCGTCCTGCTCGCATCACATCGAATCCGAAGTATTCCTCGATATCGTAGATTCAACAGCGAGGAAGTTCGGCAGAACTGTACAACTGCTTGAATGGCGCGGCGCGGCGCCAGATCATCCGGTTCTTCCCGCGATGCCCGAAACGCGATACTTGAAATTTGGGATATTCAGGATTTCATGATTTTCATGATTCATGATTCGATTGACTCTCAGAGACAAAGGAGCTATCTTTCTTCGTGAGTATGTACAACGACATTACTGAGGAGTGCGGTATGAAGACATCGAGGGGCATGCAAATTCTTCTCACCATTATTCCGCTTGCACTAAGCCACGGCGCGCTCTTTGCCGGTAACACGACGGTGCAGCGTTCGTTACTCCTCATCCAAACACGGACGGATTCAACAGACACGGAAATGCTGGAAAACGCGGCAGAACAATCTTCCCTGCACAACGCATGGGGTCTCGACATTCTCGTGTCGAACGACGGGTTCGGCTTAGGAACGTTTTATCGCAGGGAGTTCTCAGAAGACCTGTTCGGCTTTGCCATGTTCTCCGTTTCAGAATCGAAAGACGACAGGGAGTCCGTGCAATACGACCCGCTCTACTATTACAACGGTCGAACGTACGTGCCCGGCAAACTTCGCCGGTTCCTCGTCATGCCCCTCATGTTTGGCATCCAGCATCGGTTGTTCCGCGAAGATATCATGGACAATTTCCGGCCTTTTGTGAACGGAGGTCTCGGACCAACGCTGATTTTTTCCGCGCCGTTTTCCGACATCTCCTACACCCCTCAAGGGGCGCTTCAGGTCAGCCAGATTGAGTACTTCAAGAGCCTTGGACGTGGACAACCGCACTACACCGCCTCGGCATTCATCGGTGCCGGCGCAAACTTCGGCTCGGAGAAATCAAATGTCTTTGGAGTAAATTTCCGTTATTACTTCACGTATTTGTTCGGTGACGGATTGCCGTCGCTCTACGATCCCTCAACGGGTGCTCTTGCAGATAAGAAGAAAGATTTCGGTGGGTTCTTTATTACGCTGAACGTGGGTGTTGCATACTGAATTACGAAAGGCATTAGTTCCCCTAGGATCTCCCCTAAATCCATCAGAGTTCTAATGCCTTTCTATTACTGCTGCGGGTACAAGATAATACATGCGTTCCCTCCTCGTTGTGATTTATGTCACTCTGATGGATTTTAGCGATGCAGATGACTTCCGAGAAACCTCCCTGTATGTGATACGCTGTTTAACGTAATTTCTTCCGGCGTCCCGACGGCAACAACTTCTCCACCCTCATCGCTTGCTTCCGGTCCAAGATCGATAACGTAATCCGCACATTTGATAACGTCGAGATTATGTTCGATGATGACCACCGAGTTGCCGGCGTTGATCAGTGCGGTGAAGCATGCGATGAGCTTTGCAATATCGTCGAAATGCAAGCCGGTCGTCGGCTCATCGAAGATGAAGAGCGTGTGCGTTCCTCTCTGTGGCGCGCTCAGGTGGGCGGCAAGTTTGATGCGTTGAGCCTCCCCCCCTGAAAGCGACGTTGCGGATTGTCCGAGCCGGACATAGCCAAGCCCGACGTCTTCCAGCACTTTGAGCCGCTGCGCGACTTTTCTGCTCTGCGGATCGGCGTGGAAAAACTGGATCGCCTCCGTAACCGTCATGCCGAGCACATCGGCAATGTTCTTTCCGTGAAACTCAACTTCGAGAACTTCTTTCTTGTAGCGCGCTCCCTTGCATCCATCGCACTGCAAGTACAGATCCGCAAGGAACTGCATCTCGATCTTTACCACACCGTCCCCTTCGCATGTCTCGCATCTCCCGCCCGGAACATTGAACGAAAAATGTCCGGGCGTGAAGCCGTGGACTTTTGCAGCCTGCGTGCCGGCAAAAAGATTTCTGATCTGATCGAAAATCTGGATGTAGGTCACGGGATTCGATCGGGGCGAACGTCCGATCGGCGACTGGTCAACCAGCTCGACCGCGCTGATCTGATCATGACCTTTAATGGATGTGAACGCTCCAAGCTTCTCGACAGGCTCACCCTTCAAGCGCTTCAACCCGGCGAACAATACGTTATGAACGAGCGTGCTCTTGCCGCTTCCGCTGACTCCGGTAACGCACACGAACATATTCAGCGGAATCGTCACGTCGATATTTTTCAAATTGTTTTCGCGGGCGCCCACGATGGTAATCGCAGCGCCATGAGACTCCCTTCGCACGCGCGGCACCGGGATCTCGAGTTTTCCACTCAGATATTTTCCTGTGAGTGATTTTGTTTCCTTGCAGATGTCGGTGGAGGCGCCGTTGTACACAATCTCACCTCCGAATTCACCCCCCTTCGGTCCCAAATCCACGATGACGTCGCTCGAGCGCATCATATCGCCGTCATGCTCAACCACGAGGACGGTATTGCCGACGTCCCGCAATGCCTTGAGAATCCGGATCAACCGATCGTTGTCACGCGGGTGCAAACCGATGCTGGGCTCGTCGAGCACGTACAACGCGCCCACGAGCGATGAGCCGAGTGAGGTTGCGAGATTGATCCGCTGCGATTCTCCACCTGAGAGAGTCGTTGAAAGCCTGTCAAGCGTGAGATAACCGATGCCGACTTCGGTGAGGTATGAAAGGCGCTTTCGCAGCTCTTCAAGAATCCGCTTTGCAATCACCGTCTCGTATTCCGATAAGGAGAGCGTCTCGAAAAAGGTCTTCGCGTTGTGTATCGTCATGCGAACGATGTCGGAGATTTTCTTTTTCATGACGGTGATGTTGAGCGCTTCTTTGCGCAGCCTCGCTCCGCCGCACTCCGGACAGGTGGTGTAGCCGCGGTAGCGGCTGAGCAGCACGCGGTAATAGATCTTGTATGATTTTTTCCCCAGCATTTTGAAAAAGCCGTTGATGCCGTCGAACTCTCCGCTGCCGTTCATCACGATATCACGTTCCCGGTCAGTCAGCTCTTCGAACGGAACATCCACGCGAAGCTTTGTTTGCTTTGCAATCGAAAGCAAGGAACGATGGTTGTTCCTGAATTTCGGGGTCGAAAACGGCTGGATCGCATCGTCCCGCAGGCTTTTACTCTTGTTCGGCACGACCAATTCCATATCTATGCCCATTGCCTTCCCGAACCCCTGACACTCGGGACAAGCGCCGAACGGATTATTGAACGAGAAGAGTCGTGGATCGGGGTCCTCATATTTTATACGGCACGTTGAGCACTCAAAGTTCTGATTGAACTTCAGAATGTTTTCATCTTCAAGAAGAAATACCTCTGCATTTCCGCCGCCGGATGCGAATGCCGTTTCGATGGAATCGGCAAGCCGCGTGTTTTCTTCATCAAGCGTAAACATGAGGCGGTCAACCAGGACCTGAATCTCCGCGGGTTTGAGCGATGGCGGAAGCTCGCCTTCATTCAAATCAACAACTTCTTTGGCGACAAGAACCCTGAAAAAGCCTTCCTTTTTGAGATTCGAAATCGCGTCCGCAACGGATTCCTTTTCATGAACAGGAAGCGGAAATGTGACGTAGAGTTTGAGGCTCGATGCCCCGGTAGCTTGCGCCTGCGCGGCCAGAGTTTTCGTGACTGTACCAACGGAGTCGCGCGTGACGATGTTGCCGCACTGAGAGCAATATGTTTTCCCCACGCGAGCGAACAGCAATCGCAGATAGTCGTAGATCTCCGTTGTGGTGCCGACCGTGGAGCGCGGATTGCGCGTGTTGGTTTTCTGCTCGATCGCAATCGCAGGACTGATGCCCTGAATGAAGTCCACATCCGGCTTGTCCATTCGCTCCAAAAACTGGCGGGCGTACGATGAAAGGCTCTCGACGTAACGGCGCTGCCCTTCCGCGTAGATCGTATCGAAGGCGAGGCTCGACTTGCCCGATCCGCTGACGCCTGTAAAGACGATCAGTTTGTTGCGCGGGAGATCGAGACTCACATTTTTGAGGTTGTGTACTCTCGCTCCGCGGACAACGATGAGGTTCTTGTTGAAAGCGGATTTGGGGGCGGCCTTATGTGAGCTTTTCTTTGCCATGCATGGAAACGTGTCTAAGAAGCTAACGTAATCAGGACGGAAAATCAATTTCAGGCGGACAAGTGGGTGTGGGACATATTTGTAACGCCATGTCATTCTGAACCCTTCTCCGTAGGAGTCCTTCGGACGCTTCGCTCCAGGAAAAAGGAAAGCCCCGACGCATTGAGCATCGAGGCTTTTCCGGCGACACGCCCAAACGTAGAGACGTTGTCCGCCTGCAGCGGATCTTCGACCCGCCTGCAGCGGATCTTCGACAGTGGGATGTCCTTATTTCAAAACCAACATCTTCTTCATTGCCGTGAACTGCGGCGTGCGAAGCGTGTACATGTAGATGCTGCATCCATCCGCTGATCAAGTATCAACGTTCTCACCTCTTGCCCAACGAGATTGAACACCTTCAGCGTTACATTTGTCGCTTTCGGCAGACTGAATTCGATGGTCGTTGCCGGGTTGAATGGGTTGGGATAATTCTCCATCAGCACGTACGCAGTCGGTCTGTCGGTTTGCGGAAGAGCAAGGTAGTTGGTCGGAATCATTGCCGTGTGAAAGGTGTTCGACCACGTCGAATACTTTCCCTGTGCATCGCGGACTCTAGCGCGGAAGAGAACGGGAACCGTTCCGCTCGAATCGTAACGAATACTGCCGTCACTCCAACTCGTTGACGGTCCGGCGTACACACTTGTCCAGCTTCCGTCGCCAATCATGCGCTGCACCTCCGACCAATTCACGTCTTCTTCGAGTCGCTGACCTTCACTCCATTGTGCACCCCACGCGAGATACACGTGCCCGGAATCCCGTGTCTGAATTGTTGGATCGTTGCCGAGATACCGACGTGTCGGCGAAGCATCCAACGGATTAGAATTGTACCGAACCGCAACAACGCCGTTCGTCTCGCTGAGGATTTCCAATGAGAACGAGGTGCGTTGATCGCCCCACGTGTTGCTCGTAGGATTGCTGGAGAATGAGAAGACATTGGACGTGGTTGTGTTGAACGCCCCGCTAAAAAATTCTCCGGTCGAAAAATTTCCGCAGTTGAGTTGCCCTGATGGGTCGAGGTATGCACGCATCCAGTTGATTGCGCTGGTACTGTTGCTGATCTGATCGCGATGTGATTCGCCAGTGGCGATGCCGGGCTCTCTCTTGCGAAAGACGGGGGTGGACTGTCCCGAACATTGCGCGGTTGTGCGCGGATTGTCCCATCTCCAATTCCCATCGGACGGGCGGATGCGTAAATTGTCCACCTCAATGTAGGGACCTTCTTGTTGAAGAATCCAGACCCCTTTATCGGCGGGGTTGCCAGTTGCATCATCAAGCGCGGAGAGTTTCTGATGGTTCTCGAGATAGAAAAATTCGAATGGTTCTCCGTTGGGAGGATGAAACTTGTAGGCGGCGCCAGTGGTCAAGAAATCTGTGAGCGTGAGAGTTTGATTCGCGGGCATCTCTGGGACTGTAGTCCACCCGAGGCGTTCCCGCTCGTACGCGTTCACGCAGGACGCGTGACGTTGATTGTTGCAGAGCATTCCCCAATATGAATGCTTGTCGTGCAGCGATTCGCTGTTGTATGGATGTGGGCCACCCAAAAGCCAATGCGCCAATTCATGTGCCATTGTTTGCATCACCTGATGTGGACCATCGCCGTACAGATACTCGCACGTTACTCCCGAGCCTTGCGGACGCGGGAGATATTCAGGATAGCCCAGCTCAATGCGCTTTCCGTCGGCAACAAAACCCGGACAATAGCCCAGAGAGGCTTCACCAACGTACACGAAGATGTTCGTTCTCCACACCATCACGATCATGTCCACGAGGTCATCGGGAACGTTTGCATGCAGAAAGTCCGCTTGCCTCGTCCATGAATCATATCGCGTGAAATCAACCACCGGATCAACACGCTCAGGCAGAATGTGTTTGTTCGCGCGCCCATATGCCCCGTCGCGATACTCGTCCTGGGAATGTCTTGATTCCACCCAAATCGCTTCGCCGATGACGTGGAGTTGTCCCAGCGACATCTGGCGGAAGTAATTGGTCAGATTGAAGGAATTGGTTGATCGCGTGTTTGTGTCGAGATCGATGAATTGCTGCATGAAAAGTGGAGCAGACCGGACGGGCCAGAATGGATGGGGAGTCGAGTCATCGGGGAAACTCGCAAACACGAGAAGGATGCGCAGCACGCCGCGTGAAGTCATGTGCTTTCCGCCGATATCATCGGTGGGCCTCACCGTGGAGAGCGCGCTGCGCACGCCGCAACGGAGCAATACGTCATCTCCCCCGTGAGCGAACGTCACGGCAAGCAAACAAACAAGTAGCAGCCCAGCCCGGTTCATCATGTTGGAAAGTTATTGATTTTTCTGAAACAGAAAAGGCAGGCGATGTTGCGCTGCCTGCCTTTATCTGATTACTGAGAACTCTCAGTCACTTCATCATGATCATCTTCTTCGTGATCACGTTGTTGCCGGCTTTCACCCGGTACAGATACATGCCGCTGGCAACTTTCGAGCCGTTCGCATTCGTTCCATCCCATCGCACTTCAACATTGCTTGCAGCCAATGTTTCGTCAAGCAACGTCTTCACCAAGGAACCCGTGATATCGAAAATCTGGAGCGTCACACGCGAATCGCCCGGAATTGATATGCGGATGTTGGTTGAAGGATTGAAGGGATTTGGATAGTTCTGTTGCACTGCAAACGTCTCCGGAATGCCCGGGAGATGCTTCACATCGTTGGTCAGTGGAGTCCAACCGAGGGCTTTGTACAGCAAACGTGTCGCATACTTTGTATTGTGAACACCATAGCTACGATCGTACTTCACAAAGTAGTAGTTCCAAATGCCCTGGATGAGATCGGGACGGTTTTTTACCGCCAGACTATCTCTTCTCATCGTGACAGGTTCGCCCGTCGCAGGGTCAAGCGGCAGCCTCGCTTTCAATGCATCCAATAGTCCATGAATTTCGGTCTGGGCTCCTTCGATTCTTCCGTTGCGGTCGAGATCATAGAATGCACGGACATCATTGAAGTCTTCGATTTCACCATGGCAATTCTTGCAGACAGTCACCGCCCTGAAGCCATAGGTGGTATCAGTCATACTGAACGAGTGGTTGGCAAGTGTGTTGTTGCTGCGTACTCTCGGTTGCATGTGGCACGTAACGCAGCCACCTTCGAGTCCGGCGTGTGTTGCGTTTCCGGTAAATGTGGTGTCACCGTATTGATAACCATTCGATCCGTACAGCATGTCTGCCTGCATATTATAATGCGGATAGAAACGATCCGTCCAGCCATAGTACGGAGGCGTGGTCGTAATGCGAACCTTCACACTGTAGCGTGAAGAATGGCAGTTGCCGCAAATCTGGCCTACGTTTGACCTCATACTCGCGGGAAGCAAGTAGCCATTTCGCAGTGTATCACCTCTGAGATTCATGGTGCGGAGGAACTTTGGATTACCATTGCCATGCGGATCATGGCAAACCTGGCAGCTAATCTGCGTACCAGCATCTCTTGCAAGGTTCCATTGTGCTGCAAGTCCGACTGTATCCTTGTTATGATCCATGTAGTACAAGAAGCCTTTTCCTGTGTGGCAGGGTTGGCAGTTTGAGCGTCCACCCTCAGTAGCACCGCCAGCAGGCAGCTTGGCGTGTAGAGAGGAGTTGTAGTATGTTCCAAGGCTATGACGCCCTGAACCATCGTGGCATTGGTTGCAGACACCGGCGTTGAGGCTCTTTCCAGCCTTTAGCCTATCCCCTGTCGTCTTATGGTCAGCCAATGGTCCGTGGCACTGTTCGCATCCAATATTGGCTTGCATCTGTTGGTTGGCATTCAACATACTCCACCTGCTCGTGTCGCCGGTGGTGATCCAGTAGTCATTGTTATAAAACTCGAGGCCTCTGTACCAACTTGTATCAAAGCCTGTTGCTTTTGCCTGATAGCCAAAATTGTTGTTGTTGGCAGTGGGATCCCATCCGGTCGTGTGACACTTTATGCAGCCGGCAGCATATGCACCTTTTCCGCGTTCAACTTCGAGATAGCCCGTCATACCACGCTTGAACATAGTGCCATGCGCTGATGCCGCCCAGCTCGTTTTGATTGCAGCTGCGGTTGAATGGCAGAAGCATCCGGCTTGGGCATCAGTACCAACGCCGGCATACGTGCCTGCAAAAACCGTATCGCTTGCGGATTGCGTACCGACTGTCGCGCTAACAATGTATTGACCTCCAACATCAGCCTTGAAGCTGTTGATCCATTTGCCAGCAGCACTGTCCAAAACTGCAGTTGACCCGGCTGGCTTTGTAAGTGTCCAAGTCGGGGTACCAACTGCGCCTGAACCAATTGTATCGGAAGTGAAGTAGGATCTGGATTGAATACCGATTGCGCGGAGACCCGGGGAAATGTTCCAAGTCGAACCGGAAGGCAATTGGTTCAACGATCTTCCGATTGTCTTTACTTTTATCGCCGCCGAGCTGTCTGTAAAGCTCGCAACGAACATGCTCAAAACGAGCAATGCCGCAAAGATAGAAACAAGACGTTTCATACGTTAGGAATCCTTTCAGTTTAGATTGTGTATTGTCGTCCGCAAGTTGCCGGACATGGGAAAGAACGATGGGGCGAGATAATACTACTTCATACCTTCCTATAACATACCAATACGTGTGCCAACTCATCTGCCGATTTTTCCGCATTAACGTCGAATCTGATAACCGTGAGTACGAGATTCGAGCTCGATTCCGAAGTAAAATCGCAGCGTGATGAATTCCTCATCGTTGAGAAAAGTGCATTGATGATAAATCCGATGACATTATCTTTTTTGAAAATGAGAAAGTAGTTGCAGAAATGAGAAATGTTGACGGGAACGAACAACTTCGATTGGGAAATAACGGTGTGTGTGAGGCTCAAAAGAAACAGAGACGGCTCAGTTAAGCCGTCTCTGTTGAAGAGTTGCTGTGAAGACGTAGCACCGCTACGTCTCTACTGAGAATTTTATTTCAGCATCAACATCTTCTTCGTGGCAGTAAAGTTGCCAACTTCCAGTTTGTACAGATAAACACCGGTTGCAACAAAGAAACCATCGTCATCTCTACCGTTCCACGTTACTGCGTATCTGCTTCCGTTGTACTCGCCATCCATCAACGTTGCAACTTCTTGTCCGATCACGTTGTAGACCACAAGCCTCACGTTCGCCCGTTGTGAAATATCAACCATGATTGTCGTTGATGGGTTGAACGGGTTCGGATAGTTTTGTGAGAGATTGAACGCAATCGGAACTTCGCCTTTCACTTCCTTCACACCCGTAAAGCCCCACGCTTGCCAGTAACGCCACAGCGTATCTGCCAGAGCAATGTCGGTTGCTTCCGCCCAGTTCGTCAACGTTGCATCGGTCGCGATCCCGAATGTCGGCACGCCAGATGTGGAACCGGACGGATTGCGATGGCAGCTTGCTGCACAGGAGTTGAGCATCCCCGTCGCGACTCGCGTGGAATCTTTGAATTGACGAGTTCTGATCGGTGGAACCACAGCGAACGTGTGTGAATGGATGTCATACGAAACCGCAGTCGTTGCGGTCTTCGTCAAGTGGCACTTACTGCAACGTCCGTCGCCACCCGTGTTGGCAAGGTTCAACGGATCGTACAGACCGTGCCGCGTGTGCCGCTTCACGTATCTGCCGATGGAATCGCGAAACGTTGGTTCGTTCTGCACCCATGTTCTTTGAACTGACTGGAAGGGACCGGAGATTTGAGCATGGCAAGCCAGACAAAGAGTGTTGTCATCATTACTGACTCTGAACCTCACCGTACCGATTGTCAATGAATCAACAACCTGATAAGGATTCGGCGTTGCTTTGTGCGTGACGTGGCAGGTGAAACAGGACATGTTAGCGCTGCTATAATGTTTCGAGCCAATCATCTCTTGGTACTGCTGGTGATGCGCGCGCGCTGTTTTCGCATCGTACCATGTGCCGGGACCTCCTGTTGCATTCGCGGGCGTTGCTAAGTTCATAAACTCCGCCAAGCGGTGTGTCGTATCGGCCGGATTGAAGTACGTGTTGTTCAACTCATTCTTGTTATACTCGTGCGTTCCGACCAAACCTGCTCCCCGCCATGACGATGCTCTGTTATGGCACTGACCGCAGACTTCCATCTTCGATTGTTTGCTGAGCAGTTTGCTCGGATTCATCTGGTGGTTCGGCCCTGCACCGCCGGTAGATGGACCGTGACAAGATTCGCAGCCTACGGTGATGTTCAAATCAGAATTGTTGTTCGCCCATGCCGCATGCCATGATGTATCGTTTCCAACAACCGCTCGCTCGACTTTTCCACCGGTAAGGTGGCAGCCCATGCAGTTCTTGTCCCACGACTTTGTGCGGAACGTGTTGTTAACCGGCTTGAGTGTGCCATCGGTATTGAACCAATTGCTTGCGTTGTACGCTGCCCATGTACCGGTCGTGTTATTGAGA
>JANNUB010000427.1:0-19341 GCA_031394795.1 Ignavibacteriota bacterium | reverse complement strand
AGACTGTTCGGGTGCGGCACAAGGGAGAGATCATGATGTTCCCGCGGGTGGCGTTCCTGTGCACGCTGTTCAAGAGAGAACTTTTGACGACAATCGGAGGACTGGACGAAAGATTCTCTCCCGGCAATTTCGAAGATGACGATTTTTGTCTACGCGCAAACCTCGCAGGGTATAAAACCGCAATCGCGAAGGACGTCTTCGTTCATCACTACGGGTCCAAGAGCTTCTTAGCCGATGGGGCTGAACAGTATAACGCTCGACTCGTAACGAACGGCAAAATTTTCACTGCGAAGTGGGGTGTCGACAGCGAAACACTTTGGACACAAGGGAAGAATGTAAAGTTGCGTTCGTTGAAAATACCTATCGATCGTGACCCGTTTGTGCAATACTTTAAGCATGCGCAGATTCACATCGAAGAGGGAGAGCTGAGATTGGGGTTGGACGCTCTGGTCAAGGCGCTCCCAGCGTATCATCTCTCAGAGCGAGCGGCGCGGGCTGTGGAGTACACCGATGTTCTCGATCTCACAGCCAATGTTGCCCTTGCCCTCAGCGAGTTGCAGACCGCAAAGGAATTATTTGAGGAGGAGTTGAAGCTCCTTCCTGATTCTTCCCGCGCGTGTGCAGGATTGGGCGAAGTATTTGAGGCTGCCGAGATGCATCAAGCATCGAAGACAATGTTCGAGCACGCGGTCGCGAACGACGAAACAAATGTCGCGGCAGTGAATGGACTCGCGAAGGTGAACGGGAAGTTGGGATTGACGGTAGATGATAATTCGTTGTTGGTGCTTGCAGAAGAGAGTGCATAGATAATGTCGAAGAAGAACAAGAAGCAGAAGCATCCGATCACACTCTCCCTGAGCATGATAGTCAAAAACGAGGAGAAGTTTCTCGAAGGGTGTTTGAACAGCGTCAAAAACATCGTTGACCAGATCGTCGTCGTTGATACGGGCTCGACCGACAGAACGAAGGAAATTGCGCAGAGCTTCGGCGCGAGAATTTGTGATTTCGAATGGACAGGGGATTTCTCCGAAGCGAGAAATTTTTCCCTGAGCCAATGCGCGGGGGATTGGATTCTGTATCTCGATGCTGACGAACGGATTGCCGATGGACATGCCGCGTCGCTGCGCTCGCTTCTCACGAACCGGAATGCTGGCGCGTACAACTTGATGATTGAGAGCGAGCATTCGTTCGATCATGGAAATGTGAAGCAATCGAACGCGTACCCGCGATTGTTTAGAAAACTGCCGGGCGTTGAGTTCGAGGGAAGGGTACACGAACAAATTCTCCCATCGTTGCAGCGACAGAATCTGACCATCGTCCAAACGCCGGTTACCATTATCCATCTTGGTTACGCTCAGGGCGCCGAAGTTCTGAAGCAAAAAGCGCAGCGCAACATCGAGCTTCTGCGAAAACAGCTCGAACAAAATCCCGACGACGCGTACGCGAGATTTCAGCTCGGCAATACGCACGTCGTGCTGAAAGAATTCGAGGCGGCGAAGGTCGAGCTTGATCGCGCTGTCGCAAGTCATTTGCTGCCCGGCAGCAGCCGCGCCGCGGCGTACAACCTTCTGGCAGAAGTCGAAGTGAAGCGGGGCGATTTTCCCGCGGCGGCGGAATTCTGCCGCAAGTCGCTAGCGATCGCGCCGACGCAGCTGATGGCGCACTGGTTTCTCGCGCTTATTTTCTGCGACATGAGAAAGTTCGATGAGGCGATTCCGGCGCTTGAGCAATTGGAAAAACTGTTTGACGTTTCCGCCGCGCATCGGACAACGCACATCGCATCGGACCTTGATTTGAAAAAGGGAGAGGCGGTTCTGCGGCTCGCATTCTGCTACGAGCAGACTCACAGGTTCCGTGACGCGATGGAAGAGTACGCGCACGCTTGCGAATTGCTGCCCGAGTCTCACGAAGCGCTGAGCGGATTTCTTCGCAGCCAGGAACGTGTTGACGATTCAAAAGTCGCGATCGAAAAACTTCTCTCACTCTCGCGAAAACGACCGTCGCAGCACGAGCTCTTTTTTCCTCTTGCGCTCCATTATCGAAAGCTCAATGACGTCAAATCCGCGTTGCGATTCGTTGACCGAACGATTCAAACAGGCTCCGCACACGCGGACGCGTACGCGTGCGCAATCCGCTGGAGGATGGAAATGGGAAACACGATTGACGCCGAACGAATCCTCGCGGATGCGGAAAGCAAAAACCTGAGAGCCTTCGAGCTGCACAAATGCGGCTTGCAATTGTCACTTAAAAAAGGGGATATAAATTCTGCATTCTCCCATCTCGACCTGATGACGCAGACAACCGACGCCGATCTCACGCCTCTCACAAGGCGCATTACGGCGCTGGCGGCAAAGCTGAACGCGCGCACTGTTGCCGAAGTCTGATCGCGCGGCGTGGGTGGTGGATACCGGTACGAAGAGGCATTCCGGAAAGGAGTGCCTCTTTTTTCCCTTTTGTAACGTCGGTCCCCATCGTCAGTGAGTTAGAGATGTTACGCAGGGAGAAAAGATTCGCTACAAAGACTCTAAGAACACTAAGGTTTCACCAAGAAAAACATAAACTTTGTGAAGCCTTCGTGCCTTCGTGGCAAAGCTTTTTCTCGAGGTCATGCGTAACATCAGTGAGTAATTCTTTTCGCGCTTCGGGATCATTTCGGTGTGTGAGATTTACAAATTCCTTCTTTCTGTTTGTTGTTTGTAGAAAATTATGTATTGACAACTATCTAAGTATATGGGAGTCAAAGAATTACAGACATCGCGGTCTAAAGAACGAAACTTCCTCTCCGATAATCATGGTAGAGCGATCAACGCTCGAAAACATACGGGCAAGGATGCCCGATACAACAATCACAAAACTACAGGGAGGTAGCTATGCCACTTACAGGTGGAGCAAGAATCAACACCAACATCGCGGCAATGAACGCACTGTCGTCATTGAATTCGATCAACCGCGATCTCGGAATGCACCAGGAGCGTCTTGCAACTGGTCGTCGCATCAACACGTCGGCAGATGATCCGTCAGGATATGTGATCTCCAAGAAAATGGAAGGTCGCATTCGCTCGATGGGCGCGGCGCTCGACAACATCGGCGACGCGCAGTCCACGTTCGCCGTTGCCGAGGGCGGATACCAAAAGGTCGCCGACCTGCTCGTGCAGATCAAAGAGAAGCAAACGCGTTTCATCAACGGCGCTTTCGGCTCCGATGAAAAGAACGCGATTGCGACAGAGATCAGCGCGCTGGCGGCGGAAATTGACGACATCGTCTCGACCACGAAGTTCAACGGCGTGCAGCTCTTGAGCAGCACCTACTCGCAGAACTTCCAGGTCGGCGAAGCGAGCACGGAAACGTTCGCCGTCGCGTTCAGCTCGAGCGTTTCGTCGGGCGCGTTGCTGAGCTTTGCAGCAGGCAGCATCACTTCCGCGAATGTTGCGTCGCTGTCGGTGGATACCGGCTTGCAGACGGTCAACAGCGCCGTCGGTACGATCGGTGCGAAAATAAATCGCCTCGATGCAAAAGAGTCGAACCTCAACACTGCTATCACGAACACTGAAGCAGCGAAGAGCCGCATCTTCGACGCTGACATTGCGAAGGAGCAAATCAAAGCTGCAAAGCTTCAGATTCTCCAGCAAACGTCAACGGCAATGCTTGCGCAGGCGAACCAGTCGCCGCAAGTCTTCTTGTCACTTTTTCGATAGTAGATTCGATTTAGTGCCTTGATGAACATGGGGGAGGCGTTTCCTCTCGGAGGCGCCTCCCTTTGATATACAACGATAATACTTAGAGAGAGCAAGGAGTGAGTTTAATGCAGGCAGCGCAGGATTATTCAGTTCCGACAATTGAGCGTCCCCAAATAAGCTCACGTGTTAACTCGGCGCTGAATACGTATCGCAACGAGCAGTTGATGAACCTGTCCCCCGTTGATGTGATCTATAAGTTGTATGCTGTTGCGATTCAAGCGATAAAGAAAAACGATCAGCCGCTGGCGCAGAAGGCAATCAACGAATTGATTGCGGGATTGAATTTTGAGTATCAAGAGGTGGCATTGACTTTGTTCAAACTGTATCAGTACACAAAGCTTTGCTTGCGGCAGGGGAGAACGGATGATGCGCTGGAAGTTTTAGAGGAACTACGTTCAGCTTGGAGCGAAGCCTTCAAGTTGTAAATGAGTGGACGGTGTACATTCAGGAGTAATAATTATGCCAACAATAAGCACAGTACAAAACCAACAAATAGAGGCGCTGACCCTGCAATACCGGTACAGCATCAGCAATCCAGTCACACGGTTGGAGAATCGTCAAACGTCGCTCAACTCGCGGTTGACTGTTCTCGGCGAGCTGAAGTCGAAGTTGATCGCCCTGAACAAAATGGCGAAAGACCTGAATCTCACCGGCACCGGATCGAAATTCAATGTGTACGGTGCTGAGAGCTCGTTGCCTTCGATCCTGGCGGGAACGGCAACTTCATCGTCGTCTGTTGGAACGCATTCTTTGCTCGTCACACAGTTGGCGAAGGCGGATACGGTGATCTCGTCGCAACTCTCGGGCACAGGGACGAACATTGCCGACACAGAAGGCGCAGGAACAAAGTCATTTCGGTTGACGATCAACGGAACCTCGACCGATATTTCTTTTGCTGTTACGGCGGGCCAATCGAACAGCGATGTGCTTGCCAACATTGCATCAGCAATCAATGCTTCGACAACTGCGGGGCTTACAGCTTCCGTCGTCGCTGACACGACGGGAACCAGCAGGTTGGTGTTCACGAGCAAGCAGACAGGGTCCGCGCAAGCTGTGAGCATGTCGGATCAAACGGGAACAGTTTTGAATTCCATCGGGTTGAGCGCGGGGGTTATTGCCGGCAGAACCGCTTCGACTACGACGACCGGGGGCTTCTTGCATTCTTCGACCGCGTTGCTCGATGCGAAGTTCAAAGTCAATGGTATTGACATCACGCGCGGTTCGAATACAGTAACAGATGTTCTGTCGGGCGTTACACTCGAATTGAAGGGCGTCCAGCTCGCAACCGATACGCCGGTGACGCTGAAGGTGAGCACGGACAAAACGAAAGTAAAAGCCTCGATTGAAGACTTCATCAAGAAGTACAACGAGGCGTTGGAGTTCCTCAATTCGAAAACCTCCGTCAACTCGGATAAAAAAACGCGGGAAATTCTCGCGAGTGACCAGGTGTTCAAAGGATTGAAACTGAACATGCGTTCGCTGATGAGCAGCGGAGTCAGCACTATTCAAACCGGCAACCCGGCGCTGCTTTCCGAAATAGGAATCAAAGTCGCTTCCGATGGGACGTTGAGCATCAGCGACAGCGCCGCGTTCGAGAACGCGCTTGCCGCTGATGTGCGAAAGGTGTCCGACTTGTTCAATTCGTCGAACGGACTTGCGGGACGCTTGAGCACGCTCGTCGAGCAATTCACATCCACCGGAGGTCAGCTCGACATTGCTCAGGATGGAACAAACAACCAGTTGACAAATGTGAAATCTGCTCTGACGCGAACGAACGCGCAAATTGACAGCAAGGTTGCGTTCTTCCGCAAGCAGTATGAATCGTTGTACAATGCGATGCAGAAAATTTCTCTGCAGTCGCAGGCTATATCGAGGTTATCAGGTTCACTGTACGGATACTACTAGTGTAATGCCAAGGAGGGCATATGTCAATAACAACAGAAACAACGCACGGGGTTCTCCAGTCTCCTCCGCAGATGTTTGCCTCTGCTCTCAACGAGGCAAAGCCTGTAAGCAATGCGGAAGCAGAAAAGCAGCAAAAGAGAATGTCGCTGGAAGAAGTCCAAAAGAAGGTACACGAAATCAACGAGCAGCTGCAGCCCTTGCAGATGCAGATGAGCTTTTCGGTTGACAAGGAAACGCAAAAAGTGGTAGTGAAGATCATCAACGGCAAAACGCAGGAGGTGGTTCGCCAAATTCCAAGTGAGGAAGCGTTGCGGATTTCTTCGCACATCAGCCGGCTGCTCGGTGTGTTGTTCGACGAGAATGCATGAGCGATGATGGAAGATTCTCTCGCGCAGACATTACAGACGCTTGTGCAGGCAACGGGGGAGTTGTGTTCCGGCGTCGAGAACAATGAGTTCGAGTCGCTTCCCCAGCGGCTCGCCTTGCGAGAACGTCTGCTCAAGGAGCATGCTGAGATAGCACAAAAGTGGAAAGAGTTGCCAAAAAGTATGGAAGAGCATCAAGGAGGCATTTCAAGGTTCGGTCCGCTCCTGCAAATGCTGGAGCAAGTTGATCAGAAGTTGGTTACTTTAACGTTGTCAAAAAAAGAGGAAGCAGCCGAGAGGCTGAAGCAAGCGCAAAATCAGAAACTTTTGCTTGCATACATCAGTTAGGGGGAATTATGGCAGTAGAAAAAATAGGTTCGGGCACACGCCCTGTCGCTCCTGCGAAAAGCGGCGCCTACAAAGTCAAGGGGGAAAAGACTCAGCGCACGGACCGTGTTGAGTTGTCCGACGAAGCGAAGATGCTCTTCGCCGCAGAGAAGGCGAAGAAGCTTGGCGCCATCCGCGCAAAGGTCAAGAAGGGTTTCTACGAAGATCCTGAAGTGACGAAAAGGGTCGTTGAAGGGTTGATCAAAGACCTCAAGACAGCTCCGCAGGCATAGCAATTCTCCCCCCCCAGCGCGCGTAATCTGCGACACACTGAAACCTTTCGCGGTTGATTTTCCATTCTCTTTCCTTATATTTTCCGATGTTACGACATCGGAATGCAATCATACAGGACTCGGGGGAATAGGCTCTTGGGAATTGAAAAAAAAATCACGGTTCTCCTTGCAGATGACCACTCGATTGTTCGAAGTGGTATTGCTTCACTCCTTTCGCTCAGCGAAGATATCGAGGTTGTCGCAGAGGCGGAGAATGGAAGGGAAGCAGTTGACCTTACACTCCAAAAAGAACCTGACATTGTGCTGATGGATATCGGCATGCCGATTCTCAACGGACTGGAAGCGACACGTCAAATCAAAAAGCATCTCCCGAAAACACGAGTGCTGATTCTGTCCGGGTACGATAATGATGAATACATTCTTCAAGTTGTGCAGAGCGGGGCAAACGGCTATATTCTCAAGAATACAGTTACGAAAGATCTTTACGCCGCGATTCGTTCCGTGAAGAGCGGCCAGGCATTCTTCAGTCCCTCAGTCTCGAAAGTTATCGTAGAGGGATATCTCAATCGTGATAAGGGCGATTCGAAAATGCCGCTTCACAGATTGACGTCGCGCGAACGGGAAATTTTGCAGCTGGTTGCCGAAGGCAATCTCCATGCGAAAATCGCGACCCGCCTCAACATCAGTGTGCGTACGGTCGACACCCACCGCAACAACATCATGAAAAAGCTCGACATTCATGACACAGCTGGGCTTGTCAACTACGCCATCAAAAATTCTATTGTGATCATTCCGCGATAAGTATTCATAAGCAAGAAAAAACCCAAGCTCCGTAGGAGCGACCTGTACGTGCTCATGTGTAACATCAGTCAGTGATTAACAATCCAAATTCGTTTCTGATTTCAAACGACCGTTCTCCAACACACTCGCTGATTGTCGCTGACCTCTGATCTCTGATCTCTGACTTCTGACTTCCGCTCTCTGACTTCCACCACTTATCCACACACATATCAACGTCTCCTAAGCTGTGCCACGCTCGAATTTACGAGGCGCGCGGCATCACATTACGTTGTTTGTCGTATTGTCGCCATGTGCAAACTATTGTACATTTGTCTGGATCTTATCATTCACCAAATGAGCAATACTCAGCATGTCAACAGCTACCGAATCGCTTGAAGATGTCGTGATCGAGAAGTTGCCGCCTCGTTTGCGCGTGCTCCTTGTCGACGACATTCCCGAGAATCTTTCCCTGTTGGAAGAAGTATTAGGAGAGCAGGGGTATGAAACCATATCGGTCGCCTCCGGTGCCGACGCACTGCAGCGTCTGAATTCCGGGCAGGTTCATCTCATTGTTGCCGATGCGATGATGCCGGCAATCGACGGATTCCAGCTTTGCAAAGAAGTGAAGCAGTCGCCGAAACTTGCCGGCATTCCGTTTATTATCTACACCGGGAATTATGTTGATCGGGAAGATCAGCATTTTGCCGCAACCATCGGTGTGGACGCGTATGTAATGAAGTACGATGGTCTGGCGACGCTCGTGCAGCGGGTGGACGAGCTTGCAAAGCGGGCGTATGGAGAATCTCTTGTCAGTTTCGAACAAACGGGGACAATGGGGGAGTCTCTGCTTGCAGAGCCGTTAGAAGTCGATGAGCAAATGTTCCTGGAGCGCCATCACGCGATTATCGTCAAGAAGCTCGAAGAAAAAATGCACGAGCTTGAGGTGTATGCGGAAACTCTCTCGCGCAAGAACCGTGAGATCCAGGCTTCCGAAGCGCGCTACCGTAATCTTTTTGAGCATGCGAGCATAGGTATTTTTGTGCTCGACAAAAACAATGGAAGGGTGCTCGATGTCAACGCGGAAGGGCTTTCGCTTCTTGGCAGCACGCGCAGCGACCTGATGGCGACCGAGCCGCTTTCATTCGTGGAGGAATCGGTAACCCGTCAGGCGATCCTGCAAAGCGGTGGATTTTTCTCGATGGAAACAACATTCCGCCGAAGTGATGGCGCCTATGTTGACGTTGAACTTGGCGCGGGTCCCTTCGTCGAGCAAAACAACACGAAGATCATTCTCTACGTCCTCGACATCACCGAGCAAAAGAAGATGCGCTCGCATCTCTTGCAGTCGGAGAAAATGGCGTTCATGGGGAGACTTGCGGCGAGTATTGCGCATGATATTCGCAACCCGCTTTCTGCAATCATGCTGAACCTGCAGTATCTCGCCAAGCGGCTGCCGGAAAATTTCAAGGATCGTACGTCGGTGAACTTCGCCTTAGAGGGTGCGCATCGCATCGGCAAGGTGATTGAGAATACCCTCAGTCTCGCGCGCATCACTCCGCCGAAAGTGCAGCCGGAACAAATCAACGATATCGTGCAAAACGCCATTCGATTCCTTGCAACAGCATCCGCGCAAAGAAAGGTCGTGCTTGAAGCAAACCTCGCCTCGGAGCTGCCGAAGGTGTTCGTCGAAGCGAAGCAGATCGAGCAAGTTGTCTTGAATATCATTCAGAATGCGATTGACGTCGCTCCCGAAAAGTCGGCGATTACCGTTTCGACGTGCTTGATAGAGGATGTGATAGCGAAATCCGAACAGGAGAAACACAAGGTTGGTATTATTATTCTTGACCGCGGTCCGGGAATTCCATCGGAGGTGCAAAAGCATTTGTTTGAACCGTTCCATACCACGAAAGAAGGGGGCACCGGACTCGGGCTGGCGCTTTCGAAGCAGATCATGGATAAGCACAACGGGGAGATACGCATCGAACCGGCAGTGGGTGGCGGCACCATCGCACGACTGATTTTCCACATAACGAAAGCGAGAACTCATGGCTAAGGAAAAAATCTTCATTGCCGACGATGAGGTGATACTGACTGAGACTCTGCAGAACATCTTGTCGGCGGACTACGATGTGTTCATCTGCAATCATGGTGAAGAATTCTTCGCCAAGCTCTCGAGCGCCAACCCGGATTTGATTCTGCTGGACATCTTCATGGGGAAAACGAACGGGTTACAGCTTCTTCGCAAAATGCGGGAGGAGTCGTTTGACGTTCCTGTCTTGATGATAACGGCGCATGCGGACGTTGCGCTTGCCGTTGAAGCGATGAAAGAAGGCGCGGTGGATTTCGTTATCAAGCCTTTCGATCTTACGCATCTTGGAGTCTTGATCGAAAAATCCATGGAACAGTCGCGTCTGAAGAAAAAGGTACAGGTGCTTCAGAACGAGCTGGAGCAGCAGCGGACGCGCAGCGGTATTATCGGTCAAAGCTCGGCGCTGCGCCGGATCCTGCAGATGTCGGAACGCCTTGCGCAAAGCGACAATACCACCGTTCTGATCGAAGGCGAAAGCGGAACGGGGAAAGAACTCCTTGCACGTTTTGTCTTTCAGAAGAGTCCCCGTGCGGAAAAGCCATTCATCACTCTCAACTGTGGTGCGATTCCGAAAAATCTTGCGGAGAGCGAGTTCTTCGGGTACGAGAAGGGCGCGTTTACGGGCGCTACCGACCGGATGCGGCAGGGAAAGTTCGAGCTTGCGAACAGCGGCACAATTTTCCTCGACGAGATTGGTGAACTCACACTCGACATGCAAGTGAAACTGCTGCGCGTGCTGGAAGAGCGGCGCTTCTACCGCCTTGGCGGAACGCGCGAGCTGAGCATTGATGTGCGAATCATTGCCGCATCGAACCGTGACCTTGCAAAGGAAGTGGAGGAAGGACGCTTCCGGGAAGATTTGTTCTACCGTTTGAATGTCGCGGCGGTAAAAATTCCACCGCTGCGTCACCGCAAGGAAGATATCGGGGTCATTGCCTATGCGTTTATTCAGGAATTCAGTAAGAGGTTCAACAAAGCGGCGCCCACCCTCGCGCCGGAAGCTTTGAAGCTCCTTGAGATGCAGCAATGGAAAGGAAACATTCGTGAGCTGCGCAACGCGATCGAGCGCGCGGTACTGCTGAGTAGCGGTCCTTCGCTGACGGTGGGACATTTCGCGTTCCTTGCTTCTGTCAACGGCAAATCCTTGCACGGTAACTCCAGAGGCGACGGCCAATATCATCTCGAAATACCGGGGACGGGTATTCCAATCGGCACTGTCGTGCGGGACTTGATACTGAAGACGTTGACGATTACGAACGGCAACCAGGTACACGCGGCGAAGATTCTTGGCTTGACGCGATCCAAGCTCCGCTACCGAATGGATCAGCTTGGAATTCAGCCCGAACAACGAGCGTATAAAGTGAACATTCATGAGCCATCTCCAAATTGAAGGTGTGACAATGTTCCTTTCATCATCGGAGGTGCAGACACTCGAACCTGAACGACAGAGGATGGTTACTGCACTCGTCGGACGTACGATCCTTCTCGTTGACGATGAGGAGATGATGCTGGAGCTTGGACGGGAGCTGCTCGAAGAGAGTGGTTTTCGCGTTCTCGTTGCTCGTGACGGAGTTGAAGCGATTGAAATGTACCGCCTGTATGCGGATGACATTGACCTTGTAATTCTCGACCTGCTCATGCCCCGGCTTGATGGCGGTCAGACGTTTCTGGAGCTGAGGAAGATCAAAGCAAGCGTGAGGGCTTTCTTTTGCACAGGATACACGCCTGAGGATGTTATCGGGTCGCTTCTCGCGGGTGAATCCTTGCGCGCCGTGCAGAAGCCGTTCCGCCCCAAAGAGTTTATCCGGACTGTCCAAGAGATGCTTCAAGCAGGCTAACGCGAAGCAGACTAACCATCTGGCTAATATTCCTACCACCGTATCCTCCTTTCTGCCTCCACAGAGGCGGCACACGAACGATTTCTCGTTGCGAATGAAGTTTCCTCATCGGAAACAGAGTGGCATATTGTTTGACCTTTTCTCGGTGAATAATTCCATGAAGCGATGTCTGGTGGGGGGACGGGGGCTTCCTGATCCCGTTATGTG
The DNA here is from genome assembly GCA_031394795.1 of Ignavibacteriota bacterium. GTDB lineage: Bacteria > Bacteroidota > Ignavibacteria > UBA10030 > UBA6906 > CAADGV01. Next base: position 7,800 of record JANNUB010000427.1, on the reverse strand, counting down.
CTTTGCCATAAGGGGAAAGTTGCAATGAGGTGACAATGAAACTCGACATCGTTACGAAGGTTCTCGGCATTTGCTTTTTTTCTGTGGCTGTGGGCGCGGCTATTGGGGCTGCCGCATTGTGGGGAATCAACCAACTGAACGGGACGATTGACGAAGTAGCAGTCACCGCAAGCGCGTTACGAAACCACATGGATGGCGACATGATGCACGACGGTATTCGCGGGGATCTCCTTGCGATGTTTTACGCGCGGGATGCAAAAAGCAAAACTGAGTTTCAAGAAGCAACGCTTCAAGAAGCAACGAGAAACCTGCGCGAACATGTCGAACGCTTCAGAAGCGATCTTGCGGCGAACGGCGCGCTCCGCCTGGAGCCGGAAGTGAGAAAGCCGCTGGACGAGATGATTCAGCCGTTGGAGCAATACCTGCAACTTGCCCAGGCAATAGGTCTCCTTCTCGAAACCAACCGTCACAAGGCGGATAGCTTGTATCCGATCTTCAAAGAGTCGTTCTCGGCACTTGAGGACAAACAGGAGACCGTAGGCTTTGCCATAGAGGCCGCTGCAAAGAAGGCGCAAGGGAAAGCTGTGCAAATGACCTCTTCGACACAGCGAGTCATAGTTCTCTTCGCTGTTGCAGGCTCATTGCTGACGATGATTGTCGGCTACCTGAGTGCCCGTTCAATTACGAAGCCTGTTAAGCGACTTGTGAAAGCGGCGGAAGCAGTTGCAGGGGGAGATCTCTGTGTTGCCATTACAATGAGATCAAAAGATGAGATAGGGAAGCTTGCGGAGTCGTTCAACAAGATGGTCGAAGACATGCGCGCGACAGTCACGAGTCTTCGGCAATCCATCGAGATGGTATCAACATCCTGCCGGGAAATCAGCAACAGCACCGAGGAAATATCGGCAGGGGCAACGCAGCAATCGGACTCGGCTGCCGAGGTCACAACATCGGTCGCTGAAACAGCAGAGGGTTTCAAGCGCATCGTCGAAAAAGTGCATGCCGCGTCCGATATCGTGAATCAACTCGGAGAATCGAGTAATCACATCGGCACTATCGTTCAAACGATTGATGACATTGCCAACCAAACGAACTTGCTCGCATTGAATGCTGCTATTGAAGCTGCACGCGCCGGAGAAAAAGGACGGGGATTTGCCGTTGTAGCCGATGAGGTGCGCAGACTCGCCGAGCGGACAACGAAAGCGACGAAAGAGATATCCCAAATGATCAAGAGCATTCAAAATGAAACACAAGCAGCCGTACACTCCATGGAGCACGGCGAGATGGAGGTCACGAGTGGAATGCACCGTGCTGAGAAGGTGAACACCTCCATACGGCAGATCGTGACCGTGACGGAACAAAACTCCGGCGCAATTCAGCAGGTGGCGCGCGCTGCAGGTAACCTTAACAACCTTGCAGAGGAACTTCGTTCGAAGATCAAGAAATTCAATATCTCGTACGATGTACCTCAGTTCGGCGACGTACAACGAACAAAAAAGGAAAATGAAGGTCAGGGTTTGCGGTCACGAGCGAACGCGATAGTGTGGACAGCAACGTTTCTCCTGTTGGCTGCGACGCCAGGATCTCTTAGTGCTCAATCACCCGCAAGACTTGCTCAACAGGTCATGGCGTTGAAGGAGATGAATCCCAATCTGAAAACCGTCGGGATAATAGGTACAACGTTGTCGGACCAAAATATTCAAGACGTTGTGCGCGCCGGACTAGGCCAGGGGGTACAAATCGTTGTCGGACGTCCGAAAAGCGCACGCGAAATTTCGGAGATTTACAAGAAAATGGTCAAGGAGCGTAATATTCAAATCGTGTGGCTCACGGACCCGTCGGATGAAACAATGCTCGGCATCGGCTTTGAGTACTTGCGCAACAACGCCCCGTTAGACAAAGTCGGGATCGCGGTGCCGCTAACGAATTTTCTTGGCAATGGCGCATTTTGCAGTGTCCAGTTAGAAGACGGAAAAGTGGTTTCGTACATGAATGCCAAAGTTTCCGAAGCGCTCGGACTCAAACTCCCAACGGGAGAAGCGTCGGGCATAAAATACGTTTCAAAGTAACGAGGAGTACCAATGAAACTCCGGTCAAAGATCCTCATTCCAATCCTCAGTCTGATCACTCTCCTGACGATTGCACTGGGTGTTCTGTATTCGTACATCATGGGCAGCTCTTCGGAGAGGGAGTTCCACAAGAGCGGGACATCGCTTGCGCGTAATCTTGCCACCATTGGCAGGTTAGGCGTGATGATGGCAGATTCATCGCAGCTTGTGCCTGTGCTCGATGCTGCAATCGGTGACAAAGATATTCGGTCGGCGGCTTTCTTCGATAAGAATGGAGCATACATTGGGGGGCGGGGAAAGGCTGTGGCGCATGGTGTGCTGGAGGTGCGGGATTCGTTGCTGGAAGATTCCTCGGGGAAGCCGCTGGCTGTTTTTCTTGCCCAAGTGAAAGCACGTGAGCACGACCGGAATGCCATAGGCTATGTGAAGGTGGAAATCTCCCGTGAGGACTTGCAGAGCGACGCGCGCAATGCTATGATATGGGCAGCAGTGCTTTGCGTTCTCTTTTCTCTCACCGCCATTGTCGTTGTCTCCTACATCATGAAACTTCTCAATCCTCTTCTCGCAGGTATTCGGCTGGTTGCCACGGGCGACCTGACTGTTGAGCTTGAGGAGCAGACGAACGATGAAATCGGTCAGCTCATCAAAAGCATGAACGATCTGGTAAGCGGGCTGCGGGGGACGGTCAACGATATTCAAGCGACCTCCGAAACTGTTTCCCGCTCGACGGGCGAAATCGGGGCGAGCATAGAGGAAATGAACTTAGGCGCGCAAGAACAATCTGCGAAGGCATCGGTTGTCGCGGGAGCCGTGCAGGAAACGGTTTCCGGTATCAGACGCATTGCTGAGTCCGTACACGAATCCTCAGACACGATTCAAAAGCTTGGCAAGAGCAGCGACCAGATCGGTGAGATTATCGGCGTTATTGATGACATTGCCGACCAGACGAACCTCCTTGCGCTGAATGCGGCAATTGAAGCCGCGCGCGCGGGCGAGCATGGACGCGGGTTCGCAGTTGTTGCCGATGAGGTGCGGAGGCTTGCCGAGCGAACGACGAAGGCCACAAAAGAAATCGCCGTGATGGTGAAGCGCATTCAAACAAATACCGCGGACGCCGTGGCTTCTATGGAACGTGGAACTGCCGATGTCGAGAATGAGATTCGTGTTGCGGACGAGGCAAGCACGGCGCTGCAGCAAATTGTCGGCGTGACGGAACAAACGTTTCGCACAACACAGCATATTGCCCGCTCCGCAGAAGAACTGAATCACCTAACGGACACCTTGCAGCAGCTTGTCGGTAAGTTCAAAATGTCGCGCGGGACGAGGCAGGCAAACTTCGGGAGCGTCAAGCGCGACGCCGCCAAACCGAAAAACAGCTTCGCTTCGCTCATTCGACCGCGGACGGATTTTTCCGGAGCTGATGAACACGAACGTCAAAGCGTTTTTCCGAATGGCCGGGAACTCTGAGGACATGACCAAACGTTTTCACGTAACCCTTTCATTTCTACAATTCACCTATGAGCGCTCACGCGGAAACGCGGGGGAATCCATGAATTCTCGAAGATTCTCACTGACTAAACGCTGGCATCCCTGTTGGAGTGATGTTCCTACCACAGACATCATTCATCAACGGGGGGTTCATGAGAAATACATTTGTAATTGGACTTGTAGTCGCAGCGATGCTCAACGCGTTCGCGGGCGGTGAAGAAGCAGGCAAGTCGGGCGCTGCAAAAGGTAAGGCAGCAGATTCGACTCAAGGAGAATCAAACGCGGTTGCTGAAGGACGGCCGGGAATCGGCATCAGAACAATCGAAGTGGAGGAGCCGGAAGCGGACTTATGGCACAGGTCAACGCTGACAGGAAACTGGAATGGCACTCGCGATATGGTAAGCGAGAAGGGCGTGAGTTTCTCATTAAGCTACAAAGCGGATAATACTTCGAATGTCAGCGGAGGTCTCCAGCGCAAAGGGTCCTACTTGCACAACATTGACTTGTTGGTTGCTGTTGATGCAGAGAGACTGTTGAACTGGAAGGGCGGGAGCTTCTTGGTGCATGCGATGAGCAACAACGGCGCCAGGTTCAGCAAGTATGTCGGCGATGCCCAAACCGCGAGCAACATTGACGCTCCGAAAATGACGAAGCTCTATCAAGCATGGGCTCAGCAAAGTCTTATGGAAGGGAGGCTCTCTTTCCTCGTGGGCTTGTACGATCTGAATTCTGAGTTCTACGTTGTGAGACCCTCGCTGTTGTTCCTGAACACCTCGTTTGGCGTAGGCAAAGAGCTTTCGCAAACAGGTCGGAGCGGCCCCTCAATCTTCCCGAACACGTCGGCTGCGTTGCGCGTGAAAATGCAGCCATCGGATGCGCTCTCCTTCCAGGTAGCGGCATTTGATGCAGTGCCCGGCAGCCCGAGCGACCCGACTTCGCCGTCCCTTCGCATGAATAGCACAGAGGGAGCGCTCGTCATAGGCGAAGTCTCGTTCAGCTGGAATGGCATCGAACAAGAGAATATCGGAGCGGGAAAATACACCATCGGCACGTGGCTTTACACATCCGAGTTCAACGAAGTGCAGGCGAATGCCGTGACGGGTGGCTCGACCCGCTCGACGGCAAACAACGGCTTCTATCTTCTTGCTGAACAAAATCTGTATGCCGAACCCGGAACGGAAGGAGAGGGACTATCGCTCTTCTCGCGCCTTGGATTTGCGAATGGCGGCATCAACCGGTTTGCGTCCAATTTCTCCGCGGGCGTTGTGTACACTGGTGTGTTCCCAGACCGCGATCAAGACAAGCTCGGCGTTGCATTGACGGTCGCGAACAACTCCGACAACTACATCAGCGCGGCGCTTCTTTCAGGGTCATCGGTGGCAACGGGTGAATTAGCATTCGAGTTTACCTACCGCGCCCAGGTCACTCCCTGGCTTGTCGCGCAGCCTGATTTTCAGTACATCGTTCATCCAGGCACGAACCCGAGCTTAGACAATGCAAGCGTCTTCGGTACTCGGTTCGAAGTAGGGTTCTAAGTCCTTCTGCGTAGCAGCAGCATGAGTGCATCAAGCTGACCGCTTGCTCAGAAGTCAGTCCGAAGGACTCCTTACGGAGAAGTCAGAAGTCAGAAGTCAGAAAAGTGTTGGTCAATTGCGGAATATTGACCAGCACTTTTTTATTTGTTTCCTCTTTTTGTAACGATTACTGACTCTAAGGATGTGTACGCTCTTGGTACATAGTTTGCCTCGAACGATGTGTGAACAAGTCGCCCGGTGCAACAGAGCACGATCGTTCAATGCAACAGAGAGAGTGGAGGCACTATGAAGTTGTTTGAGTTCAAATCGCTCAAGAGGCGTCTCATGACACTATTCGTTTTTATCGCATTTGTTCCTCTCGTCGTGATATGTCAAGCGATCTTGGGGCTGGAGGAAAACCACTTCCACAGGAAGTTCATTCAGGAGAATAGATGATAGAGTTCATAAAGAACCTGAAGATCAAAAACAAGTTTCTTCTGCTGACCGCGGTGATTGTCACGGGGTTTGCCGCGTTCGGCTATTTTGCCTATGACACTTCGAGTCTTGTGAAAGTTAGCGGTCCACTGTATGAGGAAGTGGTGCAGCAAAAGGATCTCATTGCGGACATCCTACCGCCGCCTGAATACCTTGTGGAATCGTACCTTGTCGTCCATCAATTGGTCGAAGAGAGCGATCCCACTCGTACTTCATCATTACAGACCAAGAGTAAAGCGTTGCGAGCCGACTATGAACAGAGGCACGAGTATTGGACAAAAAACCTTCCCGAAGGAAAGATAAAACAAACGTTGGTGGAAACGTCCTATGCATCAGGAATGAAATTCCTGGAACTGCAGGATAATGAGTTCATGGCTGCCATCCGGCGCGACGACAAACGGGAGGCAAAGGCATTACTTCTCGGACCACTCAGAGAGGCTTACGAGCAGCACCGTGCTGCCATTGACGAAGTTGTACGGCTTGCAGTAGAAGAGAGCAAGCGTATCGAGGAGAAGACGGCAAACATCATTGACCAACGCACGATCGTGATGATCTCTTTTGCAATAGGTATTATCTGTGTCGTCTCCCTTCTCGCATTCTTCTTTGCGCGCATCATCAGGACGCCGATTCAAGACATGGTTCTACAAATTGAGAAGGCGGATTTGAGCTCGCAGTTCAATTCCTCGCGGCCGGATGAGATCGGCGAATTACAGCGTTCGTTTGACAAGTTTGTCGGCTCCATCCGTGAGGTGGTGGTCAAGGCATCGGAAGCATCTCTCGCTGTCGCCAGCGCGGTCGCAGAAATCAGCAGCAGTGTGGAAGAAATGGCCGCCGGGACAACGGAGCAATCACAGCAGGCAAACGAAGTATCCGGCGCCGTTGAAGAGATGGCAAAGACCGTTGCGGACAATTCACGCAACGCGCTTGACGCCGTCGAGACGGCGAAGAAAGCGCGTACCGCTGCGGAACAAGGCGGCAAGGTCGTTGACGAAACCGTTGCCGGCATGAAACGCATTGCCGAGGTCGTACGCCGGTCGGCCGAGACGGTGCACGAGTTGGGCAAATCGAGCGAAAGCATCGGCGCAATCACCGGGGTCATTGACGATATCGCCGACCAGACGAATCTTCTCGCGCTGAACGCGGCGATTGAAGCCGCGCGTGCAGGCGAACAAGGGCGGGGGTTTGCAGTCGTTGCAGATGAGGTACGACGCCTTGCCGAGCGAACGACCAAAGCCACGAAGGAAATTACGGCGATGATCAAGAAGATTCAGAACGATACAAAGGGCGCGGTCTCTTCGATGGAGCAAGGAACACATCAGGTGAATGACGGCATCGCTCTCGCGGACAAAGCCGGGGCGTCATTGCGGGAGATCGTCGCCATCTCGCAAAGCGTGACCGAAATGATTTCCTCGATTGCCGCCGCGAGTGAGGAGCAGTCGAGCGCCAGCGAGCAGATTCGCAACAACGCACACGCCATTGCCGGCGTGTCCAACGAAAGCTCGACTGCGATCCAGCAGGTGGCCCTTGCCGCGAACGATCTCAACAAGCTGACGGAAAACCTCCGCGAACTCCTTAGCCATTTCAAAATTGGCGCGGCCGCTGGTTATGGAAAACCTGCGCCAAAGGCACCTGTGCCAAAGGCAAACTGGAAGAAATCGAACATCCCGAAATCGCACGTGACGATTCAGGCTGACGGCCGGTTCGTGGAAGAGAATGCGCAATAATTATTTCACTCGAGGAGAAACCATGACAGACGTAGTGCGCAAGGAACATACAAGCGGCGACATACTGCAGCTTGTGAGCTTCAAGATTGGGGAAGAAGAGTTCGGCGTAGATATTCTTCAAGTCCAGGAAATCAACCGGATGCTGGATATTACCCGTGTGCCGAATGCACCGGAGTTTGTCGAAGGAGTGATCAATTTGCGCGGACGCGTGATTCCGGTGATTGATTTGCGGAAGCGATTCAACATGGAGAACAAGGCACGCGACAAAGACACGCGCATCATCGTCGTCGAGCTGAAGAACACAGTAGTCGGCTTCGTGGTGGATGCGGTGAGTGAAGTGTTGCGCATTCCGCGCAACCTGACCGAGCCTCCACCGGCGCTTGCGGCGGGCATCAATGAGGAGTACATCACCGCCGTGGGCAAACTCGAAGATCGTCTAAATCTGTCCCAAATACGATCGTAGAAGGATTTGGCAGACGCAGATATAAAAACGAATTCTTACAGTTTCTG
>JANNUB010000424.1:0-4425 GCA_031394795.1 Ignavibacteriota bacterium | reverse complement strand
CATGACGCACTCAGCGATCCCGCCGGAGGAACAGCTCGCAAAAGGGCTGAACCCCGGTGGAATACGATTGGCAATTGGTTTGGAAAAACCGACCGACGTGATCAACGATTTGGCGAAGTCGTTGGACGAGACAAGGTGATTGTAACATTTGAACATTTCATCATTTCATCATTTCATCATTGGTGATTGGCGATTCAAGAGTTCTCTCAATGGCTCGAAATGTTGCAATGATGAAATCATGAGATGATGAAATCATGAAATGAATGAAATAGACAAACGAGGAGAAGATGCACTACAGCTCAATATCATCAACAATCAAATCAAAGTATGAAAGGAAATTCGTCACGGCGGAAGTAGCTGTGTCGGTGATTCGTTCCGGTGACCGCGTGTACATTCATCCGGGCTGTGCGGTGCCTGAAATACTTCTCCACGCGATGGTTGCGCGCTCCGAAGAATTGTACAACGTGGAAGTTACGCATTTGATGGGCGTCGGCGAAGCGACGTACGCGCGCCCCGAAATGGACGGGCACTTTCGTCACAACGCCTTCTTCATCGGCAAGAATGTGCGCAAGGCGGTCTGTGAGGGACGCGCGGACTTCACGCCGATTTTTCTCTCGGAAATTCCCGCTCTCATCCAGAGCAAGAATTACAAAATTGACGTCGCGATGATTCAGGTCTCGCCGCCGGATGAGCATGGCTTCTGCAGTTTCGGCGTCGGGGTTGACTGCACGCGTGCCGCGACGGACGTCGCGAAAATCGTTGTCGCGCAAATCAATCCGAATATGCCGCGCACGTTAGGCGATTCGTTCATTCATATGAACAAGATTGATTACTGCGTCGAAGTTGATGCGCCGCTGCGCGAGCTGCCGCAATTGGAAGGAGACGAAACGCCGGAAGAGCTGGCTGTGTATCGGAAGATTGGTGAGTATGTTGCGAGCCTCGTTGACGACGGCGCGACGCTTCAGCTCGGCATCGGGCGAATTCCCGACGCCACCGTGAAGTTTTTGGGCGATAGAAAACATCTCGGCATTCACACCGAGATGGTGAGCGACGGCGTTATTCCGCTTATCGAGGCGGGTGTGTTGACGTGCAAAAAGAAAACTTTACTGCCGGGCAAAATCGTCACGTCGTTCGTGCTCGGCTCGCATGAGTTGTTCGAGTACATTGACAACAACCCGCTTTTTGAATTTCGACCGACGCAGTTTACGAACGATCCGTTCACGATTGCGCGGAACAGGAAGATGATTGCCATCAACAGCGCGATTGAAATTGATTTGACCGGACAAGTCTGCGCGGACTCCATGGGGTACAAATTTTACAGCGGGTTCGGCGGGCAGGTAGATTTCATCCGCGGCGCGGCGAAGAGCGACGGCGGCAAGCCGATTATCGCGCTTCCTTCGACGGCAAAGGGGGACAAGATTTCGCGCATCACGATGCGCTTGCGCGATGGCGCCGGCGTAACGACGAGTCGCGGCGACGTGCATTATGTCGCAACCGAGTTCGGCGTCGTGAACTTGCACGGCAAGACCGTGCGCGAGAGAATCGAGCTCTTGATCGGTATCGCGCATCCGAACTTCCGCTCGGAGTTGACGACGTTTGCGAAAGAGAATTATTTTACTTGTTGACTCATGCAGATGGACTCCACCTGCCCGCGCTCAATCCGCGAGGTGGAGTCCATCTCTCAAGGAAAAACCGAATGGCAAAAGGAACAGTCAAATTCAACGTTGAAACCTGCAAGGGCTGCGAGTTGTGCATCGAAGCGTGTCCGCAGGAGAGCGTCGCACTTTCGCCCAAACTGAACGAGCAAGGCTATCACTACGCCGTGCTTGTGAAAGACAACTGCACGGGGTGCGTAAACTGCGCGCTCGTGTGTCCCGATGCGGTGATTACGGTGTACCGCGAGAAGAAGAAAGGGAAAGCCGTACCTGTCGCGACGATTACGAATGTTACGTCGGATATTACCATATCGGTTGGTTCATAAATCCTGAGCGCAGCGAAGGATCTCACCGCGTTTGCATTCGAGCGGCAGTGAGATTCTTCACTCCGCTCGCCCCTGCGGGGCTTCGCTACGTTCAGAATTTAAAGGAAAGGAGAAAGCATTGGAACTCACAAGCTTCATAAAAATCTTCACACTCGTGCTGGGGATGCTCGCGTTTGTGGGAATGATCGCATGGGTGTTGCAAGGGATAACAGGGGATGACAGCTCAGAAGGTCGTCCGGTCTTTCCACGGATTCGGAGAAAAATGAAATCATGAACCAGCCAATACGCTACGGGGGACCCATGACAACACACGAGCAAGGAACGATTGAGAACGGTGAATTTGTGAAGCTCTTCGCGACGTTCAACCAGGACGACGTCGCATTGGTTGAATCGCTGTTTCAGGCGAACGGCATCGCCTACTTTACGATTGGCGGCAACGTGCACTATGGTCCTGTGGTGTTCATGGTTAACGGCGCTCATGCCGCCGATGCCCAGGGGTTGTTGAGAGGTGTTGATCTGAAGCTCCACAAGTTTTGATGTTCAGTGTATTCCTGAAAGGAACAATCTGTGATGGATGATTCTCGCATCAGACTGATGAAAGGCAACGAAGCGCTGGCGGAAGCGGCGATTCGCGCGGGATGCCAGGCGTACTTTGGATATCCGATTACACCGCAGTCGGAGATTCTGGAATATCTCACGGACGAAGGACGCAGGCGCGGCATGATTGTGCTGCAAGCGGAAAGCGAAGTCGCATCCATCAACATGATTTACGGCGCGGCGGGTGCGGGTGCGCGGGCGATGACTTCTTCGTCGTCGCCGGGGATTTCGCTGATGCAGGAGGGCTTGTCGTACATAGCGTGCGCGGAGCTGCCGTGCTTGGTGGTGAATGTGAACCGCGGCGGACCTGGACTTGGAACCATTCAGCCGTCGCAGGGAGATTATTTTCAAGCGGTGAAAGGGGGCGGACACGGCGACTACAAGTTGATTGTCCTCGCGCCAGCGAGCGTGCAGGAGATGGCGGACTTCGTTTTCGATGGCTTCGATCTCGCGGACAAGTATCGCAACCCCGTGATGATTCTTTCCGACGGCGCGCTCGGGCAGATGATGGAGAAGGTGGAATTTCGCGAGTACGATCCGAAAGACCGAGTGCCCGTGAAGCCCTGGGCAACGACAGGAAAGACGAAAAACCGAGAGCGGAACATCATCACCTCGCTGCACATACAGCCTGAAAAAATGGAGGAAATCAATCTGCACCTGCAAAAGAAATATCGGACGATCATGGACAACGAGGTGCGCTACGAACTCGTGAACGCCGATGACGCAGAGTTTCTGATTGTTGCGTACGGACTTGTTGCGCGCATCGCGCACAAAGCTGTCGAGCTGGCGCGCGCGGACGGAATTCACGTCGGGCTGCTGCGACCAAAGACGCTCTTTCCGTTCCCGACGATTGCGCTGCGCAAGCTCGCGGAGACGGTTGACGGCATGCTGGTGGTGGAAATGAACGCTGGACAGATGGTGGAAGATGTACGGCTTGCCGTTGAAGGAAGAGTGCCGGTGGAGTTTTACGGTCGGATGGGAGGCGTCATCCCCTCGCCGGAGGAAATTGTGATTGCGTTGGAGAAGATGGTGAAGAAAGATGTAGCGGTTGCAGCCGAGGCGTATTGAAGCAGCAGCTCCGTAGGAGCGGAAATGTTTATAGAAATCTATTTTCAATCAGAGAATGAAGCTCCAGCGGAGCGACATGTCACTCCTATCGGAGTTCAAGAAGCATTTGGTTTGTTGTCGTCTACAAACATGTCGTCCCTACGGGACTAACAAGAGATGAAATCGAGAAAACTTGGAACGGTGAACTCATGTCAACAGAAACTTTCGAACTGACGGAACAAGAACTTGCGCAAATGGATTGCGTGTACGAAAAGCCCGGCACGCTCACCGACCTGCGAATGCATTACTGTCCCGGCTGCGGGCACGGCGTCGCACATCGCGTGTTGATGGAAGTAGTGCACGAGCTTGGCATTGCCGAACAGACAATTGGCGTCGCCCCCGTTGGCTGCTCGGTGTTCGCGTATCACTACATGAACATTGACATGCAGGAAGCCGCGCACGGGCGTGCATCGGCAGTCGCGACGGGAATCAAGCGCATTCATCCCGACAAGTATGTATTCTCGTATCAAGGCGACGGCGATCTTGCTGCGATTGGTACGGCGGAAACAATTCACACCGTCAATCGCGGCGAGAACATTTTGGTCGTTTTCATCAACAACGCGATCTACGGCATGACGGGCGGACAAATGGCGCCGACGACATTGCTCGGCATGAAGACAACGACTTCACCCGCCGGACGAACAGTTGAAACCGCCGGCTTTCCGATGAAGATTACGGAGATGGTGGCGATGCTGCCCGGAGCGTATTTCGTTGCGCGGCATTCTGTTCACACGCCGAAC
>JANNUB010000379.1:0-19594 GCA_031394795.1 Ignavibacteriota bacterium | reverse complement strand
GGTTTGTTGAGAATCGGAGTCGAGGATTGCCGGGGCGGTCGATGACTCGACTCGTCGAGGTTGTCAACACATCCTTCGATAAAGACGATCAACGCAAGGAAGATGCAACAACGGTGCAGGTGTGTGAATAGGTTAGCCGAGTCCGTCATGTATGCTTGTTGGTACGTAAGGGAATACAGAGGATCAAAAAGTCACACTAAAGCCCAACGACGGAAAAATCGGAATCCCCATCGTGGCGCGTCGCTGGAGAATGCCTTTATTATCAACATAGAAATTCACGAACTGCTCGTTCTCGCGATTGTAAGCATTTTGAACATCGAGATAGAGCGACCAGCTCAATCCCCACCAGCCCGGGTAGGTTGTGAGGCGAACGTCCAGCGTATGATACAATTTCATTCTGCCGGAAAACGCATCGCGCTCGTAGTCAACATCCAAAAACACTTTGCCATCTTTATTGGTTTGCAGGACAGGATACTCAATCCCGTTCTGGTAGGCAACGATGACACGCGGCTTGATGCCGAGCGCTTCGCTGAACGGTCTGCCGGAACGGAGCGTGAAACGCATCCCCAGATCCCAGTTCTCCGCGAATTTGTAATTGCCGACGATGTTCATTGCATGGCGTTGGTCGAAGAGAAATGGCGTACTCTTCCCGTCGCGATCGCGGAACGAAGAGGAGAGCGCGTAGCTGATCCAGCCGGTGAATTTGTCCGTCGGCTGCGTGCGGATCTTTTGCAACATCAACTCGAAGCCGTAGGAATTTCCCGTTGCATCATTTACCGGAAACGATGTGAGCGAGTCGCTCGGAATCCGGACTGGCGCAGTCCAGCCGCGGGGCGAGAAAATGCTGTCCACCGCGGTACGTGATGAATACCATCGCGAGCCGTGCAGCTTTTGAGGCACGATCACATCGGCAAAACCCTTGTAATACGCTTCCGCTTTGAGCTGCCAGGAGGGATTCACCATCCTGTCGTACCCCGCGATATAGTGCAGCGCGCGTTCGGCGTTAAGGCTCTTGAACGCCGCATCTCCGAACGTAAGGCGGTTGCGGGCATCCTGCTTCTCCATGCCCGGAGATTGATAGTACACGCCAACTGCAGCGCGCAGGGTCGAGAGCTCACTGAGCTTGTACGAGAGATTCAGACGCAGAGCAGGGTAAAGCTTCTTTCTCAACACGGGATAGAAGTCCATCCGCACACCCGGCTGAACAAACAACCTCTCGCCGAACGCTATTCTATCTTGCACGTACACGTTGTAGCGATTGAAGCGAATCGTTTCTGTTTCATCCGTCGGCACGGCGAAGCCGCGCTGCGAGATGAAGTTCTTGAGCTGCTGATCAATCTCAAAATAGCGCGTGAAGTCCGTGCGGAGGAAATCAACGCCGGCGCCCGCCTCCAGGGTATGGCGGCCGGCATTCCACAGGTAGCGCTGCGCGAGCGATGATTTTTCGTAAATGTAGGAGTAGTCCACGGCGAAGCGGACAAATCGAAGCCCGATGGTGTCTTCCCGACCGACCTTCCCGGTATTTTGCGCAGGGTCAATGAACGTACCGTCGAAATTGCCGTTGCCGCGGTTACGATACCATGAAACGAGAGTGTTGACCATGAAATCTTTTGATGGAGTGAACTGCCACGTTGCGCCGATCATGGTATTCAGCGCCTCGTCCGCAAGGCTCACGCTGTCGGCGCGGTCGCGCGCTCTTCCGGACACGACGGAAACACCGTCGCGCGACGTCAATGCGTTGAACACAACTTTGTGCTCGTCGGTTATGGGAATGGAGGACTTGAATTGCAGATCGCGAAAGTTGGGCAGCGCGACGTCGCCTTCGATCAACTTTTTCGATTTCAGTACGGGACCGAGAATCAAGTCGTAGTACGTACGTCGCAACGACAGCAGGTACGATGAGCCTTCGAACGGCAAGCCGCCTTCAAAAATCAAATTCATGTTGGTGAGACTGAAATTCAGTTTCGCGCTGAACGGCACGTCAGCGCGGCCTTCGCGGTTCTTCACATCAATAACCGCGGAGAGCCGGTCGCCGTACTGCGCCGCGAACCCGCCGGTCTGCAAACTGATGTCGCTCACCGTTTCGGGGTTGAACATCGAAACAACGCCGTAGAGCCGATAGGGATTGATGACTTCGAAACCGTCAATCATGATGAGATTCTGATCGGGACCGGAGCCGCGCACGACAAGCTGTGACGAGAAGTCGTTCACGCTCGTTACGCCGGGCAACGCCTGCAAGCTGCGCAACACGTCTTCTGCCGCGCCGGGAAGAATTTTGGATTCGCGCGGCGTCATCGTCGTCACGCTCGGTCGTGTATCTTTTGCCTCCTGTCGTCGCGTGCCTGTGACGAGGATTTGGCTCATTTCAATCTCATTCTCGCGAAGCGTAATGAGAACACGGACGGTATCCTCTACGAGGCCGTAAACCTTCGCTCGCACTCGTACCGTCGGAACTTCGACCTGTTCGTACCCCACCAAACGCACGTTCACCCTGTACGTTCCGATTGGAACATCGTCAATGACGAACGAGCCGTCGTCCTTTGTCGAAACGCCTAACGTTGTTCCTTCGAGCATCACCGCCGCGCTTGCGGCAGGCTCGTCGTTTGGCAGCAGGATTTTGCCGGCGACGGTTCCGGTTTGAGCAAGAAGCTGTGTTGAAAAGAGAAATGTGAAGAGAATTGTTCGATGAAATATCATTTGAGCTTTCACTTGCTATCCAATTCAACAGAATAGAAGAGAGAAGAAGTTCCGTCCAAAGGTTTCCTTCGGAGTAATGTACGAATCGCTTGGGGGGAAAGTTCTGGAAATCTGCTCACAAAAACAAAAAGCCTGCTCACATAGAGCAGGCAGAAATCATTTTGGACATTATCCAATCCACTGAACATTATGATCCATGTACAGCCTCAAAGCCATCAAATCAGCCTTTTGGCTTTCAGGCGCTCAACCAACGGCGAGGGTGAAGTATTTGTTCGAACCTCGTTCACGAATTCCAATCTGCGCTCGATGTCTTTGTCCAGCTCTTCTTTGTGATCCGAGTAATACGCAAGCGCGGAGTAAACCTGTCCGATAGTGAGATGCGGGTGCTGGAAAGCAAGCTCTTCGGGACTCCATCCATACGCGATTCTGTCGAGCACCAGTTCTATGACCTTCATATTCGCCCCCTCGATAATCGGGATTGAGTTCTCATCAAGAATTATGTGCTCATATTTTGTTTCGACTAGAGACATATGCCATCATACCTCTTCATGAGTTTCACAGGAGGCAGCCTTGGTGCTGCGTCTATTCCCGTGGTGTCGCTTTCAGCCGCTCCTTCCACCCCGTCACTCCCTTCAAGAAATCATACCAGAACGGCGCGCCCAAGCTCACGAGCAGCGTCGTCGCGAACCGCCGAGGAACATCGAAAGATAATTCCAGAATGTGAATGTTGTTTTCATCGCTGCGACTCGCGGCTCGCTCCAGCGCAACACTTGAAACGCCTGTTCGTCGAGAAGCGCCTGCACTTGCGCCGCTTTCTTTTTCATGATCTCGATTCGAGCCGAATCCGAAAGAACGGCGTTCGTATCGAATGGTTGCGCATATTGCTGAATCAAGTCTTCTTTCGAGACCGCGAGAAACTGCTGGCTGAGCGCGACGCCGGATTCGCGCAGTGTCTTGTTGCGCGCAAACTCTTTGTAGATGTCGAAGAGATTCGCGTTGAGCGCGATGACGACCGCAGCGCCGATGAAGAACGCCCACGGCTTCATCCGCCGTTCGTAATGTTCCTGAAATGCCTGCTTACTGATTTCAAACCAGCGGTCAATCTCCTTCATCATCTTCTCTCGCTGATCTGCCGGAAGCTTCTCAATCGAAGAAAGCCCTTCGGTAATCTTCTTGAATTTTTTCGCGTCGAGAGTCTCAATGAGATGAAGATCGCGAAAGCCGAACGTGTTCAGCTTCGACTCAAGTTCGTTGACGACTTTTTCGGAAAAACTGCCTGCCTGCTGTGCAAGCGTTTTGAAGCTCGTCCAGTTGACGGCGATGTTGTTCTCAACTGAAGTCAGGGCATCGGAGGCATCGGGGTCGAGCTTCTTGAATTGCGCGAGCAGCACGGCGCGCATGTAGGTGGATTTGAGATCGAAGAACTGCTTGAGGATTTGTTGGATGGCTTGCACGACGAGAGCCAAGCCGAGAATAATTGCCGCCGTTGCGAGGATGGCATCGAGTGTTTCGAACATGGTTCACGCTCCTTTTTTTTGTGTAGAGTTTCCTTTATGGAGACGGATTAACAAAAATCATCGAATGATATTCGCGGAGGCCTACTTGAATCAATTCGAGAATGTCTCTTCCCAGGATATTTCTCCGTAGCGTTTGTTCCGAAAAGCAGATGGGCATATCAGAACGGTTCTCATTGCCCCCGTATCAAGAACGGCGACGACGCTGGTGGAGCCGTGGTCGGTTGTAATCTGAAGATCAAGAGCCGGATATGATTCGTCGAGTCCGAAAATGTAGCGGTAGTTGAAGGCGAACTCGTACGCGACGTTCTGCATGAAACGAGCCTACAGGTTGAACAGATCGTTTTCTACTCGCTCAGGCACGTACACAATAAAAGGAACAGTTACATCCTTCGCACGTGTCTCGGCAAGCAAGACAGAAAAGTACGATGACGCTGCCAAGAGGTGTTCTCCTTCAATGCACACCCATTGTCCCCTGTATTTGTCGGCAAGAGCTTGATTCTGCTCCATCCATCTCAACTCACGTTCGCGCGAGATTTTCGCGGCTATTGTCGCGGCTTCCATTCGAACTCCAACAAAATGATTTCTACTCAAACCTACGAAACTCCTCTTCCAACAACAACTCATCAAAGAGAAATCACGCCAAAAATCAACCACCCAAATATCACAAGAATTCCGACCGTAAACAACCAGCTCAACAAGTCGAGTATGAAACCAACGCGAACCATATCCTTCATACGAATGAAACCTGTTGCATACACCATCGCGTTCGGCGGAGTTCCGACGGGCATCATGAAGCCCATGGTCGCAGCAAATGTCGCCGTCAACGCAAGTGCAACGGGGTCGTAGCCCGTCGTCTTTGCTATTGAAATCACGACGGGAACCATCATTGAGGTGACGGCGGAGTTCGAGGCGATTTCCGTCAGCAGCACAACAAAAAGCGCAATCACGAACATCATCACAATGATTGACGGCGATCCGAACATTGCAACAAGCGACGACGCGAGCCAACTTGCAAACCCGGTTTTGAACATCGCGTTCGACAGAGCGATACCGCCGCCGGTAATGAGAAGAGCGCTCCATTCGACGAAGCGCGTGTCGCGCCAATGCAGCATGAAGCTTCGTTCGCGAAGGCTGAGCGGAATGAAAAACAACGACACGCCTACTATCAGCCCGATATTGTATTCATCAAGCCATCGGATTTTTTCCACAAACTTTTGCGGCAAGAACTGATCGGCAAACGGAGTCGCGATCCACAAAAACACCGCCGTTCCGAACGCGATGATGGCGCCTTTCTCTCCCGCTGAAAAATTTCCGAGCGAGTGAAAATCGTGGAGCAGTTGTTTCTTGCCGCCGCGGAACGCCGCGACTTCCGCCGGAAACGCCTTCATCAATACAAACCATGCAACGGGAAGAAAAAGAATCACGAACGGAATGCCGAACTTGAGCCAATCAACAAATGTGATGCGATGAAAGGACGGATCACTTGCGAGCGTCGTGTTGAGAATACCGACTGCAATCCCGTTCGGCGGTGTTCCAAGAAGCGTTCCCACTCCGCCAATGGACGAGGACCACGCGATACCCAGCATCAATGCTGTGCCGTAGCGCGACTCACCCGGTTTCGCGCCGATGAGCGAGAGTATCCCAAGTCCGAGAGGCAGCATCATCGCCGTCGTTGCGGTGTTGGAAATCCACATCGAAATAAACGCCGTCACCAGCATCATGCCGAGCAGCGTGAGTCGCGAGTCTTCCGCGAAGCGCCAGCGCGTGAGAAACCAGAGAGTGAAGCGGCGGTCGAGTTTCCACTTTTGCATTGCGGCGGCAATGAGAAACCCGCCAAGAAAAAGCAATACGACGGGACTGAAGTAATTCGTCAGTGTGCTGAGAACAGAAAACTCAAACGGCTGATTCTTACTGAAACCGGTAACGCCGAAGAGAGGCAGCACGATGAGCGGAACCAATGCCGTGTACGCGAGCCGGATGGCTTCTGTCAACCACCACGTGACCATCAATGCCATCATTGCAGCAACGGTCTGCATCGAGCGGGCCAGCGTTTCCGTCGTCAGGTTGAGCGAAGTCGAAGTCTGTTCGGCGAGAAACCGCTGTGCGGCATCATGAAATGTTTGAAACGGAGGGAGAAGAACCAATGCAAGAAAAAGAGCGGCGCCGATGACAATGCCGACTATCTTGAGCTTCATCGTTCCTCTCCGAAGGTCGAAGACTCGACTCGTCGAGAGTCCTTTCGGACTTGCATGACTGCATCGAGCACATATTGATTTTGCAGGGCGTTGAAAGGAGAAAGCAACGGCTCGGCGTTATTGATGATGCAATCCGAAAAGTGATTCAGTTCCTTGACATAAAGATTTGGAACTGCGATTTGCTCGAGCATGATTTCGGGGGATGCGTTCGAACCCCTTCTTTCGGTTTTCAATTCCGCGGTCCGACCGCCAACAGTGAAGTCAAGTGCAGAAATCCTTGCTTCAGTTCCAAGAATCTCAACGTAACTTTGACGTATCGGCGTTTCATATGAACAGAAAATCGCCGCTGGAATTCCTTTTGAAAAACGAAGCAGGAGCTGTGAAGATGATTCGGTTTCATCCGCACTCGGTTCCGGCGTTAGTTCTTTTTCAATCGAAACCACTTCATCATCCAGAATGAAACGCAGCGTGTCAAGACAATGGATTCCAACGTCGAACGTCGGTCCGCCGCCGGCAATCTTTCTGTCGAGTAGCCATGAACGTGTGCTCAGACGTCCATCATAAATGAAATTCGATTCGGCGCGAATCACTCTGCCGATTGCGCCCGATTGCACAAGTTCTTTCATTCTCACAACTAACGGCGAGAGCCGCAACATGTGCCCAACCATCAGCTTCACGTTGTTCTTTTTGCACGCATCTATCATGCGCTGGCATTCCGCGACATTCAACGCCATCGGCTTTTCGCAAAGAACGTGCTTGCCTGCTTCCGCCGCGAGAATCGTTTCTTCGCAATGAAAAGAATTAGGAGACGTGATGAATATCGCGTCGACGTCGGGATGGGCGACGAGTGCTTTCACGGAGTCAAACGCAAGAGGAACATCGAGTGATGAGGCAATCGATTGTGCTTTGGCGAGCGAGCGATTTTGTATCGCGACGAGTTTGGAGTTGCCCGATTGCTGGATGGCGGGTGCGATGGCTTTTTCGGCGAAGCGACCGAAGCCGGTGATGGCGTAGCGAATCGCCACTTTACTTCCATCTCCCTCGGCGTAACTCCTCCGCTCGATCCTCAAGGAGTTGCCGCGTTGCGGACTTCTCTCTGGCCTTCGACTTCAATATTCCTTTGAATGAGCGAATCACTGCAGGAGTTACAGGATGCAAAGCAATTACGTATTTCTCTTCATCAACTTCGATATTAATCCGAGTTCCTGCGGTGATGCCGAGTTGTTTTCGAATGGCAGAGGGAATGACCATCCGCCCTCTCGATGTTACATAGACTTCCACCAAGGCTCTCCTCCTCTTATCGAAATGAATATGAACGTGAATAGCGACAGACTCGCGCCAATGAATGAAAATGAACTTGCGCGATAGTTACTCCCTTCCTTTTTGCGCCGCCTCGAACATTCGCTTGATGGTCGGAACAACCATCAGCTGCAACGCGCCGACGGATGTCGCCGCTTTATCAAGCACGTCTTTCAACCGCGACTTCTCCTGCTCCGAAAACGGCTGGCGGTTTTTCTGCAACAACCTCAGCCCGATTTCCGCGACATCAGAGAGATTTTTTGACAGCGGCTCGATTTCTTGCAAGAGAGGCGACTGCCGAATGATAGGCAAAAGCAACGCGTGGTTGCCTGCCCATAAGCGTAGCAGTTCACGTTTATTGTCGTCACTCATGGCGGCAAACTCCCGTGCAGCATCACTCTCCGGCCTCACGGCATCCACCAATCTGTTGAGGGGAGTGAGTTGCGTGTACTGCCGCGTTCTTCCGCGCTCATAGTTCTTTACCGGCTCGACAACATCAGCCAACGCTTTCAGTGGCTCGATGGAATTGCTGCCCGCAAGCCGCTCCAGCATTTGTGTGTAACTTGACCGATGCGTGAGTCCGACAAGTTCAAGCTGCCTGCTGGCGACTTCGAGTCGGCGATACATATCATCAACATTCATCGTCGCAGAAAGTGACCAAAGGCGTTCAGCGATCGCAGCAGTGCGGGGCCAAATACGCGAGTCAATATTTTCGAGAGAAACATACTCTGCCCACATGCAAGCTTCGCCGCCAAGGATTTTCTTTTGCTCGCCTTCGCTGAGATTTGCAATCGTTGTGTCAATCGGATCAACTGCGTAGTGAAATGCAGCCGACTTGATATGATCGAGATAGTAGCCGTGAGAAAGAATTCCCTGGAAGCCTTGCTTCGCCCCTTCGGCAAGCGACTTCTGTCCCCGCCACGATTGCACGACAATGTCTTTCGGCAGATCGGAATGAAAGATTTCGTCCCAGCCAATCATCTTCTTGCCATGTTTTTTCAAGATGGCAAGAAGACGACGGTTGAAGTATGCTTGCAGAGCATGATTGTCTATAAGGTTATTCTTTCCCCTGAACAAAATGATTTCCGCGCTCGCACTCCATTGCTTGCCGTTCACCTCATCGCCGCCGATGTGAAAATATTCGTCGGGAAAAAGTTTCGCCATCTCGCCGATGAACGTGTCGAGAAATCTGTAGGTGGTTTCTTTCGTCGGATCCATCGCCGGATCGAAGACGCCCCATTTGCGTTCGATCTCATAGGGGCCGGGCGCGCTTGCAAGCTCGGGATGTCCGACGAACCATGACGTCGTATGTCCCGGCATATCAAACTCGGGCACAACGCGAATGCCGCGCTCCGCCGCGTACGCAACCACGTCTTTGATTTGTTCTTGCGAGTAGTAATTTCCGTCTGAGCCAAGCTCGTGCAACTTCGGAAATTTTTTGCTCTCAACGCGAAAGCCCTGATCCTCCGAGAGATGCCAGTGCAATACATTCATCTTCACCATCGCCATGCCGTCGAGATTGCGTTTGATGACTTCGACCGGCATCCAATGGCGGCACGCGTCAATCAACAATCCGCGCCACGCAAAGCGCGGTTGATCTTGAATCGTCATGCAGGGAACGTGAAATCCGTTCCCGCCCAATTCGACAAGCTGCAAAAAAGTTTCGAGTCCGCGCAAAACGCCGAAACGTGTTTGGGCATTCAGCACCGCCATGCGCGTTCCGACTTCGAGCGTGTACGATTCGTCCTCCGCCGCTGAGGGAATTGCCCGCGACTTCTCTTTACAAACAACGTTGAGCGTCGAGAGCGTTTCGCCGGAGAGAGTTTGCTTCATGGAAAAGATGCCGGTAAGTTTCGCGAGGCGCTGAAGAAACCGCTGAACGGCGGACGATACATTTTTATCGCCGCCAGCCGAAACGGATACCGCGAAACTCGAATCAATGACGAGCGAGCCGCTGAGTTTCGTTATCTGAGCCGGCACAGGCATGACGCTTTGCGCATTCACCAGTGCCGAAACCAATACAATCGCGAAAGTAACGAAAGCCGTCCTACGTTTTAGCATCGTGAGATCGTTGTAGTAGTGAAAGAGGTTTTGCTCTATACGCGATAGTAATCCGCCCGCCAGTTCTTTACTGCTTTCTTGATGTCATCGGGCTTCATATTCTCATCAACAGTTTTTTTTGCAAGCGCCGCAAACTCTTCATCCGACGCGAAGCGGAGCGCGATGATTTGTCCCATGCGCAAACGTGCATCCAACAGTTTTCCCGTCATCGCAAAATGGCGGACATTTTCTTCTGCGCGAATAGCTCGATCTTGTGCGCGCAAGGGAAATGCTCGCATGTACCAAAATACTAAAACCAGCATAACGTGTATCATGACAATCAGCGAAGCGCTGTAGAGGTTCGGCGTTCCAAACGATTCCCTGAGATTCACAAACGAACCTATAAAACTCAAGAGCAACAACCCAAACAGCACGAAATGAAAAAGCGGAACGTATCGCGCGTGATTGAAATAGTTTTGCGGCTTGTCATGATTTTCCATACATCGTTTCCTTTTGTTGTACGTGAGAAATAATTCTTGCTTGATCGCCAACGGACAGTGTTCCGTTCGACGCGTGAAGTACGTTTTGTCCAAACATCACTTTTCCGCGGACAGCGCGGTACGTCGCCAACGTGCGCAGGGGCTCGAGGTCTTTCGATCCGGTGTCCGGATCAACGGTCGTAATCACGCAGCGCGAACAGGGCTTTACAACAGACATCTTCACATTGCCGATCATAATCTCTTTCCACGAATCCTCCGCGTACGGCTCGCAACCGCGCACGACAAGATTGGGACGAAAGCGATTCATTAGCAACGGTCTGGGAAGGCGGGCATTCAAATCTGCCAGTGACCCTTGGGAAATCAGTAGGAGCGGAAAGCCGTCTGCAAAACTCACCTGCTCGCGATTGTGCGCAAAGTCTTCGTCAATGTATCGAACAGAACTCTCCGCCATCGCGACAAGCTTACAGTGATCTCCAAGAAACTCGCTGAACCATTCAGACGCCTCGTCGCCGAGAGAAACAGCTTCGACCGAATCATCCCACACTTGAACGGGATCGGTCTGATGGATGTGAATCGTCAACGGAACGAGCAGCGGCTCCATATCGGGCGCTTCGATTTCAAGATGCTCTTCGCCGATGCGCGGTGTGATCAGCGCCATTCGGGGCAGCGTGCGTTGCGTGATAAACATGCCGTCGTCATCCACAAGCATCCATCGTCTATCGTATTGCAATCCCCGCGGTTCAAGCAAAGCAGACTGCAAAGAAATTCCTCGACAGGATTTTATTGGATAGATCGTGATGTGACTCAGCGTGATTGCCATTCAATTCTGGGGATAGTTGGATTGATGGATAGTTGGATGAATGGATGAGTGATTTACAATGCTCAAATATATCGCATTCAACACTTAGTCTCAACAGTCTCAACCTACAAAAAAATCCCGACTGACTTTCGCCAATCGGGATGAATTCCACAGCAGTCCGGATCACTGAGAGCTGTCACACAACTTCCATTACCTCATCCATCCATCCAACTATCCAACTATCCAACTATCCTCCGAAGGAGTCCTTCGGACATCCATCCACTCCTCACTACCAGATCTTTACCTGCTTCTCTTTCGCCCGCACCATCGCATCTCTATCTTTGCATCCAAATGCCTCGAAGAATTCTGCCATGTTTGAGAGTGGTCCATTGCACCGAAAGACGTTCGGCGCGTGCGGGTCGGTCACGATCCGCTGACGAAGATTTTGCGGCGTGTAGTTGCGTCGCCACATTTGCGCCCACGCGAGGAAGAACCGTTGCGCCGGCGTGTAGCCGTCAATTTTTTGCTGCTCCTTCGCGGGATCGAGCGTTTTCTTGAACGCATGATACGCGATAGAAAGTCCGCCGAGGTCCGCGATGTTTTCGCCGAGCGTGAACTTGCCGTTGACTTTCAGCGAATCAATCGCGGCATAATTGTTAAACTGATCAACCACAACGTCGGCGCGCTTGGTGAAACGTTCCTCGTCCTCTTTCGTCCACCAATCGGTAAGGTTTCCTTTCGCATCGAACTGGCGCCCCTGGTCGTCGAAGCCGTGCGTGATTTCATGCCCGATCACCGCGCCCATGCCGCCGTAGTTCACTGCGTCGTCCGCGTTCGGATCGAAGAATGGCGGTTGCATGATGCCTGCGGGAAACACAATCTCATTCATCGGCGGATTGTAATACGCGTTCACCGTGGGCGGCGTCATGAACCATTCGGTGCGGTCGAGCGGCTTGCCGATCTTGTTCAACTGGCGGCGCGTTTCAAACTGCGCGGAGCGGATGATGTTTTGCGCGAACGAACCGCGATCAATCGCCAAACCACCGTAGCTTTTCCATTTGTCCGTGTAGCCGATTTTCGGCACGAAGGTGCTCAGCTTCTCCAGCGCCTTTGCTTTCGTAGCGTCGCTCATCCACTCGAGCGTGTTGATGCGCTCACGGTACGCCGCAAGAAGGTTTTCCACCATTTTCTTCGCGCGCGCTTTTGCGTCGGGCGTAAATGTTTTTGCGACGTACGCCTGTCCGAGCGCTTCGCCGATGAGGTTGTCGGTTGTGCGCGACACGCGCTTCCAACGCGGCAGCAGTTCCTTCTGTCCATTCAACACCGTGCCGTGAAATGTGAAATGGACATCAACGAAATCTTTGCTCAGATATTGCGCAGCCTGGTCAATCAATTGCCAGCGTAAATATGTTTTCCAGTCTTTGATCGGGACTTGCTTCAGCATCGCGTTCACTTCCTTCATAAACTTCGGCTGCGAGACATTCAGCGAAGCGACTCCCTCCAGTCGAGCATCCGTCAAGTATTTCGTCCAGTTCCACGCGGGAATATGCCTCTTCACTTCGGCAAGCGACATGCGATGATAGACGTTCTTCGGGTCGCGCATTTCTACGCGCGGCATTGAGGCATTGGCAAGCCGTGTTTCGATCTTCATGACCGTTGCCGCGTTTGCTTTCGCCGCCCTCTCATCGTCGCCGAGCATCGCGAACATTTTGACCATGTAGTCGTTGAACTCTTTTCGCGTAGACTTGTAGCGCTCGTCGTCTTTCAAATAGTAATCGCGATCCGGAAGCGTCATGCCGGACTGATCCACGCTCGCAATCACTTCCTCGCTGTTTTTGAAATCCTGCTGGGACGAGAGTCCGAAGATCGGCGCGCCGAGTCCGAGATGGAAATACGTTACCATCGCCTGCAGGTCGGAGAGGTTCTTGATTCTGTTGATTCGTTCGAAATCAACCGCCAGCGGTTTCACGCCGTCCACATCCGACTGAGCGGAATCCATGCCGCTCGCGAAAAAATCACCGACAAGCTGCACGGCGCTTCCTCGCGGCGCTTCTTTCATGGCGGCGCTTTCATCGAGAATCGTTTTGAGAATGTCTTCGTTGCGCTGATTGATTTCGCTAAAACTTCCCCAATTGCTGTACGCCGCGGGCACGGGATTCTTGTCAACCCAGCCGCCGTTCGCGAAGCGATAAAAATCTTTGCACGGCTCGCACGAGGGATCCATGTTCGGCGGATCGAGCGGTTTGGTTTGTTTGTACACGGATTGCGCGAACGATGAATTCATCGCGAACAGAACGACTGCGGCAAACGTCGAGCGACGTATTGCCGAATGCAAAAATATCATTGTGTGTTTCCTTTTGTGTTGATGATTGATGGAATCAGTTTTCAGGTTGGATTGACGACCGACGATGTGTACGAAATGCGAGAACAAAAGTTATCCCCTAATGCGAATTCGATGTGGCTCAACTAAAAACAATTTTCCTTTGTAATGCTTTTGGTCGAGATGAGTGTGGAGATATTGTCTCAGTAAGTTGATGACGTGAGGTTCAACTCGGGGACGATTATGCAACTGAAGTGCGACGATACCTTTGTATTGCGATGGTGGATACGTTACTATGTCACTGAAGTCCCCATTCAATGAAATAAGAATCGAGTCAAACTCCTGAGCCTTGTCAAGCACAATGGGGTCGGGTGAATTCTGAGGAATGTGTTCCCTCAAACGAAACACTTGATGTCCTTGACTCCTCAACTCACGAATCACAAAGTTGGAGATGCAATGGTCTGCGAAGAAACGCATTTCTATTACGCCGCAACTTCAAATTCAGAAAGTTCACGCGCGTAATCAAGGCACGCGGCAATTTGCTCCGCAGTCAAGTCGGGAAACTCGGCAATGATACCTTCCGCGCTTGTCCCCTCTGCAAGATAACCGAGAATAAGGCTGACAGGAATTCTCGTCCCTTTGATTCGAGGTTTACCTCGCAAAACATCAGGCGTGCTTTCGATGTGGTCTCGCCAGTTTAGTTCCATGTTACTTCTCCTTTGCATTCAACCTACCAATGATGCGCGTGAAAATCAATCACTTCTTCACAAATCCAATCACTGCCAATCGAATATCTCTCCGCAGATCATTCGCGTCAGAACTCGGCTCAAGGACATTGAGCACATCGGGGTTTTCTTTACTGAAGAATTCGATTCCCTGTTCCTTTCCCGAAAACAAGTAGTCCGAAACGATGACCCAATATTTTCCTTTTACGTCAATCGCTTTACCATTGACGTTCCAAGTTTTTTTTGTCAAGTCGAACGCAACTCCATCGTATTGTAAATACCCGCCCCTACCAGCGTTCTTCTCTCCCGCGTCGAGAAGTTTTTGCAGCAAACTTCCTCTCATTTCAACATCGAATAATTTTCCACCAAACGGCATTGTACGAATGATATCGTACTGCGTCGTCACGCCGAACAACTGGTCGTCCAGACGAATCGAGCCGCTGTTGAAGACCGCGATTTGGGAATTCTTCGCCGCCGCCAACATTGATTTCGCGACGAGCGTTCCGAGATTTGTTTGCTTGTAGCGAATAGAACTCTCTCGTCCATCTTGCGCGTCTTTGAATGTTGTGACGACTTCTTCGGGATTGAATCCTTTCTCTTGAAACCCCGCGTACGCCCGGTTCGTCCAGTCGTTCACGACTTTTGCCGTCGCTGGTTCTTCGGGAATTGTCGCGTCAATCGTTTTTACTTCCGACGTGATGCCGAGTGATTTTGTGGAAGTGTTCCAACGAAGCCGATGAATGTACACCGTTCGCGCATTCGCATCGGCTTTCGAGATGATGGTGCTTCCCTCCTTGAACATCATGTTCGTGTGCTCGTGCCCGCCGAGAATCATGGTGATTTCAGGAACGAGCGCCGCAAGCTGTTTGTCATCTTCGATTGATAGATGGGTCAAAGCAACAATGATGTCCGTCTTCCCCTTCAGTTCATTCACGCGTCTACGCGCCGCATCGAATGGATCCTCCCAGACAATGTACGAAGGCTTATTGCTTCCAATAGTCAAACCGATGAGTCCGACTCTGATCTCCGCTCCGGAAGAATTCTTCACCAAAACTATTTTCGATTCGGGAAACGACTCTTCTTTGCCATCAACCATTTTTCTGAACGGCGCGACGAATCCTTCCTGCGAGGGTGTGTATTGAATATTGGAAGAAACCCATGTGAACTTTGATTGGTTGATGCATTCTTGCAGCGGCTCGTAGCCCAAATCGAACTCATGATTGCCGAAGCAGACGTAATCAACGCCGACGGCATTCATCGCGTCCACCATCTGCGCGCCGTTGATCCGCTTCCCTTGATACTTACTCGTCCCGATCGCCGAAGGGCTGATGAAATCGCCGGAGAGTGTGGTAATCGTGTTCGGGTTTTCTTTCAGCAGCTCTTTGCGCACTGTCGCAACACGCGCCATCCCGCCGAACTTGCCGTTCTCGACCGGCGTGATTTCGTACACGTCGTTGAGTTGCAAGAACGTCAACTCGACGATGTCAGGGTTTTTTTGCAGCGGCGATTCCTGAACCTTGTCGGAACTTGTTTTCACCGCGACGCCGCACGATGCGAAAACCATCGCGCACAATAACAACAGCAAACGTGGGGATTTCATTTGTTTCTCCTTTGATAATGGTGGATTATCGTACGACAACCGGCTCGCGTTCAAGCCGTATGCCGAATTTTCTGAAAACTGTTGATTGAATCTCATCCGCAAGCGCAAGCAGTTCCCGCGTCGAGCCATCGTAATTCACGAGTGCGAGTGAATGATTCGACGACACTCCGACGCCGCCTTTTCGGAAGCCTTTGCGATATCCCGCGTTCTCCACGAGCCACGCGGCAGGAACTTTCACGCTCTCTCCTGCAGGGAAAGTCGGAACGACGGCACTTGAATTCTCTGCACGAATTTTCTCCTCACACCGTTGGAAATCTTTCGGCGACAGGATTGCATTCTTGAAAAACGAACCGACCGACCGTGAATCGGCGTCGCCTGCATCAATCACCATTGACTTTTTCCTTCTCAACGCAAGAACGGAATCGCGGACACCTTGCAGTCTCTCACGCCCTGACTTTAATTCTTGGAAATCAACATTCGCCTCGGCAAACCGCTTCAATTCGGGATAGCGAATCTCCGGCTCGCCGAACTCTTGCAATCGAAATGTCGCTTCTATAATAATGAAGCGATTCGCATCATCGGAGTTGAAACGACTTCTTCTGTACGCAAACCTACAGTCTGCATTTGTAAAACGAACCTCGTCCAGCGTCGCTCGTTCAATCGCCTTCACTTCAACAATCGTTTCCGAAACTTCCTGACCGTACGCGCCGACATTTTGCATCGGCGTCGCACCGACAAGCCCGGGAATCCCTGAAAGACATTCAACACCTGCGAGATTTTTTTGAATGCAGAATCGCACACACTCGTCCCATTCTTCCCCTGCCGCGACTGTAAGTTTCACGTCATTGTTTTCGCGAACGAAGTGAATGCCGCACAAAGCAATTCTCAGCACAAGCCCCTCGAATCCCTCGTCGAGAACAATCGTGTTGCTTCCTCCGCCCAACACATGAACGCGCAGATGGTTGCGTCGCGCAAACTCCAACGTCGAGAGAATCTGTGCGACGCTGTTGCATTCCACAAAGTAACGCGCGTTGCCCCCCAACTTCAGCGTCGTGAAGTTTGCCAGCGCTACATTTTCTTCGATGCGAATTGCGTTTTCGTTACGCCGCGTGCTCATTCTTTGCCTGTATGATTTCTGCCGCGATGCTCACCGCAATCTCTTCCGGCGTGTGACTCGCAATAGGAACTCCGATGGGCGTGTGAATCCGATGCAGTCGTTCGTCGGTGATTCCTTCTTTTCTCAAGTCGTCAAAAATTTGTTTCGTCTTCGCTTCGCTTCCCATCAACCCGATGTATTTCAGATTCTTGTTGATGATGGATTTCAGCGCCGCCTCATCACATTTGTATGCCGTCGTCACAACTGCAACGTACGAACGCCCGCCGTCGCGGATGATATCGCCAATTGCATCATACGCTGAAAAGATTTTTTCGTGAGCGAATGTGTTCTTCGTAAACGTCTCAACCGCAGCGCGGTCATCAATCACGACGACGCGGAAGTCCAGTGTTGACATGACGCGAGAAAGCGCAAGCCCGACGTGTCCGCTTCCGACGATGTACACCGTATCGAGAACGCCGAGATTTTCTTTGTACTTCCAATCCTTCTCGCTTTTATACGTGAATGAAAAATCCTCGTCGTGAAGTTTGTTCTGTTCCAACGAGATTCCGCTCACTCCAATGCTCAGACGTCCGAACTTTTTCTGTTCAAACGTCGTGAGAATTTCCCCGATGCACTCTTTCGCCCGAACGTCGAACGGCACAGCAAGAATCGTTTGCGAGCCGGAACAAATGAGCCCTGATTGTTCGTGTGGTGTTTCGCGCGAGTGGAAAACCCGTCGCACTTCCATCGCGGCGCTTCCCTCCCCAAGCGACTTGAGCGATTGCCCAACCCAATTCACTTCCATGATGCCGCCGCCGATGGTGCCGCGTCGTTCGCCATTCGAGGCAATCGCCATTTTGAATCCCGCTTTGCCCGGCGACGCGCCGGCGCTCTCAGCAACCGCGAGAAGCATGACGGGAATATTTTGTTGCAGGCAGTCGAAGGCAAACTGCCAGACGGGTTCATTTTTCATTTTAAGGCGTGGCGCGAAGTCGAACATAGAGGTCTCACGCAAAGACGCAGAGACGCCAAGAGATAAAAAAAGCGGGTAGGGTTGCGTCTTCGCGGCTTGTCTACGATCCGTAGGGCGAGAGACAAATCTCTGTTCATTGATAATAACGATGATTTTGTATAGAATCTACCATGCGTTCTTCCATTTCATTCGTCCTCGACAACAACATCATCACCGAAGACTTTTCGAAGGCGGTAACGCCGACGACGACTGTTTTGAATTATCTGCGCAGCCTTCCTTCACATAAAGGAGTGAAAGAAGGCTGCGCAGAGGGCGATTGCGGCGCGTGTACGGTTGTTCTCGGCGAACTCAGCAACGACAACAAACTTCGCTACAAAGCAGTTGACTCGTGTTTGGTCTTCATGCCGATGATTCACGGCAAGCAACTCGTAACGGTCGAGGACCTCAAGACGAACGATGAACCGCTACATCCTGTGCAACAGGCAATGGTTGAAACGGGCGGAAGTCAGTGCGGATATTGCACGCCTGGCATCATCATGTCGCTCTTCTCACTCTACAAAAATCACGACCATCCGACGCGGCACGAGATTGACGATGCGTTGACGGGAAATCTTTGCCGATGCACAGGCTACAAACCGATTGTTGAAGCGGCGGCTAAGTCTTGCGTTCATCACGGCGCGGATTCGCTCTCGGCAAAAGAAAAAGAAGTTGTTGAACTGCTACGAACGATTGAACACAATTCGGCAATCATCAAATCGAAAACACAAACATACTTCCAGCCAACAACTCTTCCCGAAGCGCTCACGCTCAAGCATCAACACCCCGATGCAATCGTCATCTGCGGCGCGACGGACATTGCGTTGCGTGTAACGAAGAAGCATGAAGTGTTGGAGAAGATTCTCGACCTTTCATTCGTTGATGAATTGAAAACCATGCGCGAAGAAAGCGATTCGCTTCGCATCGGTTCAGGAATCGCGCTGAGTGATGTTCATTCGGGAATCGAGAAAGATTTTCCCGCCCTCGCCGATACGTTCAATGTATTCGGTTCTCTGCAAATCAGAAATCTCGCGACGCTGGGCGGCAATGTGGGTTCCGCCTCTCCGATTGGCGATACGCTTTCGGCGTTGATTCCGTACAACGCGAAAGTTGTTCTCAAAAATGCTTCGGGAAAAAGAGAAGTTCCGTTGAGCAACTATGTAACAGGCTATCGAGAAACGGTACGCACAGAAGATGAATTGATTGTGGAAATCATACTTCCAAAACTCAAACGCAATACAATAGTCAAGTGGTACAAAGTGTCGAAACGGAAAGACCTCGACATCTCAACTGTAAGCGCTGGTTTCAGGCTTGAGTTGGATGAGATGAATTGCATCAGCTCCGCAACACTTGCGTATGGTGGAATGGCAGAACGCGTGAAGCAGGCGACCACCGCAGAAAAGTTTCTGCAAGGTAAGCGATGGGCGCGTGATGTTGTGGAAGAAGCAATGCCGCTCATTGATGATGACTTCACGCCGATTTCCGATGCACGAGGAAGCGCGGAGTTTAGAAGAATCGCCGCGAGAAACTTGTTGTTGAAGTTTTGGAGTGAGACAACAATTCTCAACAACGATAAGCTTTCTTCTGAGCCAAAGCCCTCACCCTAAATCCCTCTCCCAAAGGGAGAGGGACTTTTCTCCCCTTCTCCCTTTGGGAGTGTTTAGACCGGAGAGACAGGTAACGGGAGTTCGGAGACATGGGTAACGGATTTGGGTTGATGAATATCGTTGTTGAGATTGATTTGTGCAATATGTTCATGACAGAAAAAGACGTTGAAGACGGCATCCGACGTTGTGG
>JANNUB010000377.1:0-1645 GCA_031394795.1 Ignavibacteriota bacterium | reverse complement strand
GAAGGATGGCTCACTGTTTCCCATTGAGAGTTCCATGTGCTTGGTTATGTTAGGGGGCAGAGAAGTGGTCATTGGAATTGACCGTGACATCACCGAACGTAAGCGAGCAGAAGAGGCAGTACGACAATCGCAACAGAACTATGAAAATCTTGTTGGTTCAATTGATGGAATCGTCTGGGAAGCCGATGCGAGGACGTTTCAGTTTACCTTCGTCAGCCAGCAAGCCGAACGTCTTCTTGGGTATCCAACTGAGCGCTGGCTTACAGAACCGACATTCTGGAAAGACCACATCTATTCCGACGACCAGGAGTGGACTGTTGCCTTATGTGTTTCAGCAACCCATGACAAGCGAAATCATGATTTTGAATATCGCATGATAACTGCGGACGGGCGCATAGTGTGGCTCAGAGATATTGTCTCCGTGATAGTTGAGAAGGATTTGCCTGTAAAGCTCCGAGGAGTAATGGTAGACGTCACCAAGCGCAAGCGCGCCGACGAAGAGCTGCGGGAAAGTGAAGAGAAATATCGAACGATTCTTGAGAACATCGAAGACGGCTACTACGAGCTTGATGTTGCCGGGAACTTCACATTCTTCAATGATTCGTTAGGCGGCATTATTGGATATCCCCACGATGAATTGTTGGGCATGAATAACCGGAAGTATATGGATGATCAAAACGCCAAGAAGGTCTATCAAACCTTTAATGAGGTCTATCGAACAGGGAAACCGGCTAAAGCATTCGATTGGGAGATTATTAGAAAGGACGGAACAAAGAGGTTTATTGAGGCGTCTGTATCTCGAAGAACAGATTCCACAGGGGAACCCATTGGCTTCCGAGGTATTGTCCGTGACATCACCGAGCGCAAGCAGGCGGAAGAAGCATTGCGCGCGAGCGAAGAGCGCTTTCGGTCCATTCTGGACGATATCGAAGACGGCTACTACTATGAGGTGGACACGGCGGGCAACTTTACTTTTGTCAACCCTGCGCTAGTCCGTATGTTGGGACGCCCCGCAAATGAATTGATGGGGATGAACAATCGCCTGTACATGACCCCCGAGGGGGGAAAAGCCGTTTTCCAAACTTACAATCGGGTCTTCCGAACGGGGATTCCGGAACAAGCCCTCGAATGGGATTTGGTTCGCCCGGATGGGACGCTTCGATCCGTCGAGGTTTCCGTGTACCTGATCAAAGCGGCTGATGGAAGCATCAATGGTTTTCGCGGCACCGTGCATGACATCACCGAGCGCAAGCGCGCAGCAAAGGGACTACGCGAGAGCGAGCTTCGCTACAAAACACTTTTTGAATCGGCAAACGATGCTATCTTTCTCATGAAGGATGATTTGTTTATCGACTGCAACGCAAAGACTCTGACCATGTTTGGCTGCACACGAGAGCAGATTCTGAGAAAGAAACCAACCGATTTCTCTCCCCTGCTTCAGCCTGATGGCAGTCCATCATTAGAAAAGGTGTCCGAGAAAATTAATAGCGTGCTTAGGGATGAATCTGTGTTTTTTGAGTGGCAACATCAACGATTCGATGGAACACTGTTCAATGCGGAAGTTGGTCTGAACAGGGTGGAACTGAATGAAGAACTCTACATTCAAGCCATTGTACGTGACATTACCGACCGCAAGTGGGCTGAG